>JAWLBS010000044.1:0-22288 GCA_041687575.1 Phycisphaerae bacterium | reverse complement strand
TGTCGAGTGCCGCCCCGCGCCGGGCGGGTGCCGGGGGCGGGTCCGTCTGGTCAATCGCACACCGCAGCGGCGCGAGGTCGACCTGGAGATCCTTGCGGCCGTGCCGTCGGAGCTGCGGCGCCCGCCGGTGTTGAACCTGGAGGCGGGGGACATCTGGGTCGGGGCCGAGGAATATACGGACCTGCAGACATGGGCCGTCCGCTTCGACGATGGTTATCGGAACCTGGTCAAGGCGGACGCCGCGGCGGTGGCCAACATGTCCCTGTCGCGGGCCTGGGCGACGTTGCCGGGCACGCGGATCGCCTATCGGCTGGACCTGCCCAAGTCGGTCGCCGGGGCGAAACTGGGGGTCCGCTACCTCATGCGGCAACGCGGTACCTTCCGCCATGTGCTGTACTGGGATGGCCAGCAGCGACCGGTGGAGTTTGGCGCAGGATCCTCGTACCAGTGGGTCTGGCTCGACCTGGGGGACGTCTCGGCCGGTGAGCACGAGTTCGAGCTGGTCGTCGAGGCAGGGCCAGAACCACACGGACAGCGCGACCTGTACGGGCAGATACCGGGCAATATCGACCTGGACGGGTTCGCCCTGACTGCCAGCCCGCGCGAGGCCCTGGTCGTGGCACCGGATACGCAGAGCCCACCGCGGGTGGAACATTGCGCGGTCGGAGACAACCGGTTCATACTTCGTACGGACCTGATCGACCGGACGTATGCCCTGGCGACCACGGCCGGGCAGGCGAACCTGGTCGATCGGCCCCATCTGTGGCAGGGCGAGGCCTTCGCCGAGCGGATGGACGGGGCGACGGTCCTGGGATGTCTGCGGATTGAGGGGGTAGCGGTCCCGGCCGGCGGGCAGGCCGAGTTCGAGGTCCTGCTGGCCGACGGGGCGGATCGGGGCAAAGCGCAGGCCGGTCTGGAGGAGATGCTGGCGGCGGCTCGGACCGCGGGGGCTGTCGAGCGGGGTGCTGCGGAAGAGGCATCGGCGGCTGAGGTGCCCGGGCGCGTCCACCCGCGATTCGAGCTGGGGCACCAAATCCTGGCGGCCAACTGTCTGATGAACGTGTCGTACCCGGTGTTCCTGCCCTCCGAGACGATCGCGACATACACGCCGGGCAAGCTCTGGGGCGGGCTCTATGCCTGGGATGCGGGGATGCACGGCATCGGGCTGCTGGAGGTCGATCCCGCCGCGGCGATCGAGTGCCTGAACGTCTACCTGTGCGGGCCGGACGACCCGGTCGACTTCATCTGGCACGGCACGACGGTGCCGGTGCAGGCGTACCTGTTTAACGAGGTGTGGCAGCGGACGCGGGACCGGGACCTGCTGGCGTACTTCTACCCCCGGCTGCGGCGGCACTACGAATTCCTGGTCGGGCGGACGCCCGGCTCGCCGACCGATCGGTTCGGCACGGGGTTGCTCAACCCGTACCCGATCTTCTACAACAGCGGCGGCTGGGACGACCTGCCCCCGCAGTATGCCGTGCACGCCCGTGGCCTCACCGAGCAGATCACGCCGGTCTGCACGACCGCGCACGTGGTGCGGTTCGGGCGGCTGCTGCGGCGGCTGGCGGGCGAGCTCGGCCGGGCGGAGGACATCGTCCGCTACGACGCCGACATCGTCCGCGGTCTGGCGGCGATCGAGCGGACGTGGGACGTCGGCGAGGAGGTCTACAGCTATGTGCACCACCGGACGTTCGAGCCGTTTCGCCACGAAAGCGGGGTCAACTTCAACCACACGCTCGACAGCATGAGCCCGCTGCTGGCGGGTGGGTGCGACCCGCAGCGGGCGGGGCGGCTGCTGGGGCGGCTGCGATCCCCGGGGCGGTTCTGGACGGCCGTGGGGATCAGCGCGGTCGACCAGGCGGCGCCGTATTACAACCCGGACGGCTACTGGAACGGCAGCGTCTGGATTCCGCACCAGTGGTTTTTGTGGCGGGCGGGATTGGATTGGGGTGATGCGTGGCTCGGCCGCGTCGTGCCGCGGCAGGTGGCCGAGGTGTGGGCCCGCGAAGTGCGGCGTTCGCACTGCACGTTCGAATACGTGCGGATCGCCACGGGGCTCGGCGGCGGCTACCAGCACTTCGCGGGTCTGAGCGCGCCGGTGCTTGACATGATCGGGGCGATCTCGCAGCCCGGGCGGGTGACGGTCGGCTACGACAGCGAGGTCCGCGACGTCCGGATGGACGGCGGCCGGCTGCGGTTCGAGTGCCGGACCGACGGGCCCTCTTCGCGGCCGATGGCGCTGGCGGTGATGGGATCGCCGGGGCGGTACGCTGTCGAACACGCCGGCGGCCGCGAGGTGTGCGAGGCCGACGACATGGGCTGCCTGTTGGTGCTCCTGCCCGGCCGGGAAGAATGGACGGAGGTATCGGTCCGGCCGGCGTGACCGGCGTGACCTATGCGCCCAGTGTCCAGAACAGCCACGCCCCAAGGGCCAGCAGGGCAAGTACCGCGGCGATGATGAACCAGGTCGGCCGGTTGCGGGAAGGTTGTTCCTCGGTCATGTATTCTCCACAGTAGGGGCAGCGGACGGAGTCCTCGTAGACCTGCTCGCGGCACCGCGGGCAGGGCCGGGTGTCGGCAGCCTCCTCGTCGTCCTCAGGGTCCATGTCGGCTTCTTGAGGGTCGTCGTTCTCATCGAGATCTTGTTCGTCTTCGGGCCAGTGGGCCATTGCGCGTCCTCGCTGAGGGGCGATCTTTGCCTATGTACATTATGGGGGATCGGCGGCGGCGGGCAACGGCTGATTCGGCACCAGCAGGTTGCCGAGGGCCTCGGGGTGGTACGACGAGACGCGGGCGCCGGACCAGTTGGTGTATTCGAGATCGGCGGCGCGCATGCGGCAGATGTTCAGGCCCCAGTAGGCCGGCTTCGGGCGGATGGGTCTGAGTGCGCGCAGCGGGATGGCGACCTCGGCGGTCCAGGCGTCCTTGTGGATCCGGGCGGCGGCCTGCACCTGCGTGCCCAGCGGCCGGTGGGGGCCCAGGGGCGGGTCCAGGTCAAGCCCGAGGTTGGCGACGGCAGCGCCGTTGGCCTTGACGATCACGTGGATGAGCCGCTCGGGCCCGCCGCTGGCGCCGTTGTCGGGGTCGAGCAGGATTTCGATCAGGTCCTCGCCGACGGGGACCGCCCCGTCGTAGGCGACGGTGTTGGTCTGCTTGAGCCGCAGATCCTGTGCCGCCCCGTGCATGCGGGCGGCGATATAGAGGGTCTCCCCGTCGCTGGCGACGAAGGCGTCGGTGCCACTGGGGACAGGTTCGTTCGGATCGCCCGGCCGGTCGTCGCTGCGCCCGAACGTCCGGAACCGTGAAAGCGTGTTAAACCGCCCGGGCTTCCAGTCGGTCAGGTCGCCGTCGACCGTGATCGGCTCATCGAGCTGCATGGCGGCGACCGCCGAGAGGACGGCGGTTATCTCTGTCGGATCCTCCCCGTCCGGCTCGAACACGATCGTCCAGGGCGAGTGGCCGGTGGTGTCGGTGCCCAGCCCCGGCCCTTCGGCGGACAAGACCACGCGGGTCCGCTGGAACGGCTGGACAGGCCCGAAGTCGATGGATTCGCCGGCGGCTTTCCACAGGTCGGGCAGGGGGCCCCAGCGGACCTTCCCGCTGACGGGTACGGCCCGCAGGTTGAGGATCTCGATGGGGATCTGCGCCCGGATCAGGCCGGCCGCATCGGCGCGAAGGCGGACCGGCTCGGCCCAGGCCCTGACCCGCCGGGCCTTCTGCAGGAAGGTCCGCCAGTCGATCCGGTTGGTGAACTGGTCGAACTCGTCGCTGCCGACGTCGGCGATGGCCATCCGCACCTCTTCGGCCATCAGGTGGAGCCCGTCGTCCCAGGCGGTCTTGTCGGTCTGGATCTCGCCGCCGAGGCCCTCGATCAGCTGCCGTCCGTAGGCGAGGCTGCCGGCCAGGGGCACAAGGCTTTCCGCCAGCAGCTCGTCCACGTGAACGCGCCCGTGCTGGCGGAGCAGGTAGAGGTACTTGCACTCCTGGAGCCCGGCCCGCAGACGCTTCAGGCGGATCGACGGGACCGGGGCATCCAGCCCCCAGGGCTGGCCGGGCCAGACGAGCCAGCCGTCACCGTCGGCGTCGGGCCGGTCGACGACGATGTCGCGCGAGTCCGGCCAGCCGCCCTGATCGGGCAGATCGATCGCATCAGCCCGCAGTCGCCACGCCGCCCAAGGCAGCGCGCCCGGGTCGATGCCGCCGGCCCCCAGCCGCAGGGACGGGCAAAACGGCGGGTGGTCGGGGCGGAGCCAGCGCTGCCGGTCCGGCTGCGGCGGGGCGTCCGAGTAGACGAAGAACCGGCCTGGTACAGACAGGATGTCGGCACGGGCGGTCAGGCGATGAGTGTCGGGCCAGCCGAACCAGCCGTACGCGCCCATCTGGGCGTCGGGCAGTCGCACCAGCCGCCGCAGCGTCGGTGCAGCCTGGGCCAGCGTGGGCACAATCAGCTGCTGCCACCGGGCGTAATCGTCGGGCCAGGTCCCGGGGACGTCGACCTCGAAGAACGCCTGGTCGTGCCAGCGGCGCAGGCGGAAGTGCTCCGCGGCCTGGCGGGCATACTGGCTGAGCAGTCGCTGATACAGTCCGGTGCTGCCGGTGCCGCGGCCGGGCAAGGGGATGTCGCCGGCCTCCAGCGGCACGGGCCAGGCGTCGGGTCGGACGCGGCCACTCGAAAACTCCCCGTCGAGCAGCGGCTGGACGAGACGGTCGTAGTCCTGCCAGCGGACCTGGAGGTTACCGTCGGCGTCGACGTGCAGGGCGGGCCCGTAGCCGGCCGGCACGCCGGTCACGCCGTGGGCGTTCAGCAGTTCCGCCGTCGCGTGGATCAGGTCGATGGCCTGATCGACAAGCGGATCGTGCTGGCTGAGGCGGACGGGGGCATAGGCCTTGCCGGCGAGACGCAGGTGCGAGCGGCAAAGGTCCCTGCCGTCGAACCGCGTGATCGCGCGTAAGGCCGGTGCGTCCGGCAGGGCGAACGGGTGGACCTCCAGGGAGGCGTTCATGGTCCAGAGGGGCTGCCCCTTGCTGGTCACGCGGACGGTGCCGGCGTAGACGCCCGGCTCGCTGCCCTTTTCGATGTGCAGATCGACCCACGCCAGGGCCATCGTGTCCGGCGGCAGTGTGACGGGCAGGCCGTACTCCGGTGTATCGGCCGGCACGAGCACGTCGTAGACCTCCCGCGGCTGGCACTCGTCCTGTCGGTAGAGCCTCTGCCAGGGATGGAAGGCCTCGACCCGGACGGGCCAGGCGCGAAACACCTTTGCCTCGGCGCGGAGCGTATGGCCCTTGTCGCTGCGGAGGTCGCCAAGTTCGATGTTCACGTCGGCCAGAGAGGTCAGCCCCGAGTGGATGACGACCTGGAAGCAGACGGTTTCGTTCACGGCCGCCTGGAGATTGAGTGAACCTCGCTCGGCGTCGTAGATGGCGTCGTCGGCAGCCGGGCCGCGGGTGCTCGGCTCGACCTGCTGGCGCATGTCGGCCGCCCAGACCGTCACCGGCCGGGCGCCGATGGCGGGGCCGCAACCGGACGCCGCCATCAGGCTCGCCAGGCTCCCCAATACGCAGGCACGGGCGGCGATCATGACGATTCGCCGCGATCGTTGTGAAAACATACTGCTCATCTCACCGCTGTCGGTGCGCTGTCCCGTTCGCCCGGCTTTTGCGGCGCCGGCTTCCCGACCGGCACCTGCCGCGGCGCCGGGCTTGAGCCGGATATCATAACAGCAAGCCCGCCGATGATCATGGCCCCGCCGATGAAGGTGGCGGTCGAGGGGATTTCCCCGACGACCAGCCAGGTCCAGATCGGGTTGAGAATGGGCTCGGTCAGGATGATGAGCGTCGCCCGTTGGGGGGTGACGTGTCGAAGGGCCCAGGCATATAAGGCGTAAGGCGTTGCGCACTGCACCACGCCGAGAAATATCAGCAG
Source organism: Phycisphaerae bacterium (assembly GCA_041687575.1). Classification (GTDB taxonomy): domain Bacteria; phylum Planctomycetota; class Phycisphaerae; order UBA1845; family JANYLN01; genus JANYLN01. The sequence continues at coordinate 16,362 of JAWLBS010000044.1, read as the reverse complement.
TGTTGCCGCCAGCGCGGTCAGGCGGAGGCTGTGTTGAAACGCCGCGACCGACAGCAGTACCGCTGCGGTGACCAGGTTATTCATGCAGGTCACTGTGAACGGATCTGCGTTTTTCAGACGTCGCAGAGCTATCGAAACCACCGCGAAACTCGCGCCCGAGGCCAGTCCCATCAGGATGCCGGCCATTTCGGCGCCCCCGCCGGTCCGGCCTGCAAGGATGGGCCCCGCGCAGATTACCGCGATTCCGATCATACCGAGTGCGGCACTGAACAGCTCGCGCCGCTGGGTGGAATCGCCCGTCAACCAAGGCGCCAGCAGCAGGATCCAGACCGGGGCCGTGTAGAACAGGAGGATGGCGTTGGCCGAGGTGGTCCCCCCGACGCTGCTGACGAACGTCAGCATCATCAGGCAGAACGCCGCCACGGCGACGATCATCCATTTGGCCGGCTGGACGCGCCAGCACCCCAGCCCGCCCCGCCGCACGGCAAGCGGCATCAGGGCCAGGCCCGCGAACAGGGAGCGGTAGCCGGCCAGGGCGGACGGCGTCAGGTCGGTCCGCTCGAAGAGGACCTTGAAGACCGCACCCGAAACGCTCCAGAGCACTGTCGCCAACAGCAGGATGGCGATGGCCGCTTTGGTGTGGTCGTGGAGCGGGGTTTTCATGAAAGTATGCGGCCTCCCTGCCGGGGTTGTCGACGCCTGCGCGGGACGAAACACGCATGGTAGCAGCCGAGTCGCTTAACGCAACGGGCGGGGGCGGCTGCGGAGCTGCGAAGCGACCGCCGCGGCGATCAGCAGGAGCGACGAGGTGATCACGATGACCGCCCCGGTCGGCAAGTCGGTGACCGCGGCGATCAAAAAGCCCCCCAGCCCGCTGGCGGCGCCGAGGCCGGCGGCCAGCGCCAGGACCCGGCCGTGGCGGCGGGCGAGCAGCCAGGCGGCCGCGGCGGGGTTGGTCAGCAGGCTGTAGATCAGCAGCCCCCCGACGGTCCGAAAGTGCAGCGAGAGGACCACGCTGGTCAGCACGAGCAGGCCGATCCAGACGCCTTGGGCGGGGATACCCATCGCGGCGGCCTCGGAGCGGCCGAAGAGGATCGCGCGGAGCTCCTTGGCGAATACGGCGACAAATACGACCTGCAGACCCAGTACCAGGAGCATCCACCGCACGTCCGACCAGCGGCAGAATCCCAGGTTGCCCCAGAGCAGGGCGCGGACGTCATTGTCCGGCTTGCCCAGGATCGCGAACAGCCCGATCCCCAGAAACGCCAGCCCCATCGACAGCGCGAACATCGCCGCGATCAGCACGTTCGTATCGACCCGCAGTCCCCGGCCGGCCAGCACTCCCAGCAGCAGCGCGGCGACGATCGCGGCGGCCAGAGCCGGCCAGAACAGGGCGCCGGAGGGCACCCCCGCCAAGGCGCCAAAGACCGCCCCGGCCAGTGCTGCGTGCGAGATGAAGATCGCCAGGAACGGAATCCGCATGCCGACGATGTGCGCGCCGAGCAGCCCGCACGAACCGCCGGCGATCGCCCCGGCCGCCATCACCGGCAGCCAGTTGAGCAGGTTGATCATCCCCAGGCACGGCGTCATAGAGAGATGCTCGATCATCCTGCCGCCTCCCCGCCGGGCAGGACGCTGTGCCGGCCGGCGTGGTGGTGTACGGTGAAGGAGCCGCCGTAGAAGGCCGACACCGCCCGATCGGTCAGCACCTTTTCGGGTGCGCCGCGGGCGATGACGGTGCCCTCGCCGAGCAGGACCACCTCGCGGCAGGCCGGCGGCAGGACCTCCAGCTCGTGACAGACCAGGACGGTCGTCAGGCCGGTCCCGGCGTGCAGATCCCCCAGCAGCCGGACGATGTGCTCCCGCCAGCCGAGGTCGAGGTAGGCGGTCGGCTCGTCAAGCAGCAGCATCTCGGGCTGCTGGGTCATGGCGCGGGCGATGACGGCCTTTCGCTGTTCGCCGCCGGAGATCTCGCCGAAGCGGCAGTCGGCCAGACGGGCGATGTCGAGACGGTCGAGCCATTCGTCCACGATCCGCCGGTCGGTCCGGCCGAGTCGACGCAGCGGACCGGCAACCGCCGAGCGGCCCATCGCCACAATCTCGCGGACGGTCAGCGGCACGTCGCTGGTGCCGGACATGGCCTGCGGAACGTAGCCGATGCGGCTGCGCAGGCGGAGCCTCGCCCACGGCCCGAGTTTGCGCATGTCCCGTCCAAGGACATGCAGATCGCCGCCCGCGGGGCGGTGCATGCCGAGAAATGCCCGCAGCAGCGTGGTCTTGCCCGTGCCGTTGCGGCCGAGCAGGGCGACGATCCGGCCGGCCGGAATGGTCAGATCGGAAATGCGCAGGACCGTGCGGCTGCCGAAAGCGAGGCGCAGGTCGCGTGCGGCGATCGGCGGCTCAGCGGCTGGTCGCGGCGGCGACGAGGCGATCGACGTTGTCGCGGAGCATGTCATCGTAGGTCCCTTCATCCTTCGGCTGGGCGGGAAAGTTGTCCAAGATGACCACCGTGGCGGCGAACCGTTCGGCCAGGGCGTCGGCGGCGAGGCGGCCTTCCGGTTGATTGCCGATGACCAGCGTCACGCCGGTGCTACGGGCGGCGCTGATCGCCTCGTCGAGCTCACCGAGCAGGGCGGTGTCGCCGCCGCGGAAGGTGCCGACGACCTTCAGACCCAGCCAGCGGCAGAAGCCCGCCTGGTGCTCGCTGCACAGGACTGCCCGGCCGGCGAGGCCCGCGTCGCGGATGCGGGCGTGCATCCGGGCGGCGGCGGCATCTATGCGCTGTTCGATCCGGTGGAGGCGCGGGGCGAAATCCTGCACGGTGGGCAGGTTCGCCGCGGTCAGCGCCTCGGCGACCTGGCGGCAGGCGGCGAGGTAACTTTGGGGCTCGCAGAGCGAGCCGGGTGGCTTGATCTCGTGTATCGACAGACCGCCCTCGGTGTGTCCCTGGAGCTTCTCATCGAGCGAGCCCTGGAAGTCGAACCGCAGCAGCAGCCGGCAACGGCGGAGCCGGTCGACCTGGCTGGGGCGGATATCGAAGTGGCCGGGGCAGGTGCCCGGCGGGGCCAGCGAGATGATGGCCAGGTCGGGTCCGGCCACCTCACGGGCGGCGCTGGCGAGGTACGTGTTGGTGACGGCGATGGCGGGGGCAGGATCGCTGGCCGCAGCGGGGGAGTCGGTGTTGCAGCCGGGCAGGGTGAGAGTAAGTACCATGCATGCAAGGGTCGTACAGGCGGTGATCAGGATCTGGACGCAACGCTCATCCGAGGAATTCCATGGCCACATCGACCCACTGCCGGCGCTATCGCTTGGCAGCGGGTGCCCCGGTGGCCATGGCACCCGGCGGGAATTCAACGTTCGGTCTATTCTGTCGTGTTCTTTGTCGTTGCTGTTCATCCGCGTTCAATCCGTGTTCATCCGTGGCTGATATTGCTGTTGCTGTTTTTCTTCGTGTTCTTCGTACCACTAACCTGCATCTTCTTTACGCGCCGTAAAGATTCTCGGGGTCAGTTGTGGCTGTTTCATCTTGTCACCCGGTCACCGTGTCACCTTGTCATGTTGTCATGTTGTCATGTTGTCAGGATGATCCGGTTGCGGCTACCGGCCGCGCCAGGTCTTCTACTGCCAACCATACTGTTCACCGTTAAGGGGGCCTATGCGGGGGATCACGCCGGTCGTGCCGGGGCCGCGGTACCAGGAGCAGCGGGCTACGGGTGCGCGGGGCGGCATGCCCTTTTTCGGGTCGTAGCCGGGGCCCACGCTCCAGGCGACCCACTTGACCGGGCAGGGCTCGAGGCCGCCGCCGGGGGTCATCGGCCGGCTGACGTTGTCGTAGGCGCGCCCGGGCAGCGTCTCCGGGGCGGCGCCCGGTCGGTCGTTGGGGAAGTCGTCGGGGATCCAGAGGCTCTTGGGGGCCACGCCGCCGTTGTGGTAGCCCCAGCCGGGCGCGAGGTACTTGTAGGTGTGGCCCGGGTTGAACTCGTCTTCCATGGCGGACGAGAGCCGGCCATCGTCCGAACCGGCGGGCAGCCACCTGTGCTCGACGAGCTCGATCGGCAGATCGCACCACTCTTCGGCCTTTCCGACGTTGCAGTAGGTGCGTCCCGGCGGGACGTGGCCGCGGTGCGACTGGGCGTATCCCTCCATCGCCAGGCCGATATTGCGGAGTTCGGCGCAGGCCTTGACCACGCGGGCCTGCAGCCGGGCCGAGCCCGTCAGCGGGACCACGATCGCCACGAGCAGGGCGATGATCGCAATGACGATCAGCAGTTCGAGCAGCGTGAATCCGTTCGGTTTCATGATCCGGTCCGAGGCCAATCGTGCGCGAGCATCAGCAGGTCGATGGCGTTGACGGCGCCGTCGTTGTTGAGGTCACATGCCTCGTTGTAGCGGGGATCGCCGCTGGCACTGGGGAACGCACTGGCAAGGGTCAACAGGTCGATGGCGTTGACGTAACCGTCGCGGTTGATGTCGCCGGCCTTGAGCTCGGCGAAACCCAGCAGATCGGCACTGCCGTCATAGCCCATCACCCAGAGGCGGTATCCGCTGGTGTAGGCGCCCTCCTGGTTGAAGATGCCGACCACGTCGAAGGTGGCCTGCAGGTTCGACGGTTGCGCGAAGGCGGGGTTGCGGCCGAGCACCACGGGCAGGGTGCGGCCGGTGGTGTCGGTCACGGTGAGCGTCTGGCCAGGGCCCCAGGTGCCCGAGAGGATCTGCACGTCGTTGATCCGCACGAGGCGGGCCTGGTAGTACTCGCCACCGGTCAGGCGTGTCGGGTCGAAGATGTCGAGGTTGGCGGCGTCCTTGACGTCTGCCAGGGTGATGACCTCGGGCTCGGGCAGGCCGGGCGAGTCGCCGAGGTACTCGACGTGGAAGTCGAGCATGGGGCTGGACGAGTGGCGCTCGTTGATGTTGGTCTTGCCGTTGTAGCCGAGGGCATAGCCGGTGACCCGCACGCGGTCGCCCATGCGCAGGTGGTGGCCGGCGGGGTAGTTGAGTCGCTGCATCTCGGCCGCCCACTCCTCGGCGGTGTAATCGATGTCGCCCATGCGGCTGTACTTCTGGCCGATCCAGACGGCGGTGCCGGCGTGGTCGTCGCCCTCGCCCTGGACGAAGATCTGCCACTGGGCGCCCATCCAGCCGGGGGCATTGTAAGCAGGGTCGAGCATGTCCTCGGGGTTGTTCAGGACGATGCCTTCGAGGGTGACGAGATTATCGGGCGTCGGGATGGCGCCGACCTTGAAGTAGGTGGCGTAGCCTGCCGCGTCGACGGCCTGGACCTGGCGGTGGGTTTCGGCTGCCGCCGGTGCGGCGACGGTCAGGGCCGTTGCAAGCATGACAGCGAACGTGGGATTCCGCATGTTCCTCTCCTCCTCTTGTGCGACTTGACAGGGGGATCGTAAAGCGGTAGCACGTTTTCGTCAAGTGTGTTACTCGTGTTTTTGCTTGTTGGTGACGGGAGGCGAGTTGCATGGACCGGCAAGGCGGCTGTGAGGGCGGCGGTGATCCGCGGCGGGACTACTTCAACGAACTGGCGCCGGCGTGGGACGACCACGGGCCGGACCCGCAACAGACCCTGCGCAGGATGGGCGAGCTGCTGGGCATGCTGCACCTGGCGGCGGAGCAGGACCTGCTCGAGGTCGGGTGCGGAACGGGGCAGATCACCGCGCTGTTGCGTGAGGCGGTTCGGCCCGGGCGGGTCGTGTCGATCGATTTCGCCGAGGGGATGGTCGAGCATGCGAGACGGCGGATTCCCGACGGCGACTTCCGGGTTGCCGACGTCTGCAGCACCGATTTGGGCGAAGGGGCGTTCGACGTGGTGCTGTGCTTCCACGCGTTTCCGCACTTTCGCGACCAGCCCGGGGCGATCGCCAACATGGCCCGGGCGCTGAAGGCCGGCGGGCGGCTGATCGTGATGCACCTGGCCGGCAGCGAAGTGATCAACGCCCGGCACGGGTCGATCGGCGGCGCGGTGGGCTGCGACCACTTGCCAGCCGGGCCGGAGTGGGAGGACCTGGTGCAGCCGGCGGGGCTGGAGGTCGTCGAGGCGATCGACCGGGAGGATCTGTTTCTGGTGGTGGCGAGGAAGGAGGCGTGACCAGGACACGGGTTGCCAACCGGCACGGTTCGACCGCGTTCGTGCAGCGCTGTCGTCCCTGACGGGACTTGAACAACAATAGTAACAATCCGAGAGATCAGGCCGTGGTCTTCCCAGGACTCCGGCGACGATACGACCGTCGCCTGCGTCCTGATGGGCTATTCCCTGCCGTCCCTGACGGGACTATTTGTGATCCTCACCCTCCACCCGTGAGATCAGGTCCTGAATGTTGTCCAGGGCGAAGCCGGGGCGCAGACGCATGTCATGCGGCCTCGTTCGGTAGGGGCGTGGTTGGGGTGAAGGCTCTACCGACGGCAGGCCCGCACGCAGCGCCTCCTCAATCACCACATCAAGAGGAACGTTCCGCTGTGCCGCGACCCGCCTGGCGAGGTCGAGAAGGTCGTCATCGATGTCCAGCGTCGTTTTCATCACCCTTCGCTGGCCATGAACGCCTCGTACTGGCCGGCGTCCATCAGGCCGTCGAGCGGGCCCATGTCGGCGGCGCGGACCTTGATCATCCAGCCAGCCTCGAAGGCGTCCTGGTTGACGGTCTCAGGCTTGTCGTTCAGGCCGTCGTTGGCTTCGACGACTTCCCCGCCGACGGCGGTGTAAAGGGGGCTGGTTGCTTTGACCGATTCGATCTCGCCGATTTCGGCACCGGCATCGAGCTTGGCGCCGGCCTGGGGCAGCTGGACGTAGGTGATGTCGGTCAGCTGGTTGGCGGCGAACTCGGTGATGCCGACGGTGACCACGTTGCCGTCAGCCTTGTACCACTCGTGCGTCTTGCTGTACTTCCTGTCAGTGGGGACTGCCACGTTTACTTTCTCCTGTCTATCGGTGCAGCGTGCATGTCTTGCCTGCACTGGCGCTGGTTTTTGTGAATGAACTTCCGGCTCGCTTTCCTTCGTTCGGCCTCTTCGGGGCTGCGGAGCCTGGCCACTCGCATCGATTCGCTCGCTGGGGCGGGCCGCCTGAAGGCGGGACTCCAAACGCCGGCCAAAGCCGGGACTCCGAACGTCGGCTGAAGCCGGGACTCCTAACTGACCCCTGACCCCTGACCCCTGATCCCTGCCGTTCACTGGCAACTGGCAACTACTTCCGCGCCCGGTAGAACGGCAGATCGACCACCGTCGCGGGGATCGCCTGGGCCCGCAGCTTCACCGTCACCTGCTGGCCGGCCACGGCATAATCCTTATCAAGATACGCCATCGCAATGCTCTTGTCGACAGCCGGACCGAGCGTGCCGCTGGTGACCTGGCCGATTACGCGGCCGCTGCCGGCTTCCACCACGGCGTCCTGGCGGGCGATGCGGCGACCTTGCAGGTGCAGCCCCTTGAGGATGCGGGCGGGGCCGTCGGCGGCGACGCGGCGGAGGGCCTCGGCACCGATGAAGTCCTTGTCGAGGTTGACCGCCCAGCCGAACCCTGCGGCGATCGGGTCGGTCTCGTCGGTCAGTTCGTGCCCGTACAGGGGCAGGCCCGCCTCCAGCCGGAGCGTATCACGGGCGCCGAGTCCGGCCGGCTGGATCGGCGACTCCGTGTCCGGCTCCTGCGAGGCGGTGAGCTGCTGCCAGATGAACGGGATCACCGTCGCGGGCACGATCAGTTCCATGCCGTCCTCGCCGGTGTAGCCGGACCGGCTGACGGAGAAATCCACGCCCATGTAGTTGCCGGCCAGGAACGACCAGTTCTTCAGACCCGCGAACTCGAACGGAATCATCGGCCTGACCAGCTCAAACGCCTGCGGGCCCTGGATGGCGACCATGGCCGTCTGGAGTGTCACGTCCTCGATCGTCGCGTCAGTCCCCTCGGCGTGGCCGACGATCCAGTCGAAGATCTTGGCGCGGTTGCTGGCGTTGCAGACGACCAGCCAGCGGTCTTCGTACCGGGCGATGACCATGTCGTCGAGGATGCCGCCGCGCTCGTTGCACATGTACGTGTATCGCATCTTACCGGCCGGCATGCCGCCCAGCCGCCGGGTCGTCAGCCGCTCGAGCACGTCGTCGCCGGCGGGTCCGCTGACGGAGATCCGGCCCATGTGCGACACGTCGAAGATGCTGCAGGCCGTGCGGGTGTGCTGGTGTTCCTGGACGATGCCCTTGTACAGCAGCGGCATCTGCCAGCCGGCGAACGGGACCATCTGGGCGCCGGCTGCGACGTGCTGGTCGTACAGGGGCGTGCGGAGCGTCTGGGCGGCTTCCTGATCGTTCATGTTGCTGTCCATGGTTCCTTGTTATTTCGCCCGCGTCTTGCGGCGGCGCTTGCCGGGGCTGGTGCGGGCCTTGGCGCGCGGACGCTGTTGTGGTTGTTCGTCCGCCATGCTCAGGTCGAGCTGGCGGGCCGGGATATCGACATTGATGATCTTCGCGGTGACGACATCGCCCATGGCGATCCGTCGCCCGGTCCGCTGGCCGACGACCGCGCCGGCCTTCTGGTTGATCTCCCACCAATCGTCGGGCAGTTCGTTGAATCGCACAAGGCCCTCGACGAGGAATTTGCGAACCTCGATGAAGACGCCGAAATTGGCCACGCCGGTGACGACCCCCTCGATCGTATCGCCGACCCGCTGGCTGAGCAGCTCCAGGACCTTGACCATCCTCAGCTCGCGTTCGGCGGCCTCGGAGCGGCGTTCGGTGTAGCCGCAGTGCTTGCCGAGCTCGGTGAGCACCTCCTCGGACGGGGCGTTTTTGCGCTGAGCCTTTGTCTTGAGTTTGCCGGCCAGGTGCAGATCGAGCAGGCGGTGGATCGCCAGGTCCGGGTACCGGCGGATCGGGCTGGTGAAGTGGCAGTAGGCGCTGCTGGCCAGGGCGTAGTGCCCGAGGGCCTTGGGCGAGTATTCCGCCTTCTCCATCGAGCGGAGGATCGCCAGGTTGACTGCGTAGGACTGGGGCTTGCCCCGGACCGAGTCGAGCAGCTTCTGGATCGCCTGGCGGTTGCTCCTGGCGGGGAACTTGTGCCCCATGACCGCCAGGAACTGGCGGAGCTGCTGCAGGTCCGGGTCGTCCGGGTCGGGGTGGACCCGCCGCAGGGCGGGCACCTGCAGCCCCTCGAACAGCCGGGCGACCGCCTCATTCGCCTCGACCATGAACATTTCGATGATCGTGTGGGTAAACGAGGCGTCGGCTGGCGCGGCGTCGATCACGCGATTTTCATCGTCGAGCACGAGTTCGACCTCGGGCATATCGAGCACGAGCATGCCGTGCTGGAGGCGACGCTTGCGGATCACGCGGGCGAGTTCGTCCATGTCCTGGCACAGCTGGACGACGTGCTCGCCGATGCCCTCGCGGGCGTCGGGGTCGCCGTCGATGATCTGCTGGGCCTGGACGTAGTGCAGGCGCTGAGCCGAGGAGATCAGCGTATTGGCGAAGCGTGCACCCAGCACCTTGCCGCCGCTGTCGTAGCGGATGTAGGCGCTCTTGGTCAGGCGGGGCTCGCCCTCCTGCAGACTGCACACGCCGTTGGAGAGGATCTCGGGCAGCATCGGAATCACGTGGCGGGGGAAGTAGGTGCTGTTGCCGCGTTTGCGGGCCTCGGCATCGAGCGGGCCGCCCTCGGGCACGAAGAAGCTCACGTCGGCGATGTGCACGCCGAGTTCCCACGTGCCGTCGTCGCGCCGCTCCAGCGAGATCGCGTCGTCGAAGTCGCGGGCGTCCACCGGGTCGATCGTGATGATGGTTTCGCTGGTCAGGTCGAGGCGTTCGGTCCGCTGGGCGTCCGGGTCGAACCGCCGGATCGCCTGGCGGGCCTCGTCAAGGGCCTCCTCCGGCATGGCGTCGGGCAGGTGGTGCTGCCAGATGATGCTCCTTACGTCCACGCCGGGATCGCCGGTCTTGCCGAGCACCTCGACGATCACGCCCCGCGCCTGGGTCGTCGCCGAAGGGTACTGCACGATCTCGACGACTACCTGGTCGCCCGGTTTGGCGGCCTTGGCCGCAACGTCGCCGACGAAGATCGGCACCCGCAGGGAGTTGCCGTCGGGCCAGACGAAATGCTGGCCGTTCTCTTTCTCCAGTTCGCCGACGAAGCGGTTGGACGCCCGCTCGACGACCTCGACGATGCGCCCCTCCAGCAGCAGGCGTGGCCCCTGTTTTTTGCGGACGATCTGGGCGAGGACGGTGTCGCCGGTGATCGCGTCAAGGCTCTGGCCGGGCGGGATGAACAGGTCGGCGTGGACGGTCGAATCCTCCGGCACGACAAAGCCGAAGCCGCGCGGGTTGGCGCGGTAGACCCCCTGGATCCGCCCGACGGGGGCCGGAGCGGTGATCGCTTCGCCGTAGCCCATTACGAGTCGGCCGGCCTTCATCAGCCCGCGGACCGCGTCGTGGAACTTGCCGTACTCATCGCGGGCGATGCCCATGGCGCGGGCGAGGCCCCGGGGCTTCATGGGCTGATACTCGGTACTGGCCACGTACTCGAGGATGCGGTGCTCGAGCTCGACCTGGCCGGCGGCGGGACGGTCCTCGGGCGGGGCGAGGTCTTCGAATTCCTTGACTTTCTTCTGTTTCCTGGCGGCGGCCATCTTTCTTCCTGTCTGCTCGAGAGTATGATGAACTAAAGTCCTTCTGAATCTTAGCCGCGACCGTACGGTTCGGCTGCAAGCGCAATACGGAGTCAGCCAAATGGATCAAAAAGAGATTTTAGAGCAAGCAAAGGCCTTAGGCAAACAGCTGTCGTCGCATCCGCGGATCAAGGCCTTCCTCGAGGCGCAGCAGCGGCTGGAAGGCGACCCCACGGCGGTGAAGCTGCTCAGCGACTACCAGGGGCTGACCGAGAAGATGCAGCGGGCCCAGGCCGAGGGGCGCAAGGTCACCGAGCAGGACGCCAACCAGTTGCGGAGCCTGCAGCAGGACCTGGCGACCAACGACGCGGTCAAGGCCTGGATGCGGACCCAGAGCGATTACGTCGACCTGATGTACCGCATCGACCGGGGGATCCAGGAAGGGCTGGCTGAGGCGATGGGCCGGCCGGGGGGGCAGCAGGCGGGGGGCACCCACCAAAACGAGCCGTTCATCCCGCGGATCGTGCCGGGCTCGGGGCAGGCCGAGGCGTAAACGCGTTGTTTCGCGGTTGCGAATCTGCTACACTCGAAGCTGGCGGCAGGGGCGGTGTTCTCTGTTGACGGTCTGTTGGTCCGGCCGCCGGTGCAGAGCTGGTTTCTGATCCGCGTTTTCATGCCTGACATCGCACAGCAGCACCGGGGATCGGCCTGCTGACTTCGCATTCCTGCCTGGCCGTGTCGTCCCAGCCTGTGTGGCGGGACGCGAATCTCTTGCGAGACGCGAGGAGGAGGAAGCGATGACCAGGTGCAGATTTGTCGTATCGGCCGCGCTGCTTGCGGCCGTCGTGTTCGTCCCGGTTGCCCAGGCCCGCGACATCTACGTCCACCCGCTCGGCGACAACGGCTGGCCCGGCACGAGCACCCGACCTTATCGGACGATCAAGTATGCGGTCCAGCAGTCGGTGGCGGGGGATGTGATCCGCGTTCACGCGGGCACCTACGCGGAAAGCTGGATCCAGGTCAAGAGCGGTACGCGGATCGTCAGCGAGGACGGGCTGTATGCGGCGAAGGTCAATGCCGGCGGCAGCACCTCTTTCCGTTTCGAAAACGGCTGCACCGACGCCGAGGTCGATGGCTTCGAGGTCTACTCGACCTGGTCGGCCGGCAGCCCCGCCGACGGGCTGGTGCGAGCCTGGAACTGCAGCAACATCCGCATCCGCAACATGAAGGTCCACGATGCCCCCTACGATGCCGACTGCATCAAGATCGGCGGGTGGGGCGCAACCACGACCAACGTGCTGGTCGAGAACTGCGTCGTATACAATCCGGCCTATCGTGGCACCGGCCCGGCTTACCAGGAAAACATCGATATCTTCCCGGCCGACGGGGTGACGGTCCGGGGTTGCTGGCTGTACCACACGCCCGAGCGCGGCGGCGACGACCTGATCTTCGCCAAGGGCGGCTCAACCAACATCATCTGGGAAAACAACGTGTTCGGCCCGTCGCAGAGCCCTCCCTACAGCAACCCGGCTGTGATGTGCGGCACGGCCAGCCCGAATGTGTTTCCGTCCTGCGAGAACTTCGTCGCCCGCAACAACCTGTTCCTCGGCCTGACCGGCGACGGGGCGTTCGCGTTCCTCGGGGCCCGCAATGCCCACCTGTACAACAACGTGTTCTACGACTACCGCGGCGGCCGGTGCGTGATCGAGTTCTACCACGCGGGCGTGCTGGTCCCCAACGAGGACTGCTACGTCTACAACAACATCTTCGTGCAGAGCAACGGCTACCCGATCTACCAGGACCGCGGCCGGTGGGACCCGACGATCAGCTACATCCCGGTGAACTTCCAGCACGATCACAACATTTACTGGCAAGCCAACGACGGCGGCGACGTGAACATCCAGGCCGAGGCCAATAGCCTGTTCGTCGACCCGATGCTGGTTGCGCCGGCGGTGCCCGTGCCGGGGGTGGACACGTGGGCGACGATTGTCGCAAGGTTTGAGCTGCAAGACGGCTCGCCCGCCAAAGACGCCGGTTTCGACCTGGGCCCGCTCGTGCCGACCGACGTGTACGGCATGGTCCGCCCGGTCGGCCCCGCGTATGACATCGGCGCGCAGGAGGTGCCCTGGGCCGGCGACCTGAACCGGGACGGCTCGGTCAACGCGATCGACCTGCTGATAATGGCCCACTCCTGGCTGAAAAGCGAGGGCGAGGTCGGCTATGACCCGGCCGCCGACATCAACGGCGACAATACGGTCAACGCCATCGACCTGTTGGCGCTGGCGAAGGACTGGGGCAAGTAGGTTGAGGTCCGTACCAGCGGCCTTCGGTCCGCCTGGCACGAGGAATTTCGTTGCAAACCTTTGGCCAGATTGATACTTATGACTAAGGTGGCAGTGCCGGTTGTCTGGGCATCGCTCCAGGGGGCGGTCGCTGCGCTGGAGAGGAAAGAAGTCGATGAGGCGGCTGGCAGGAGGGGCCCCCGCCGATAGCAGGAGTGGGACTGATGCGAAAGATTGCCGGATTTCTTGTCGGAATGGCTTTGCTGTGCGCGGTGTCGGGCTCGCAGGCGCTGGCGCGTGACATCTACGTGGCGACCAATGGCAGCGACAGCTGGGCGGGCACGTCGGCGCAGCCGTATCGCACCATCAAGGGTGCGATCAGCCGAGCCTCGTATGGAGACGTCATCCGTGTACGGGCCGGCACGTACACCGAAGGCTGGATTCAGGTCAAGAGCGGCCTGACGCTGATCAGCGAGGACGGGCTGTACGCGGCGAAGATCAATGCCAACGGTTCGAGCGCTCTGCGCTTTGAGAACGGCTGCACGAACGCCGAAGTCGACGGGTTCGAAGTGTATTCGATCCGCAACGGCGGGAGCGGCTGGTATGACGGCCTGCTCCGGGCGTACAACTGCTCGGACATCCGGATTCGGAACCTGAAGCTCCGCGACGCCCCGCGGGACGCCGACGTTGTCAAGATCGGCGGGGCGAGCTACACAACCACCGGCATCCTGCTGGAAAACTGCGTGATCTACAACCCCGCCCCGCGCAACGCCGACCTGACCGGCGGCTCGGGCTGGCAGGAGAACGTGGACATCTATCCGGCCGACGGGGTGACGGTGCGCGGTTGCTGGATCTACCACAAGCCGCCGGTCTACAGCGGCAGCGACGTGGTCGATGGCGGCGGGGACACGCTGATCTATGCCAAGGGGCACTCGAAGAACATCCTGTGGGAGAACAACGTCTTCGGGCCGGTCCACAACGTCAGCTACAACAACGCCTCGACCAGCGCCGGCGGGCCGAGCCCGAGCTTCTGGCCGTCGTGCGAGAACTTCGTCGCCCGCAACAACCTGTTCCTCAGCTGCGCCGGCGACGGGGCCTTCGCCCTGCTCAGCGCCAAGAATGTGGAATTCTACAATAACATCATCTGGAACTACCGGGGCAACCGCGCGGCGATCGAGTTCTGGCGGGTCAATGTCGGGCATCGCAACGAAAACCTCAAGGTCTACAACAACATCATCTGGAACACCAACGGCCGCCCCGTTTACGAGGACCGTGGCAAGTGGACCTCCGATGGGACCTACATCCCGATCCTGTTCGAGCATGACTACAACCTGTACTACAACGTGGCCGGCGGCGGGGATGTGAACATCAACGCCGAGGCGAACAGCATCTTCGCCCACCCGATGCTGGCGGCGCCGGCCGAGCCGGTGCATGGCGTCGATACGTGGGCGACGATCGTGGCGAGGTTCAAGCCGCAGGCCGGCTCGCCGGCGATCGACGCTGGGTTCGACCTCGGCTCGCTCGTGGCGGATGACATCAACGGCGTCGTCCGGCCGGTCGGTGCGGCGTTCGACATCGGTGCCTACGAGCACACCGCCGCCGGCGATCTGAACAAGGACGGCCTGGTCAACGCGATCGACCTGCTGATGTTGGCCAACAGCTGGAACAAGAGCCTGGGCGAGCCCGGCTACGACCCGGCGGCCGACATCAACGGCGACAACACGGTCAACGTGATCGACCTGCTGGCCCTGGCGCACGACTGGCCGTATTAGGGGCAGGATGCGGTGCACGCGGAGGAGCCCGCCGCGACCTCACGGTCGCGGCAGGCCCTTTGATTCTCAGGGTGCCGTGGTTGTCATCCTGAACGAACCTACGCCTGCGGCGCGCCGTTGAAACGGTAGACCCGGGTGCTCAGCGAGCGGACGTACTCGGTCCAGTTGCTCGTGTCGTCGCGGCACTGCTGGATCGCCGAACAGAACGCCTGCAGGCGGGCATCCATCACGTCGATGTAGTGGACCATCGCCGCCTCGGCCATCGCGGGCAGCTTCGGGCTGCCGTACTCGAACTCGCCGTGGTGGGCCAGTATGATGTGCTGAAGGGCGCACTTCAGATCCGACGGGAAGGGCGCGCCCGATTCCTTCTCGGCCTCCAGGGCCTTCTGCTCGATCCAGATCGTCGCCTGGACGATGTGGCCGACCAGCTGCCCTTCGTCGGTGTACTCGAACGCCGCGCCGGATGAGAGCTCCTTGATCTTGCCGACGTCGTGCAGGAACAGCCCGGCCAGGACCAGGTCGGCGTTGAGCTGCGGATACAGCGGCAGGATCGCGCAACCCGTCTCCAGCAGGCTGAGCGTGTGTTCCAGCAGCCCGCCGATGTAGGCATGGTGATAGCTCACCGCCGCCGGCGAGCGCTTGTAGGCGGTGACGAACTGCGGATCGGCGATGAACTGCTTGAGCAGCAGCAGCAGGTCCTTGTTCTTGACGGTCCGCAGGATCTCCAGCGTCCGTTTCCACATCTGGTCGCAGTCGCCGTCGGTGCAGGGCAGCAGGTCGGCCAGGTTGACGCTGTCGGGGTCGACCGGCTTCATGCCCTCGATGATCATCTGCAGGTCGCCGCGGTATTCGTCGACGCGGGCCCGCAGGCGGAGATAGCCCGCTTGCGGGATGTTCTGATACATCCCGTCGGTCGCCTGCCAGATCTTGGCGCTGACCTTGGCGGTCTTGTCGGAAACGACCAGCGAAATGAACTTCGAGCCGTTCTGGCTCTGTCGCAGCTCCTTCCTGCTGACCACGAAAACCTCGTCGTCGACCGTGTCGCCGGAACGCATATCCGCAATATAGACTCTGCCTGCCATATTTGTCCTCGCTCGCATTGCAGGAGCTTGCTTGTAAGAGAATGCGAGGCACCCCCGATACCTCGACCACGCCATTGGGGCCTTTATCGCAACTCCCTTGATTTTTGCAAGGGGGGTATGACAGATCCGGTCGCAGCGGTGACAAAAACCTGCTCAATTCGCCGCCGAAAGATGCCGTGCGAGATCGGGCGTGCCCTGTTACCTGTAACTTGTCCCCTTGCCGTCCGACCCGCGAATCCCGCCCCCCGAACCCCGATCGCGCCCTTGCCAAGTTCGCCCGCACGACGTATTGAGAAAGCAGCCGGATACAAACAAACACGACAACTACGGGCGGTGCAGCCAACTGCCTGCGCCGGGGACGGTTACAAATCATGAGATGGTCGAGCTCTTTTCTGCCGACGGGTCGCGAGGTGCCTGGCGAGGTCTCCATGGCCTCGCACCGGCTGATGGTCCGCACGGGGCTGATCCGCCAGGTCGCGGCGGGCACGTACCTCTGGCTGCCGATGGGGCTTCGCGCGTTGCGCAAGATCGAAGCGATCATCCGCGACGAGTTCGATGCGGCCGGGGCGGTCGAACTGCGCGGGCCCGCCCTGCAGCCGCTGGACCTGTGGCGGCAGAGCGGGCGGGACGCC
>JAWLBS010000043.1:0-22992 GCA_041687575.1 Phycisphaerae bacterium | reverse complement strand
TCTGCTCGTGCCGCCTGAGGAGGTGGCCGAGACGGTCGATTTTCGCCGGATCTTCGGCAACGATCGGCCGGTCGAGGTGGAGATCGGCTCGGGCAAGGGGGGTTTTCTGGTCGAGGCGGCCGGCCGGTGCGGCGACCGCAATTTTCTGGGCATCGAGTACGTCGAGAAGTTCGCCCGGTACATCGCCGACCGGGCGGCGCGGCACGGGCTGGCCAATGTCCGGGTGCTCAGCGTCGACGCCCGGCACCTGTTCATCTACCGCGTCCCGGCCGGATCGATCGAGGTGCTGCACGTTTACCACCCCGACCCGTGGCCCAAGAAGAAGCACCACAAGCGGCGGCTGTTCCAGCCGGACTTCGTGGAGGCGGCGATCCGCACGCTGCGGCCGGGCGGCCGCTGGTACATCCAGACCGACCACCCCGACTACTTTGAGGTGATCAAGGCGGTGACACTGGACCGGCCGGACCTGGAGCCCATAGACTTTGCCAGCCAGGAGGCTGCCGTCGACACGCCGGTGCTGCAGACGAACTTCGCTGTGCGGTACGGGCAGCAGGGTGAGTCGATTTTTCAGCTGGCGTTTCGCAAGAAGGGATAGACGTTCGGAGTTGCCAGTTGCCAGTTGCCAGTGAACAACAACCTTCCGCAGATTTCGCAGATGAACGCAGATGTAAGAACAACAACGGCAACGGCAGGGGACAGGTTACAGGGGACAGGGGACAGCAGGAAGAAGAGATCAGGGGTCAGGGATCAGGGAATCGGGTGCCCCGGTCCTGCGCAAACGAGCCGCGACCGTGAGGGAGCGGTAGATCATGTAGGGTGGGCTGCCTGCCCTGAGCGAGCACAGCAAGGCGAACGGTGCCCGCCAAGTTCGGAGTCCCGGCTTCAGCCGGCGTTTGGAGTCCCCGGCTTTAGCGGGCGTTCGGAGTACCGCCTTCAGGCGGCCCGCCCGAGCGAGCGCAGCGATGCGAGTGGCCGAGCTTCCAGGTAAAGATGCCGGGAACGGGTAAGGAGATTCACATGAGCGTTGTAGCCGAATTCAGCGTGACGCCGGTTGGCACGGGCACCTCCGTCAGCCAGCACGTTGCCCATGCCGTCGAGGTCGTGCAGAGCAGCGGTCTGGAGTACAAGCTCTGTCCGATGGGCACGGTCGTGGCTGGCGAGCTCGACCAGGTGCTGGACGTGATCAAGCAGTGCCAGCAGCGCCTCGCCGGCGACTGCAGCCGGATGATCATCAGCGTCCGGATGGACTGGCGCAAGGACCGCGAGGCCCGGATCGACGATTACGTCGAGCACGTGCAGGCGCACATGGCCGGCCACGAAGCAAAAGCGTAGTCTAAGAGTGGCCAGTGGCCAGCGGCCAGTTGCCAGTAACGGCAGGGGTCCCGGCTTCGCCAAACGGCGGCTACGCCGTGGCAAGCAGGGGTCAGGGGTCAGGGGTCAGTAGGGCGGGCTGCGCCCGCCAAGCTCGGAGTCCCGGCTTCAGCCGGCGTTTGGAGTACCGGCTTTAGCCGGCGTTCGGAGTACCGCCTTCAGGCGGCCCGCCCGAGCGAGCGCAGCGATGCGAGTGGCCGAGCCTCGAAGTAGCCAGAAGAGCTGAACGAAGGAAAAAGAGCCGGGAGTCATCCTGAGCGCAGGAGGACCTCTATCGCCGAAATGTCTCGCTTCTCAAAAGATGCTTTCCTGTATTTAGAACAGTAGAACGCAATGCCCAGACCAATGCCAACAAACCCCTCCCAACTCGACCCGATCGACCGCCGCCTGCTCGACACCATCCAGCAGGCCGTCCCACTCCAGCCCCGCCCATTCGCCGCGCTGGCCGATCAGCTCGACATGGACGAATCCGACGTACTCACCCGCCTGCGGCGCATCCGCGACGAAGGCCTGATCAGCCGGATCGCCGCGATCTTCGACACCCGCAGCCTCGGCTACGAGTCGGTCCTGGTCGCCGCGCGGTACGCCCCCGAAACCATCGACGCCGCCGCCGAGGTCATCAACCGCCACCCCGGCGTCTCGCACAACTACGCCCGCACGGCCGATTACAACCTCTGGTACACACTCGCCGTCCCGCCGGACAGCCGGCTGGGGCTGGAGGGCACCGCCGCGCGTCTCAGCCGCGAGAGCGGGGCGCTGGCATACCGGCTGCTGCCGTCGCTGCGGGTCTACAAGATCGGCGTGCGGCTGCCACTTACGGAAAACCAGGTGGACAGTGAAACGGACCGGTCGTCCGGCACCACCGCCCGCCGGCTGGCCCCCGCCGAACCGGGCGAGCCGGCCGGGAACGTCGCCACACCCGATACGTCAGCCGGCCCGCAGATCGACCCGGCCGACGCCGAATTGCAGGGCCCCTGCCGTGAGTGTCGGCGTCCGCCCGAGATCACCCCGCAGGTCAAACGCGTGATCCTCGCCCTGCAGGAGGACCTGCCGCTGGAGCCGGAGCCGTTTGCGATCATCGCCGCCCGACACGGCCTGACCGCCGACGAGGTCCTCGCCGCCGCGGAGGATCTGCGGGCCGCCGGCACGATCCGCCGCTATGCCGCGGTGCTGCGCCACCGCCGCGTCGGCTTCGCCGCCAACTGCATGACCGTCTGGAGCGTTGCGACCGACCGGGCCGACGACGTCGGCCGCACGCTGGCCGGCTTCGAGCAGGTCACCCACTGCTACCTCCGCCCGGCCTGGCCCGACTGGCCGTACAACCTCTACGCGATGATCCACTGCCGCACCGACGCCGAGTGCGGCGACCTGATCGAGCGGATGAAGGCAGCCGCCGACATCGACCAGATGCTTTCCGTTTACAGCACAAAGGAATACAAGAAGGTCCGCCTGCAGTACTTCAGCCCGGCGTTTGAGCAGTGGGAGCGGGCGCACTCCGGTTGAGATTCGCGGCACAGGCGAGTGATCCGACGCGGCCGGATCGCCCGTTGCCGTCGATCACCCGGGCAGCTGGCGGTCATCGCGTAGCGGAGCTTCCCCGGCAGATGGAGGCATCTTCCGCAGGCGCCGTCACTTGCGCCCAAACCTGCTGGCCCCCAAGGCGTCTCGCCGCCCGGTGCGGTTGACCCGCGGGATTGTGCAGGCCTACTATCCTGTGCTGCAAGTCCAGCGGGCCCATGCGTTGGTGGGGGTTCTCGTTGCCGGCGCTCTGCGGGCACAATAGTCATACGTGGATGCCAACCGAGAAGGAGGATGCACCGTGCGCGACACCGGTACGATCGAGGCAAGGGCAGCTCCGCCAGTCGTTTCCGGACAGACGCCGCTGTCTGGGCGGCCTGTATTGCCGCAACTAATAGGTGACTGTCCCTATTATCAGGCCACCTACGGAGGCGGCATCGACAACTTCTATGGCTCGATCGTCCGTTGCGTGATCGCCAACAACGAGGTCGTTCGCGACGGCGGCGGACTCCGGTACATGTACGGTACGATCGCGAACAGCATCGTCGGGATGAACGTCGCGGGCCGGCGCGGCGGCGGGGCCGACACGGTCGAATCGAGCCTGTTTGTCAACAGCGTGATCGTGCGCAACACCGCTGACCAAGGCGGGGCCGTGTCGAGCCTGTGGGCCACCGCCCCGGGGTCCGAATTCCGCGGGTGCACGATCCTGGACAACGTCGGAACCACCTCGCACGGAGGCGTCTACGCGGCCCGCACGTGGCTGCGTAACTGCCTGGTGCATGGCAACCACCCCTCCCCGCACGTGTGGTTCATCACCGGCTACGGGAACTCGACAGTCACCGACTCGTACATCGGGCCGGCCCCGGCCGGGCCGCCCGCCCTGCCGACGCCCGCTACCGGGACCTGCGTGACCACCGCCATCTACGATGCTCCTGCGGTTCTGACGACGGTTCAAGTCGAGTATGCCGGAGCTTACGAGCCGGACACATCCACCCTGGCCGGCCTGGTCCTGCTGGATTCGGCTGGCACGCGATTCTCGATCGCTGACAACACATGGCAGGACAACGGCGGGGTCATCACACTCACCCTGAGTGTCTGGGGCAACGCCACGGCCACGCTTCAGGCAACCAGATCCTTTGACGTGGTGCCGCCGCCCACGCTGGCGACGCCTATCACGGGCGCCTGCAAATACGACGCGCAGTACGGCTCTGGCGCGACCGAGGCGGTCGTCCTGTACGACACTCGGGTTGGTAAGTCCGCCGGTTCGATGGGCGGATTGGCGCTGGTGGATTCTCAGGGCAGCGTGTTCGAGATCCTCGACAATGGTGTAGCCCAGGATGAGCAGTGGATCGCCCTGGACGGCGACGCGACAACCTATCTGCAGACGGACGACAGGTTCACCGTCAGGCGGGCCGGCAGCTGCACGGACAGCGCCACGTACGACTCGGCCTCGCATCGGACGACCGTTGTCGCCGACTACGTAGGCTCGAGGGTTTCGCTGCACCAGTATGCCGGTCGCGGGATTCTGGTAAGCGAGGCGGGCAACGCCTACCAGATCCTGGACAACGACTACACAACGATCACGATTCCGGGCAATGCCGCGTCCGATTTTCAGTCCGACTCCAAGTTCACGATCGCGGACTACCACCTCGATGACGACGACACGGTATGCAAGAACGGCGGCGACGATACGGGTTTCGATTCGGGGCAGGAAAGAGACATCGATCAAGATCCCCGAAGGATGGACGGCGTCGTGGACATCGGGGCGGACGAGCTGTAGCAGTTGACTGGACCAAAGGGTTCACATTCATGACCGGAGTATACAATGACACAACACTCCTTAGGCCAATATATTGTCTGGAACGGGGGATGGCGATGAATACTCTGCGGATCGTTTGCCTGCTATGCGTCAACGTAGCGCTCAGCCAATCTGCCGGTGCGGCTTGGACCTGGACAAAGCTGGACTTTCCAGGGGCAGAGTGGACGCGTGCCTCCGGGATTTCCGGAGACACCATCGTTGGGGATTACGGAGACAGCAACGGAAGCTACGGGTTCATATACGATGGGAACACATGGATCTCGTTGGCACATCCGGAAGCCCCGCGTGACACCGCTGCCACAGGAATATCCGACGGGCGGATCGTCGGATACTATTCTCCTGATAACTTCCAGAGGTATGCCTTCATCTACGACGGTATGACATGGACGAACGTGAAGGTGTCGGGCGAGACGCGGTTGCTGGACGTCTCTGGGGACAAGGCGGTCGGGTACTTCGACTACAATCCCTGGGGCAGTTCTCGATACACCGGTCTGCTCTACGACGGGCAAGGGTGGCAGCCCCTGGACTTTCCCGGATCCAATTACACGGCGATCTGGGGGATTTGGGAAGACACTATCGTCGGGGTGTACGACGTGGCGTATCCGACGCATTCCCCCGCCCGCGGGTTCATCTACGATGGTCAGACCTGGACGACCGTAGCCAGAGATGGGGCCGAGACCACGCGGCTGCTGGGTATCGAAGGTGATCGGATGGTGGGGACCTGGTACGGGGACAACTACTCCCGGACCGGGTTTCTGTTGGACGGAGAAACCTGGACGGACTTTGCATGTCCTTGGAGCACACAGACGGAGGCATACGGGATCTCCGGAGACCGGATCGTCGGATACTATCGCGACACTGACGGCAACGCCCATGGTTACCTGCTGACCATCCCGGAACCGACCGCCGCCGCCCTGCTGGCCATCGGCGGACTCGCCCTCGCCCGGCGACGCCGCGCGGGCCAGACCCGGAAAGGGGGTAGGTGATGAATACTCTGCGGGTCGTTTGCTTGCTATGCGTCAACATGGCGCTAAGCCAGTCCGCCGGCGCGGCCTGGACGTGGACTAGGCTGGACTTTCCAGGTGCAACCAACACCTATGCCTACGGGATTTCCGGCGATACCATCGTCGGGACCTATGTGACGCCGGATGCGATGCATGGCTTCATATACGACGGAAGCACGTGGGTGACCGTAACGCACCCTCAGGCCGAAGGAAGGACGGTCGTCTCCGGGATCTCCGACGACAGGATCGCAGGCTGGTTCACTCCCGATCCCCTTCATCTGCAGGATAGCGGATTCATTTACGACGGGCTTACCTGGGCCAGCGTCGGTATTACAGGTAGAACGCGCGCTCTCGGCATCTATATGAACAAGGTCGTCGGGTACTATGATTACCGCGATCCGATAACTCGGATCACCAAAAGTAGCGGGTTCGTTTACGACGGGGACACGTATACCTACGTCCGCTATCCCAATGCGGACATCACCAGGGCAAATGCGATGTGGGAGGACACCATCGTCGGTCAGTACGTGCCTGATTGGGGACCCGGGTTCGTGGGCTATGCATTCATCTACGACGGCCAGACCTGGGCGACGGTTGCCAAAGAAGGGGCCAGTTCGACCCGCCTGCTCGGCATCGAGGGCAGTCGGATGGTTGGGACCTGGTACGGGGACAACTACTCCCGGACCGGATTTCTGCTCGAGGGTGGCACATGGACGGACTTCGCATGCCCTTGGAGCACGCAGACGGAGGCATACGGGATCTCCGGCGACCGGATCGTAGGATACTATCGCGACACTGACGGCAACGCCCATGGTTACCTGCTGACCATCCCGGAACCGACCGCCGCCGCCCTCCTGGCCGTCGGCGGCCTCGCCCTCGCCCGCCGACGCCGTTGGCGGCCTCACCGAATGGGGAAAGGGGGACAGCCATGAACGTTGTACGACTGCTCATCCTGCCCTGTCTGGGCCTCGCGCTCGCGGCCCCGGCGGAAGCGGCGTGGACGTGGACCAACTTAGACTACCCCGGTGCCACCAATACGTACGTGTCAGGGATCTCGGGAACCACCATTGTGGGATATTATACGATGCCTGACTCCGGAACCAATGGCTTCATATTCAATGGCAATAGCTGGGTCTCATTGACACATCCAGGTGGCAACGGGACGACCGCTCCGACCGGGATCTCCGAGGATCGCATAGCGGGGTATTACCATTCGAACTCCTTCCAGGACGCCGGGTTTGTCTACGACGGATTCACTTGGACGACTCTGGCGGTGACTGGATTTACACGAGCCCGGGGCATCTACAAGAATGAGATTGTGGGGTACTATGAATATGAGAACCCCATACATGGCCCGACGTACAGCGGGTTCATCTACGATGGAGACACCTTCAAGGATATCCGCTATCCTGATGCGCACAGCACCAAGGCATACGGGATCTGGCAAGATACCATCGTCGGTGTGTACACGCCCGAGTGGCGGTTCGGCGCCCCGTCATATGGGTTCATCTACGACGGCCAAACGTGGAAGACGGTTGCCAAGGAAGGGGCCGCGACGACCCGGGTGCTCGGGATCGAAGGCAACCGGATGGTCGGGAGCTGGCATGTCGACCCCACATCCATCATAGGGTTCCTCTTGGAAGGCGACATCTGGACGGACTTCATATGCCCGTGGGGCACGCAGACGGAGCCGCACGGGATCTCGGGCGACCGCATCGTTGGGGTCTATCGCGGGGCGGATGGCAACGATCACGGCTTCCTCCTGACGATCCCGGAACCGACCGCCGCCGCCCTGCTGGCCATCGGCGGGCTCGCCCTCGCCCGCCGACGCCGTTGGCGGCCTCACCGAATGGGGAAAGGGGGACAGCCATGAACATTGTACGATTGCTTATCCTGCCCTGTCTGGGCTTCATACTGGCCGCCCCGGCCAATGCTGCCTGGACCTGGACAAAGCTGGACTACCCGGGTGCGATATGGACGCGTGCCAACGGCATTTCCGGGGATACGATCGTTGGCGACTACGAAGACAGTACCGGGCGGCATGGGTTCCTATACGACGGGAGCATATGGATCTCCCTCACGGATCCCGACGCGGAGTACGGAATAACCGTGCCGCGCGGCATCTCGGAGAATCGCGTCGCCGGCTACTACCGTCCCGATTCGTTTCAGGAGGCGGGATTCATCTACGACGGGTTCACCTGGACGAACTTGCAGGTTACAGGGATTACCCGCGTGCACGGGATCTACAAAAACAAGGTCGTGGGTTACTACGACTACTACGATTCATATTGGGACTCCCCGACGAACAGCGGGTTCGTCTACGACGGTGGAACCTTCCAGAACATCCGGTATCCGGGCGCGTTCAGCACCCAGGCTAATGCGATCTGGGAAGACACCATCGTTGGGCAATACGCCGGCCCCATTCTTCCGGCCAGTCCTGGCTATGCATTCATCTACGACGGCCAGACCTGGACGACGGTTGCCAAGGAAGGAGCCATGTCCACCCGCCTGACTGGTATCGAAGGGGATCGAATGGTCGGCGCTTGGTATGCGGACAGGGCAGCGGTTGGTTTCCTGCTGCAGGGCGACACCTGGGTTGACTTCGAATCCCCCTGGGGCACACGGATAGAACCGTCTGGGATCTCGGGCAACCGGATCGTCGGCGTCTATCGCGGGACGGATGGCAACGATCACGGCTTCCTCCTGACGATCCCGGAACCGACCGCCGCCGCCCTGCTGGCCATCGGAGGGCTCGCCCTCGCCCGACGCCGCCGTTTGCGCCCCGGACGCACGCGGTGAAGCAAACGAAGGACTTGGAGCAGAACTGACATTCTCGTGTAACAGGAAAGGAAACAGAACCATGCAACGCCATAACATCTATATCTTCCTCGTCGTGGGATGCTGCTGTGCGGCCCTTTGCTCGGCGCCTCTGCTCGCCGCGACCGACCTGGCCGCCCGGCAGGCCGCCGCTGCCGCCCTGGAAGCCGAGTGCCAGCAGATGGTCGCGGCCGAGGCCACCCTTCAGGAGCTTGCCCCCATGTACAAGAAGGTGGCCCACGCCTACCTCCGCTGCGGCAAGCAGTCGGCCTGCAAGGTGGCCGAATACTGCGAAAAGGCCCTGGCCTGCCCGCAAAGCGTCCTCGACGAGATCACGCTTCTGACCTGGTCCGGCTTTGCCGCAACGGACGCCCCCGCCGCCGATGCCGCCGCGGCCGCCACCAACCGCCGCCAGGCCGTCACACACTACCTGCAGGCCCTCAACGTGGTGGTCGCCCACCAGACCGCCACCCGCCCCCAGCCGATCCCCCGCACCGGCCCGCAGCGAGAGCAGGTCCTGCTGCAGAACAACCTGGTCGCCTCCCGCGAGTGCCTCATCCAGTGCATCGCCGAGGCCTACCGCCTCGAAGGCACCCGCTCCGAACTGGCCGAACTGACCGATACGGTCCTGACCAGCGCCACCGTCGCCAGCGATGTGCTCATCTACTACGACACCGCCGCCGTCAGATGGCAATAGCCGCCGTCGGCGACGAGGCTACAGAACGACCGAACGCCAGGACGGGACGCCGCCCCACGGAATAAGATGGTGCGTCCCGTCGGTCTTGCCAGGGTCCGGCTGCGGGATCATCCGCCGGCGCAAAACCGGAGGCCGCACCGGGCGAAACCCGGCGCGGCCTCGGTGGAGGAGGCGGTTGTACCGCGGGAATCTTTTCTAGCGACGCAGCGGGAAGCGCCGGGCCGGGGCGACCCGGCGGATCTCGCGGCGATCGTCGCTGTAGCTGCGGGTCCGGGCCTCCACCTGGCCGCCGCCGCGGGTCTGGCCGGTTGCGCGGACGGTGGTGCTCGGCGGGCCGTAGTTGGTCCGGGTGATGCCGCCGACCTCGACCTGCCGCTGGCGGCCGCCGGTGGCGACGACCTGGCCGGTCCCGCCGCTGCCGCGGCCGTCGCGGTCGACGCTCAGGTTGAACGTCCCACCGATGGCCGGGCCGCCGTTGGGAGCGACCGCGTAGCTCAGCGACAGGCTCGCACCGTCCTCATCCACCCCGATCGCCAGGCCCCGGGCGATATTGATGTCGCCCGACTTCGTGTGGGTCCGCGCCAGGCCGACGTCGCCTTCATAGCGGGCGGTCGCATCGGCGGTGCCCGGCCGGCCGTATCGACCGCTTCGGGCGGCGGCACTCGTTTCGGCCAGGCTCGCCCAGCTCATCGCGGGCATCAGGCCACCGATCATGATCGCTGCAGCGGCAAAGGTCGCACGTTTCATCTTGGGTCTCCTCCGGGTGTCCCCGCCGCACGGGCGGGGGTTGTGTTCCTGCGGATCGCTTATTCCGTTTCCTGTGACACCCCCGGGCGGGCGGGGCCCCGCGATCTGCGCGGAGCCCGCCGCGCCCTCCCGGGCGCTGGTCCACCTACCGCCGGATCTCCACCACCGCCGAGCGGGAGATGCTCCGCCCGCGGTGCTCGGCCCGGCTGATCGCACGGACGTCGCTGACGCTGCTCCGGGCCGGGCCGCTGACGCTGATGCCCACGCCGTCGCTGAGCGCCTCGCTGCGCCAGCCGGCCACGCTGTCGCTGTCGACGCGACTGTGGGCGCGGCTGGCATAGGCGTCGGACAGCGAATCGCTCCGGCTGATCGCCCGGCCGCCGTAGATCCCGCGGCTGGTTGCGCTGCTGTCACTGACGGCGCGGCCGTAACGGCTCAGCGCGGTCGAATACGACTCGCTGCGGGCCCGCCCGCCCAGCAGGCCCCGTGCCCGGGCATCGCTATTGCTGATCGCGGTGCCGCCATAGGCCGCGGCGATGCTCTCGCTGGTGGCGACCGCCCGGCCGCCCCACTGTCCGCGGGCATCGGCCGCGCTGTTGCTGATGGCGGTGCCGTAGTCGGTCGCGGCGGCGACGGCATCGCTGGATGCGTAGCCGCGGCGATTGGCGCGGGCGACCGAGTTGGCCTCGGCGTAGCTGCCGCGATCGGCGATCGCATAGGCATTGGCGTCGGCATTGCCGGTGGCGACCGCGCTGGAGCGGGCCTCGCCCCCGCCGGAGGCCGAGGAGACCGCCGTGGCCGACGCACCCCACGCCGCCGAGCCGATCCCCATTCCCATCACCGCTGCCAGGGTCATCACTCTGTTCATCTCACTGCCTCCGATTGCTTGCTGCCTTGCCCGCCGGCGGGTCCCCGGCGACCCGCGCCGCCGCGACCTCACCGGTCGAGCCACACGCATAGACGCCCGAGTCGTCGGAGATATTTTGCAGTTGACAACTTTTTCTGCTTCGCAAGGATATGGAGGGTCGAAGGCGCAAAGCCCCGAAGCGGGGGCGGCTGGTTCCCGCGGCGGCGCCGGGTGCTATAGTACCTGCATACGGGTTGCGGCGGGTCGGAGCGGGATCGACCCGCCGGCCGCGAAAGACGACGGGTCGGCAACAGCAGAACCGCCCAGGAATCCACGGGTGCGGCCGATAACCAACGGAACCGTGCGACGCTGCGCCCCAGAAGGTTCGATCAACCGGCGCCGAACCGCAAAAAAACACTGGCGGAATATCGAATACAATGGATCGTCCCCCCGTCCATACCGATGAAGGCGAATTGCTGGACCGGGCCCGCAGCGGCGACGGTGAGGCCTGGCGGGTGCTGTTCGAACGGTACCGCGAGGTCGCATACCGGGTCGCCCGGCGCGTGACCGGCGACGACGAGGACGCCCTCGACGCGGTGCAGGACGGCTTTGTCCGGGCGTATCGGAACCTGGGGACGTTTGCCGGGGCGTCGAGTTTCAAGACCTGGCTGATGCGGATCGTGTACCGCCGGGGGATCGACATCCGGCGGGCCCGACCCAAAGCCCGGATCGTCTCGATGGACCAGGGCGAGCAGACGCTGGCGCCGAACCTGCCCGACACGCGAGAGGGCAGCGATCCGGCCGGGCCGGCCGATCGGGCGGAACTCGGCGAGCGGATCGCCCGGGCGATGGAGCAGCTGCCGGCCGACCAGCGGCGGGCCTTCGTGCTGCACGCCGAAGGGGACATGACTTATGCCCGGATCGCTGAGGAGCAGGGCGTGCCGATCGGGACGATCATGAGCCGGATCTTTTACGCCCGGCGCAAGCTGCGGGAGATCCTTGCGGACGAGACGGAAGGCCCGGACGGCAAAACGAAAGAGGCAGAGCAATGACACGGTGCGAGACATACATGCCCTGGCTGGCGGCGATGGCGGACGGCGAGATCGATGCGATCCCCGCCGAGGTCCGCCAGGAGCTGGACGCGCACCTGGCGAGCTGCCCCGCGTGCCGGGCCGAACTTGCCCGCCAGGGCGAGGCGATCGACCTGCTCGCCCGCGACGCGGCCCCGCCCGTGCCGGAGAAGCGCTGGCAGCAGATGTGGCAGGCCGTTGACGCACAGACGACCGGTCGGCCCGCGACACGACGTTTCCCCCTCGTCGGCTGGCAGCCGTACGGCGCGATCGCCGCGAGTGTGGCGGTCGCCGCGATGGTTCTGATCGGGGTGCTTGTCTGGCAGGCGGCCGGCCCGGGGCCGACACCCGGCGTCGAGCCGATCCCCACATACGCATTTGCCTCGCACGAGGATGCCGATATACAAGCAATAGAGGCCGCCGACGACGAAATGCCCATGGTCATCACGTCCGGCAACGAGGATTTGATGATCGTCTGGGTGGTGCATGACACGGACGAAACGAGGAAAACCTAGATGCGGACCGTCAAGCCGAACGCAGCCGTGAAGGTCCTGGCCATGCTGCTGGTCGTGCTGCTGGGGACGCTGCCCGCGATGGGGCAGTCGCTCGAGCAGAGGGACGGCCGCGAGATCCGCCGGATTCCCCGCGAGGACGTGCAGCGGGCGCCGGGCGACGATGTCCGCCGCAGCCCGCGGGACGATGTGCGGCGCGTACCCCGGCGCGAGACCCCGCGTGAGCAGCCGGACACCCGTCGCCCCGACAGCGGGGACAAGGACGAATCACGGACCGACGGCAAGGTCCAGCTCAAGGTCCTGGCGATCATCGCCACCAACGAGGACGATCGGATCGACCCCGCCCTGCGCGACCTGGCCAAACAGCTCAAGCCGACCCTCAAGTTCCGCGGCTACCGCCTGGCGGGCACGGACTCGGCGACCGTCGAATCCGGCAAGACCGCGCAGCTGAAGCTGGCGGGCCCGTACAGCCTGAAGGTCACCCCCGGCGAGTCGAAGGACGGCCGGGTGACCCTGCGCGTCCAGGCGCTGAACGACAAGAAAGAGGTCCTGAACCTGACGGTGCGGTTGCGGCCGGGCAAGTACCAGCTGCTCGGCGGCTGGGACGTCAAGGAAGGCAAGCTTCTCGCCGCGGTGACGGTCGTCAAATAACAACGAGGTATCCGCAGATTCCGCAGATTGAAAACAACAACGAGAGTTGCCAGTGGCCAGTTGCCAGTAGCCAGTCAACGACAACAACGGCAACGACCACGACAACAGCGACTTTGGCCACGGATGAACGCGGATTCAACGCGGATAACAGCAACAGCAACGGCAACGCCAGGACTGCCTCGAAGAACACGGCCCTGCGCAGGGCCGTGCTGTTGTGCCCCGGCGTCACCGGGAGGACTTCTCGCATGAACGATGCCCTGGGGGCCATGGTCGTCCGTCACTATGCCACCCGCTCGGAGGTGGACAGATACTCTGGTGCCGCGAAGGCGGGCCTGCTCGCATGGGAAGACGCGGTCGCGGCCCGGGACTTCGGGCAGCAAGATTGGGATACGCTGTGGATCTGCGTTGCGAGCAAGAGGCAGAATCCGTAGCATGGAATGCTGTTCTGGTGG
Source organism: Phycisphaerae bacterium (assembly GCA_041687575.1). Taxonomy (GTDB): domain Bacteria; phylum Planctomycetota; class Phycisphaerae; order UBA1845; family JANYLN01; genus JANYLN01. The sequence continues at coordinate 9,487 of JAWLBS010000043.1, read as the reverse complement.
ACGACCGGCGAGCCGCCCCGGACAACAGGCGAGTACACGAGAGTAAAACATGAACCCGCACCAGGCCAATCAGGCGTTCTGGGACGCCACCACCGACTGGTGGCAACAGAACGAAGACCGGCGCGGCCTGTGGCAACAGGCCCACAAAGACCCTTCACTGGTCCTCAGCCCTGCGGAAATGGCCTTCCTCAAAAGCATCAAAGGCAAGCAGGTCTGCGTCCTGGGCAGCGGCGACAACGAGGTCGCCTTCGCCCTGACCGGCCTGGGCGCAAGGGTCACATCCGTCGACATCTCGCAACGACGCCTGGCGGTGGCGGAGCAGCGGGCCCGGAGCCTCGGCCTGCAGCTGTCGTTCGTGCAGGCGGACGTGACGGACCTGTCGGCCATCGGCAATGACACCTTCGACCTGGTCTACACCGGCGGCCATGTGTCCGTGTGGGTAGCGGACATCCGCAGGTACTATGCCGAGGCCGCCCGGATCGTCAAACCCGGCCAGCTGCTGCTCGTCAACGAGTACCACCCGATCCGGCGGATGTGGGAAGACGGCGACGGTCCCGAACCCCGCTGCGGCTACTTCCACAGGGGCCCCCACCGGTACACGACCGGCGAAGGTCTGCCCACCTTCGAGTACCACTGGACGGTCGCCGACCACATCCAGGCCGTCGTCGATGCCGGCTGCCGCATCGTCAAAGTCGACGAGTATGGCGAGGCCCTCGCCGATGAGCCCCGCCCGGTCGTCAACGGCCTGGGGCTGCCCGCGAACCTGCTGATCGTGGGCGCCAAGACTGGATAATCTGCATCGTGCCCGGATGTGGCCCCTGCACCCCCTGCCGCGCTGTACGACCACCTTGCAGGATTGTAAGCAGTGAACGGACATGCAGCACATACCCCAATTTGGTACGTACCTGTGCGATGAATACACACGAACCTGCACGGATGACCTTGCGTAGACCAGTCCTGCGAGATATGTTGCAGCACTAATACGTATCCGAAACGTCAGGCCCATTACACGAAAGAGGTGCCCCATGCTGTACGCGTGCATGTTCGCCGTGGGTGTGCTGATGCTGACGACGGTGGCCTTTGGCCAGCCGGCCGATGACGCCGTCTTCATCCACCACTCGTGCGGATCCAACTGGCTCAACAGCGGCCTGCACGATGCCCTCGAGGCCAAGGACTACATCGCCAAGCGCAACGACATCGGCTACAAGACCGCCATGAAGCCGGACCCGGGCCGGCCTGGCTCGCTCGGGGACGTCCCCGGCGACAACACGAACATGAACCACTGGATCCTCTGGTTCAACGACTACCTCGGGCAGATCAAAAAGCACGGCTGCGACAAGGGCGTCAACCGCATCGTCATGTTCAAGAGCTGCTATCCCATCAGCAACATCGCGGCTGACGGCACATTGCCCGGCGACCCGTTCGATTCTGCCCAGACCCTCGCCAATTACAAGGCGGTGTATCGCCATGCCAAGGGGCCCGGCAGCACCTACACCCACGACGGCCACACGTACAAGCCCCTGGAGGACATCTTCGCCGCCAACCCGGACACCCTGTTTGTCGCGGTAACGGCGCCGCCGCGGCACTACGGCCCCGAGGACAGGACCAGTGACATCGAAGCCCGTCGCGCGCGCCAGTTCAACACGTGGCTCAAGACCGAGTGGCTCACCGGCTACAACGCCGCGCACCCGGGCCTGCACAACGTGGCGGTCTTCGACTGGTTCGACGTGATCACCTATCCCGACAACCACCCGGCGCACCCGAACCGGCTGCGCAGCGAATGCGGCGGCGAGAGCGGCGATTCGCACCCCAGCGAGGCCGCCAACAAGCTCACCGTGAAAGTCTTCGCCACCAACCCCGGCAACTTCATCGATGCAGCATGGCAGGCCTTCAGCCAGGCACGGGGCAAAGACGCCGCCGCGACGCAACCCGCGGCAGCCAAACCGTAACCGTCAGCCAGGGAGGCGAATCATGGAGTTCTTCGAGTGCATGCTCGGCCGGCGCAGCTGCCGGCGGTTCAAACAGGACCCGGTCCGCAGGGCCGACCTCGACCGGATGATCGACGCCGGGCGGTACGCCCCGACCGGCTACAACTCGCAGGCGATCCGCTTTGCGATCATCTGCTCGCCGCAGAAGGTGCAGGAGGCCTTCGCCTGCACCGGCTGGCTGACCGGCAGGCCCCCCGAGGGCCAGCAGCCGGCCGCGTACATCGTCGTCCTCAGTGACACCAACGTCGGGGCCGACGCCACCGGCGCCCACTGCGCTACCTATGCGGTCATGCTGGCGGCGCACGCCCTGGGCTACGGCTCGTGCTGGCACGGCTGCGAGGGCAACGAGCGGGTCGGCGAACTGTTGGGCTTGCCCGAGCGCTTCAAGCCGCACATCCTGGTCTCGCTGGGCAGGCCCGACGAGGTCTGCCGCGTCGACGACCCGTCGAGCGACACCAAGGTCCGCGTCGAGGAAGACGGGACGGTACGCCTGGGCAAGCGGGGCCGCGAGGAGGTCACGGTGGCAGTCGTCTAGGAGCGAAGAACAATGATCGCCGACATCGAGTACGCACGCGTCGATGACATCCCGCTGCGGATGGACCTCTACCCGGCCGAGGGCGGAAGCCGCTCCCAACCGGTGATCGTCTGGATCCACGGCGGGGGCTGGTGTGCGGGGGACAAGGTCCCCTGCCTGCCGCAGAGCCTCACGCGGTGCGGCTACGCGGTCGCGTGCATCAACTATCGCCTCACGCAGCAGGCGCCGTTTCCCGCACAGATCCACGACTGCAAGGCAGCCGTGCGTTACCTCCGCGCGAGTGCCGGACAATACGATCTCGACGCCGACCACATCGGGGCCTGGGGCCATTCGGCCGGCGGGCACCTGGCGGCACTGCTGGGGGTGACCCCGGACCACGACGAACTGGAGGGCGGCGTCGGTGTGACCGGCGCCAGCAGCCGGATTCAGGCGGCGGCGAACTTCTCCGGCCCGACCGACCTGTACCGGATGATCCTGGCCAGCCAGGACCTGCCGCCCGAGGCGCCTCGATCGGCCGTACTGGGTTTCGTCGGCGAGACACCGCCGGCCAACCGGGCCCGCGCCGAGCTGATGAGTCCGCTCACCCACGTCGACGACAAGGCCTGCCCCATCCTGACCGTCCACGGCGACGCAGATCACCTTGTACCCGTCCAGCAGGCCTGCCTGCTGCACGAGGCGCTGCGGGCAGCCGGCGTCGAATCGCACTGCCACATCGTCCCCGGCGGCGGTCACGTCGGCTGGGAGTACGAAACGCCGATCCACGAGATGACCGCCGCGTTCTTCGACAGGCACCTCAAGGCGTAGGTGTTTCCGGTCAGGCATGTGATGGCCCGGACGTGGACATTGTCTGCGTCCTGGACGTTGACGAAGACGGGAACCTGGTCGTGTTTATCACGATATACTGGCAACGCGATTAGAGGTGGCTGATGATGCGGGAACCGGACAGCAAAGGGCGACGAGGAAGACCTCGGCCGAGCGATCTGGCCCAGCCGGACGTCCCGTACACGATGCGGATGGCCGACGGGCGCACCGTTTATGTCGAGGTCCCCGGGCGGTTCAGCGCAAAGACGCGGGCCGGGGAAGTCGCGCTTACGCCAGAGGGTGTTCGCTTTCTGGATCGCATCCGCGCGTTGATGATGGACGTGCCGGGCGCCCCCAGCCCCGGCTACATCGCGGCCCTTCGCGAGGCCCTCGGGCTCAGCCAGCAGGAGTTCGCCGAGCGGATCGGCGTAAACAAGCTGACCGTCTCCCGCTGGGAACGAGGCGCCCTGCGCCCAGGGGCCGCATCCCTCGACGCCCTGCGCAAACTTCGCCGCCAGGCGGTGCGGCGCGGCGTTTCCTTGCCCGGCTGACTCAGGTCATCCGGTAGACAAATGCGCCTTCTGCGAACCGCCCATTGATCGTTAACCTCGTGATTCGCATGCGCAGGGCATTCGCCCGTGCGAGCGGCTTCAAAGTCGCGACAAGCGGGTCATTCGTATCGATGACCGACACCGCCTCCACTGTTGCCGCCGCCGCCCTTGCGCAGCCTCGGCACAATGCCGAGATGCGCAAGGGCGGCCCAGGCTGATCTGATATGCGTCAATACCACCGCGAGTCCAGCACGTCGCGCTGGCGGTCGAACGTATCGTCCATGATCTTTTTCGCATCGCCGATGTTGTTGACGATCGGGTCGGTCGCCAGGGCACGCAGCACCAGGTTGCGGTCGAAGGTCGCGCCGGCCGCGGCCGTCAGCTCGTGCGTGTCCAGCACCTGCTGCGTCAGGCCCAGCACGCCGCGGGGCATCTCGCCCAGCGGCTGGGGGCGGGGGCCGTTCATATCGACGTCGCAGCGGAGCTCCAGGAAGGCATCGTCGGCCATGTTGGCATAAGCACCGCGGTTGGCGGTGTTGATGTAGAAGGCCTTGGGCAGGTTGCCCCACATCGCCTCGATGATGTCGGTGGCGTGGTCGCCCTTGCCGGTCTCGATGAACTCCTTGATCGGCTTTTTGCCGGCCGCGTACTGCTCGTTCTCCTGCATCCGCTCGGCCATCTGCTTCGCCCGCTGCTCGGCCTCAAAGATCCCCAGGGGCTCGGGGTCGTTGGGGGTCACGCCGTAGCCCTGCCAGAACGGGACGTATTCCTTGGTGTGGGCCATGCACTCGGGCCAGACCCCGAACAGGTCCATCAGGTCCAGACCGTAACGGGCGTTGTAGCGGGCCTTGGCGTGGGCGGCGGAGTCTTCCTTGGCGGCGGCCTCTTCCTGCTTGGCGCGGTACCTGGGCATCATGTCCTGGCCGTCGTACTCGAAGCGGGTCAGCCAGGTGAAGTGGTTCACGCCGCCGATCGCCAGCTGCAGCCGGCCCTCGACCTGCGGCGGCACGCAGTCGGCCTCTTCGGGCAGGATGCCGACGGCCTTGAGCATGTTGAGGCGCTTGTACGGCTCGTGCAGGCCGTCACACAGGGCGAAGCTGCGGACGTTGCTGGCGTAGCGCATCAGGGCGATGCCCAGGACGGTGGTCGGGTTGATGAAGTTGATCACCCAGGCATTCAGGGCGAGCTCGGCGGTATCCTTCGCCACGGCCAGGGCGGTGGGGATCTCGCGCAGGGCGCGGAAGACCCCGCCCGGGCCGATCGTGTCGCCGGAGCACATCCGCACGCCGTATTTGGCGGAAATCTCGCAGTCCATGCCGCGGAAATGGGCGTTGCGGTCGCTGAAGGTGAGCACGACAAAGTCGGCGTCCTTGAGGACTTCGCGGCGGTCGGTGGAGCTGAGCAGTTTCGTCGGGGCGCCGGTGGCCTCGATGGTCCGCCTGGCCAGGCCGGTCATCGTCTCGAGGACCTTCTCGTTGGTGTCGACCAGGGCGAGAGTGCCGTTTCTGAGCACGGGCGAGTGCGTCATGTTGTAGATAACCGGCCGGCCGAAGAAGAAACTGCCCGCACCGACGACGACGATTTTGGGTCCTGCCACGAGATCCGTCCTTTCCTTGTTCTTGTATCGGAAACCTGTCCCAGCCCGGCCGCATCGGACCGGAAGTTTCGCACAGTTTACTTGCAGAGGCGTTCATGATAAAGGGTTCGCCGGAGGTGCCGACCAAGGGAGCGTAGCTTCGGGTGTGGCGGCTGTCTGATCCGACACGTGAAAGTTGGCTGAGGTTGGTATGGCCATCGTCCTTTTCATCGCCGGGCTGTTTTTGCTGATCGTGGGTGCCGAGGCGCTGGTCAGGGGTGCGTCCCGGCTGGCGGCCGTTCTGGGGATCTCACCGCTGGTCATCGGGCTGACCGTGGTCGCCTTCGGGACCAGTTCGCCCGAACTGGCGGTGAGCGTCAAGGCCGCCCTGGCCGACCAGGCGAGCATCGCCGTGGGGAACGTCGTCGGGAGCAACATCTTCAACATCTTGTTCATCCTGGGCCTTTCGGCGCTGGTCGCGCCGCTGGTGGTGGCCCAGCAGCTGGTGCGGCTGGACGTGCCGCTGATGATCGCGCTGTCGGTGATCGTCCTGGTGTTCTCGCTTGATGGGAGCCTCGGCCGCGCCGACGGCGCTATGCTGGTTGTGGGGCTGGCTGTCTACGTCGGGCTGCTGATCCGCAAGAGTCGCCGCGAGACGGCCGAGGTGGCCGACGAGTATGCAAGGGAGTTCGGGGCGGCGGGCTCCGGTGGCAGGATGTGGGTGATCAACGGCGTGCTGGTGGCAGCCGGGCTGGGGCTGCTGGTGCTGGGTTCGCGGTGGCTGGTCGACAGCGCGGTGGTTTTCGCGCGGTACCTGGGGGTGAGCGAGCTGGTGGTGGGCCTGACGATCGTGGCGGCCGGCACGTCGCTGCCGGAGGTGGTGACCTCGGTGGTCGCGGCGCTGCGCGGCGAGCGGGACATCGCCGTGGGAAACGCCGTCGGAAGCAACATCTTCAACATCATGGCGGTGCTCGGGGTGACGGCCGTCGTTGCGCCCGGGGGGATCGGCGTATCGCCGGGCGTCATCGGCTTCGACCTTCCGGTGATGATCGCGGTGGCCTTCGCGTGCCTGCCGGTATTCTTCACGGGCGGGGTGATCAGTCGCTGGGAAGGGGCGCTGTTGCTGGGGTACTATGTGGCCTATACACTTTATCTCGTTCTGGCAGCTACTCAGCACGACGCGTTGCCGCGGTTCAGCGCGGTGATGCTGTATTTCGTAATCCCGCTGACGGCATTAACGCTGGCGATTGTGGCGGTGCAGGAGCTGCGCGGCCGGGTCGGCAAGCGGGCGGGATGATCGCAGGGATGAGAAGAAATGAAGAGGACCGACGCTCTGTGGCTGCTTGCCCTCCCGATCTACCAGGTAATCGGTACGGCTCGCCATGAGCTGAGTCATGCGGCAGTGGGGATCCTGCAGGGGACCGAGGTCGTAGAAATCGAGATTCTTCCGTCGATTGATCCATCCGAGGGATTGTTGTGGGGCTACGTGCAGCTCAGCGGGGGACAAGTCGACTGGCTCATGAGTGCTGCGCCGTACCTGTGCGACATGCTTGTCTTTGCGATTTTCTTGCCGCTTTGCATCTGTGCCCGGTCGATGCCTCACTGGCTCTACGTGAATTGCTTCATTCTCGGAATCGTTTCGCCGCTGGTCAACACCGGTTATAATTATCTGAAGGTTTTCACCGGACAGTACGGAGACGTGGATTACCTCATGTTCCTGTTTCCGGATGCGGCTGTCCATGCGGCGTTTCTCCTGAGCATTGCTGTGTTTGGCACGGGAGCATGGATGACAGCACGGGCCCACTCGCGTGTCGATAGGACACAAGATTGCATCCCGGCCCGTGCATTGGGTATCGTCGGGGAAGGTGACTGAGCCCAAACGGCATTGTCGGGCGGCAGGCGGAGCAATTATGGCAGGCAAGAGTGACGCGGCACCGATGACGCGAAAGGCGCACACGGCCTGGTTCCACGGCAGTCCGCAGAGACTGACGGTGCTTCTTGCGGGCTCGACTGTCACGCCGGTTGTGACCTTGGCCAGGGCGTTTTCCCACAAGCCGACCAGCGTGGGCATCCGTGTGCATGAGGACGATGAGAAGGGCTTGCGTCGCGTCGTAATCGAGCACAACGGCACGCGGCCGGGCTACCTGTACCGGGTGCTGGTGACCGATCCGGCTGCCGATCTGCGCCAGCATCCGGGGGCGGATGGTGCCGCCGGCGAAGAGGTGCTCACGACGAGGGAGCTGGGGCTCGAGTTGATCGAGGAGTTGCCTGTGGCCGGGTCATATGAGTTTACCGAGGCGGCGGCCGCTGGCGGAGTGGAATAGACAGGAGGTCGAGGGTGAGGCCTGAACCCGAGGCGTTGCTCAATCGCGTCAGTAGCGCACTGGATGTGCTGATTGCCGCCGCGGAACCGTACGACGGTTTGCTTCCGTCGCTGCTGGATCGGCGGACCGGCCGGATGCTGACGGAACTGCCGCCGGCCATCCCCGGGCAGCGCGACGGTGATCGCGCGCATGGGGGCAGCAACCTCATCCATGACGAGGCGACGCTCAAGACGCTCTATGCGCTGGCGGGCGCGCTGGACCGGCCGGCCTATGCGGCGGCCGCGGACCGGTATCTGGAGCATTTCGCCACGCACTGCACCGACACGGCGACGGGTCTGTTTCCCTGGGGCGAGCACAGCTTCTGGCACCTGGCGCAGGACCGGGTGGGCAGCCCGAAACCGGGCGGCCCTGTCATCCACGACCATTTGCGGCAGGCGCCGCTGTGGTTGTGGGAGAAGCTCTGGCAGTTCAACCCGCGCTGCGTGGAGCGCTTCGCCGAGGGGCTGGACTATCACTGGCTGGCCGGCGGGCACGAGGAGTACATCCGGCACGCCCGCATCGACGAGCGTGTCCATCCGAGGCCCGGCGAGCGGTCGTGCGATTTTCCGCGGCACAGCGGGTTCTACATTTTCGACTGGGGCTACGCGTGGCTGCGAACGGGGCGGGAGGATTTCGCCAGGCAGGTCCGCGACATACTGGACTACTGGTGGCACAAGCGCGACCGGCGGGGGCTGCTGCTGATCGAGAGCCGATGTCCGGCGGGCGACGAGCTCCAGTTTCATGGCACAAACGCGCCGGCGCAGACGCTCTCGCTGGCAGCGAGCCTGCTGGAGACGGCCGATCTGCTAACATCGCATGCGCCCGATCTGGCGGGGACGATGCGGGAGCGGGCCGGCGTGTATATCGACGGCTTCTTCGCGGCGCCGCATGACCTTCAGCGCGGGGCGTTCGTCATCCTCAGTCGGCGCGACGACAACGCAGTGACCGGGCAGATGCCGATCTGGGGCAGTCGGTACGGGTTGTGGCCGGTCTCGTACGTGGCGCTGACGTGCCTGTGCGCCTACCGGTTGACGGGTGACGGCCGGCTGCTGGACTGGGCGGCGGCGGCGGGTCGCGGGTATATAACCGAGCCGTTTCCGGGGGACGTCGCGGTACCGGCGATGGACGCGGGGCTGGGGCTGGGTCTGCTGGCGGATCTGTACGCGATCACCGGCGAGGCGGTCTGGCTGGACGGGGCCCTGTCGCTGGCGGGGACGCTGGCGGAGGTGTACCTGGACGCCGACCTGCCGCGCGGGGCGGCGGGGATCGACTGGTACGAATCGCAGATGGGGCCGGGATTCCTGCTGCACGGGATGGCGCGGACGGCACTGCTGGCAAGGGACCGGCAGGGGTGCGCGCTGGAGGCGGATTACACGGCAAGGTAGCTGCGGTGCGGCGGCATGAAGGGCGCTGCACGATGATCTTTGGAGGCAGACCGCACCTTTCATCCGAAGAATTGCATGGCCGCCACGACCCACTGCCGGCGCTATCGCTTGGCAGCGGGTGCCCCGGCGGCCATGGCACCCGGCATCGTGAGTCGGGTACCGGTGGTGGGCCAAAGCGGCGTCTATCGGCGCCGCAGTCCAAAGATGGCATGAGTAAAGGCGGTCCCCGGTCGGGTCAAGTAGACTCGCCCGAATGAGAGCCAGAATAGGCTGGCTTTCGGAGATGGC
>JAWLBS010000042.1:0-23520 GCA_041687575.1 Phycisphaerae bacterium | reverse complement strand
GATTCGATTACCGGACCGCTCTGTGCATTTGTGGTATTCATATTGTCATTCTATCGGTTCAACAGGGCGGCAAGTTCGACTGCCGGAGGCGCTTATTGCGCCCGATTCGCGGCCCGGATCGCCCCGAACCGTTTGGCCAGATCCGGCTCGTGGATCTGCAGCGAGGCCGACTCCAGCATGCTGCGCAGCAGCTCCTGCATCTGCTGGCGGACCAGGTGGGTCTTCAGCGACTCGCGGACCTTGTCGGCCACGTCGGCCATCTCGACCGGCTCGGCGGGGAATTTTCTCTCCAGCCGCAGGATCTGCGACCAGCCGTCGACGCGGACCGGCCCCGAGACCTCGCCCCGCTCGAGGCGGAAGGCCACCTCCCGCAGGGCGGCTGGCACGCTCGGGTCGAGCCGGCTGAACGGTGCAAGCAGCCCGCCGCCGGCGGTCGTGTCGATGTTCTGGCTGTAGCGCTGGGCGATCTCGGCGAAGTCGTCGCCGTTTGCCAGGGCCTGGTTCACCCTGGTCAAGCTCTCGCTGTCGGAAACCTGGATGTGCCGGACCTGGACCTTGGGGCCGTAGAGCCGGTCGAACTCGATTTCCATGGCGTCGTCGGTGATGCCGGCCTCGACGATCGGCTCGGCGATTCGGCGGAGGTAGGCGTTGCGGTAGGCGGACAGGCGGAACTCCTCCTCGCTGACGCCGCGGCGGGCGAGTACGGCCTTGAGGATCCGCTGGGCCTCGTTCGGTTCGGTGCCGGGTCCGACCAAGTCCTGCACGTCCTTATCGTAGGCCTCGTCGAGATCGGCCTGGCCGAGGTGGATGCCCTTGGCCTCGGCGGCCTGGCGGGCGATCTCCACCGCCAGCAGCTGCTGGAAGGCGCTGAGCCCGTGCGACCGCTTCAGCAGGTTGATCCATGCCCGGTAGGGGATGGGCTGGCCGTTGACGGTCGCGATGACGGCGGGTCTGGCGGTCCCGGCGGCGGTCGCGGCGCTGTCGGCGGCCGCCGCGTCGACAACCGTCGCCGGCTGCGGCACCCGCCGCACGGTAACCGCCCCGGCCATGGTCCCGCCGGCGGGGGTGGCGTTTTGTGTAGCGCAGCCGGCGAGCCCGGCGAGCAGGATGCCTGTTGTCCAGACCGAGACCGTTTTCCACTGGAAGTATCCGACCCAACCGGAAGAGGCAGCGCCCTGCCGCGCAGGATCGTTATACCCGACGAGGTTTACCGCTCCCTCACGGTCGCGGCTCGTTGGCACAGGACGTGGCACCCGATGGAGCCTTGATGCCAAGTCGGTGAGCAATATTCGGAGTCTGATGAAAAAGGACGCGATTCGGTATGTGCCGGTCATGGTTCTGTACTTCCCATCCGTGATTCCGTCTGGTCGCAATATACCCGTCGGGCCGGCTATTGTGTTGTCGGCCCGGGCGAAAGTCTACCACAGGGGGCTGGATTTGTCGGGGCGGTTGCCGCTACAGTAAGGCGGCAGGGGCGGGTCGCGCCGCCTGTGAATAGACGGGGGGTCGTCGCGCAGCGACAGGAGGCATCCGGTGCGATTCGACGCGGTGGTATTCGATTCCGGCGGCACATTGTTCGAAAACCCGCCGCGGCGGCGCGGCCACCAGGAGCCGACCAGCCACGAGGTGTGGGCGGGGCGGTTTGTGCGGGTCGCCAGTTGCCTGCAGGGGCTGCGGCTGCCGTTCGACCCGTACGAGCTGGAGAAGATCCTGCCGGAGCTGGAGGCCGAGATCGCCGAGGAGGCCCGCAACCTGTTCTCCCACGAGCAGTTGATGCAGGCCGTCCTCAATCGCCTCGACCACGAGCCCAAGATGGAGTGGGCGTGCATGCTGGCCGACGCCTATGCAGGTCCGCGGTACCGGTCGTGGCTGTTCGCGGGGGTGCCCGAGATGCTGGCGGCGATCGAGGAGATGGGCATGGGCATCCACCTGGCGGTGAACACGCCCTGGTGCGGCTTTTCGTTCAAGCGGGCGCTGATGGGGGTGGGGCTGCTGGGGTACTTCAAGACGCGGACCTACTCGAGCGACATCCGGCTGGCCAAGCCGGACCCGCGGTTCTTCCGGGTCGTCGAGGCCCGCACCGGCGCGGCCCCCGCGCGGACGCTCTATGTTGGCGACACGATCGAAGAGGATATCAAGGGTTCCAAGGCGGCCGGCATGGCCGCCGCATTGCGGCTCAACGACCGCAACCGCTCCCACGCCGACCTGGCCGACTACACGTTCACCCACAGCAGCGAGCTGGTGGCGTGGCTGGTGGAGGAGTAGGGCGGGCTGATCACTGCACCGCCCCGAAACCCACCCCGTCAAGCAGGTAACGGACTCGCTCGAAGGCATCGCGCCGCAGGCGGTCGCGCTGCTGTACGTCAGTTGCACCCTCGAAGTCAGCCACGAAGCGAGGGCCGACGTGATCGACAGAGGCGAATTTCCCCCTCAGTATTTCGAGTCCTTCCTGCACAAGGCCGTGCTTCGCGTGCGGCCTCAACTCGCGGACGAGCGCGTCCATTCCTCCGGGATAGTTGAGCAGGCAGCTAGAGCATCACTGAGCGGGCTGCTTCGACCATGTCGGCCGCATAATCCGTGCGATCGTCTACCATTGGGGCTTGATCACCTCATCGAGCAGGGCGGCAGCAGCCTCTTCACCGCGTCCACGAAGTTGGATCAGATCCAGATATGTCTGGATCGGCGACGTGATAGTGAGCCCTTCAACCTCCCAGCTTCCGTAGAAGACTCCCTCGTCATAGGGCGAAATCAGGGCGACATTGGCGCCGGAAGATACTTGCCTGAGCGCCAGTTCCTTTGCCAGGAACTCGACACTCGCCCCGACGTACGCGGTTGCCCTTTGATAGCGGACAGCCGGCGCGATCCGTGCGGCAGCGGAGAGCCCTGCCAGGGCATAGGTGATCCCGGCTTGCCCGCACGTGCGCCCCAGCAGCGCCTCGATCCGGGCAAGGGGCTCCAGAGAGTAGAACTCTCTGACCGTATGACGCCGGGGATCGTAGTAAGTTGCCCAGTCGGCCAGCAATGCTTCGGGATCGGCGAGGTAGAACCCGTCCGCGTCCAGGCGGATCCATTCACGATCCGCCAGTCGCTGCTTGACGTTGAAGGTCTGACCGAGGCTTACGCCAGCTTCGCGGGCGAGGTTGGCGATTTTCCAGCGCCTGCCGGGGGCGGCTAGCATGAGCCGGAGTACTCTGCCCGCCTTGGGTGAATAGAGCGAACGAAGATCCCGCTTGCGGGCGAACTTGTTAGGATTTCCCTGTTTCTGTATGTACACATTCGCAAAATCGAGACGGCAGTTGCCTGCCAGGTCGATGCATCCAACACCGGCCTGGCGGCACATCTCCGCAGTTCGGGGTGTAATGTAGGGGGCCACGAAGACGCCGTAGGCATCCGGGATTCGACTTTTCCACACAAGAAGCTGATTGATGGCCGCACGTGCGATGCGCGGCTGGCCGCTGGATTTGGCCTCGATCAGGAGCAGTTGCTGCCGGTCCGGGAGGCCGACGTTCAGCGCGAGGTCAGGACACGGCGCCCCAAGCGCGGACTCGGAACGCTGCGTCACGGTAAATGATGTATCCGCAAGGCAGTCAGCCACTGCGGCAATAACGGGTTGTTCGCCACAAATGTCTTTCATTATAGTGCACCCTTTCATCATGCGCTGAAAGCCAGTATATCAACGAAAACAGCGGACATCAAGTCTTTCTTCATTATATCTGAGTATTTCAGCAAATGCTGAAAAGGCGATTATGAATGAACCACCGCTTGCCGCAGATCACCTTACGTGCGCACGCTTCAGCCGGGTTGTCATGTCTGGTTGACATAATGTCATGTAGGCATTACATTATGTAAGGTAGATACGACATATCCCTTGTGAAGGCTGGGGTGCTTGCGGAGGATCGTCCATGTCGCAGCTGCAGAAGTACGCGTGGTTCAACCTGGCGGTGGCCGGGGTGGCGGTGGTTGTCTACCTGGTCCTGGTGCCGATCATCGGGCCCGAGGCAGCGCTAGGGGCCTTCGGGGTATGCGGTCTATGGGGCTTCGGGGGGGCCTTCCTGCGAGAGAAGTCGCCGGCGAAGGTGGTCTGGGACGAGCGGGAACGAATGATCTGGGCGAGGTCCACCAGGGCGGGGTTTGCGGCGTTCTGGGGCGTGTTCGTCATCGCTGCCATGGCCCCGTTTTTCGTCCTGGGGCCCGAGGGCAGCATCTCGGTCAAGATCCTGCCGTGGTACGTCCTGTTCGGGATGTTCACGGTCTGGGTCGTCAAGTCGCTGGTCATTCTGCTGCTGTCGCGGCGTGGAGGGGCCCATGTCAGCGAGTGACCTTTCGAATCAGATTCGCCGGCTCCGGTTCGAGCATGGGGAGATGACGCAGCAGGCCCTGGCTGAGCGGGTCGGGGTGACGCGGCAGACGATCATCGCTTTGGAGGCGGGCCGATACGTGCCCTCGCTGCTGCTGGCGATGCGGATCGCGCGGACCTTCGGGGTGCCGGTCGAGGGGGTGTTTCAGTACAATGGCGAGTGAGGTGCATTAGGGACTCGTCTGGGCGCAGTACAGGTCCGGGCGCCATACCCATCCGAGGGATTCCATGGCCATATACAGCATGGCCGTGGCACCCGGCCCGGCAGCGTCGGCCATCAGTCATAACCACCTATACCGCCGCAAGATAAAATCCTCCAGCTTCCGCCGTTGTTCAGCTTGTGTCAAGGCCGCTTGCCAGTATCATGACAGCCGTCCGATCCAGGGTCACTATCCGATGTTGGAGTCGTCCCGTGGCGAGCCAATTCACGATGCAGTCGAGCGAAAATGATGGCCTTCTGGACGAGCAGGCGGTCATTGTCGAAGGGGCCAAGAAGTACTACTACATGGGCTCGGAGTGCGTAAAGGCCCTCGATGGGATCGACCTGCAGATCGAAAAGGGCGAGTACGTCAGCATCATGGGGCCCTCGGGCTCGGGCAAGACCACGCTGTTCAACGTGGTCGGGGGATTGACCCAGCCGACCGACGGGCAGGTTTTCATCGACAAGACCGACATCTCCAAGCTGGATGCCAACGAGCTGGCGTGGCTCCGCTGCCGCAAGATCGGCTACATCTTCCAGACCTTCAACCTGATCCCGATCATGACCGCCCTGCAGAACGTCACCCTGCCGATGATCTTCGCCGGCATCGCCAAGGCCGAGCGCGAGGACCGCGCCTACGAGCTGCTCAAGATGGTCGGGCTGGGCGCCCGCGCCAACCACAAGCCGACCGAACTGTCCGGCGGCCAGCAGCAGCGCGTCGCCATCGCCCGGTCGTTCGCCAACGACCCGGCCATCGTGCTGGCCGACGAGCCGACCGGCAACCTCGACCTGAAGACCGGCCTGGAGATCATCAACCTGATGATCGAGATGAACAAGCAGAAGCACGTGACGATCATGTGCAACACGCACGACCTGAAGATCATCAACGCCTCGGACCGCATCATCTGGATTCGCGACGGGCAGGTCGACCGCATCGAGACCAAGGATCAGGTGCAGATCGAAGTCGGTTCGCTCAAGGACAGCACCGGCCGGGACGCCGCCGAGCGGCATTGATATTCGTGTGGCCATGAAGAATCAGGCTGAAACCAGGCTCGTCGATCCGCTGGTGCACGGCGCGTACACCAGCAGCCAGTTTCCCGTTTCGGCCGCGCTGCTGTTCGCCCTGCAGGGCATTCGCCTGCGCCTCGGCCGCATGGCCCTGGTATTTCTGGGCATCTCCCTGGCGATGGCCTTTACCGGGGCGCTGCTGACGACCGACGTGCTGTACCGCCACATCCCGCCCGAGGTGACCGCCGGGCAGCAGTCGGCCGGGGCATTTCGGTGGATGTGGGTGGCGGTGGCGCTGCTGATCAGCGCCAGCGGCACGCTCAATGCGATCCTGATGAGCGTGACCGAGCGGATCAAGGAGATCGGCACCCTGAAGTGTCTGGGCGCCAAGAGCATCCACATCGTCGAGATCTTTGTGTTCGAATCGGTCCTGCTCGGTCTGCTGGGCGGTCTGGTGGGCGGGCTGCTGGGTTACCTGTTTGCGGCCGCGAGTTTCGTGATGAACATTTCCAGCCGCTACCTGACGGCGGCGGCGATGCTGGACGGGGCGCAGGTGATCCTGATCTGTGTGGGCATCAGCATGACGCTGGCCTTGCTGGCCAGCGTGATCCCGGTGCTGGTGGCGGCGAAGATCGAGCCGGCCAGCGCGATGAGGTATGAAGTCTGATGAGTTCGCTGACGCAAGCCCCGACCGCGCCCGCGCAGCGCGCCCCCGGCGGTGAGCCGCCGCAGGAGCGGGCGATCACCCGGCGCAGCCTGTTCATCGGGCTGTCGCTGTCGCTGGTCTGGACGCTGGCCATCTGCTTTATGGCCATATACGTCTCCACGTATAACTACCAGTTTTTCATGGTCATGGGGTTTGCGGGCCTGCTGACGATCTTCCTGCTGCAGTATCCGCGTCTGTACCTGCTTACGCTGCTGGGCACCTGGGCGGGCACCGCGGCGATCAGCTGGATGAACCGCACGCCGGAGCAGCAGGAGCTGCTGGTCGGCGGGTTGCTGCGGTCGCTGCCGGTGCTGGCCCTGCTGGCGGCGGTCGGTTTCCTGCAGATGCGCAAGCGCCTCAGCAAGCCCGAGTCGGCCCTGGTGTACGCGATGGTGGCGATCACGATCCCGTGGTCGGTCTCGATCAAGGCATGCATCGAAAGTTCGACGACCAACCTGTTCGACTACGTCAGCCGGCAGGAGAAGATGGTCTACCAGTGGGCGCGGTCGATGCCCTGGTGGGGTCCGACGACGCTGCCGCCCGAGGGGCAGGCCGAACATGAGGCGACGGTCCTGGCGGCGATGGCGCAGGCGATCCTGAGTGGCGACGACCTGCTGCGCGACACGATCGCGGCGCTGCCGCCGACGGCCTTCTACCACAACGACCACCGCGATGTGTTTGAGCGGCTGGCGGGGATGGCCCCGACGCAGGAGTCGTGGCAGCTCAGCCGATACCGCCCCCAGATCGAGCGCCTCGACGGCCGCGTGCACTGGGGCGACCTGCGGCCGGCGTCGCTGCTGGAGGTTGCGGTCGAGGGCGACCCGGCCGCCGTCGGGGAGTCGCTGGCTGTGGTGCAGCAGCGTCAGCCGCAATGGGCGGCGCTGGACGCGGCGATCGACGGGTTCGCCCGTGGCGCCCCGGACGGCGCGGTGCCCTGGCACCTGTGGTGGCGGCCGATGCTGTACTGGGTGGCGATGTGCAGCAGCTATGCGGCGATGACGTTCGGGCTTTTGCTGATGTTCCGGCGGCGCTGGATCGAGCACGAGCGGCTGCCGTTTCCGTGGGCGCTGCCGGCGCTGGTGGCCTTGCAGGACGAGGGCCGCAACGACCGGCGGCGGTGGATCGCCTGGCTGATCGGCTTCGGGATCTGCATCCCCGGCATCCTGTACGCCTCGCTGCAGGTCGGGGCGACCGCCCCGATCCCGATGGTCCCCTGGGCGGGGCACGAAGGGATCTTCGGCGGGTTCGACCTGACGCACCTGGGCATTCTCCACAAGATGCCGGTCTATCTGTACTGGGGCCCGATGATCCTGGCGATGTTCCTGCTGTTTCCGACCGACGTGCTGCTGACGATCGTGCTGACCTACATGCTCTACCTGCTGAGCGGCTCGATCGTGCAGCTGCTGGGGATCAACGCCGGCAAGGCCCTGATTGACAATTTCATGCACTGGGGCATCCGGTCCGGCGGCTGTGCGGGCCTGCTGATCTGGGGCGTGTTCTTCCACCGCCAGACGATCTGGAACTACCTGAGGAGCGCCGTCGGCGGCGGCAGCGATGTGCGGCCCGAGCAGCGCGACGAGCTGGGCCGCTGGCTGGTCGGGGCCCTGTTCGTGGTGGGGCTGGTCGGCTTCGTCTGGCTGGGCCTGTATGCGACCAGCTGGCCGATGATGCTGTTTTTGACCTTCTGGGTGCTGGTGTACGTGTTCGCCCAGGTTCGCCAGCGGGCCGAGGGCATGCTGTTCACCTACGAGAACAACATCGCCTCGCACCAGCTGGTCGGCCTGCAGCGCGACATCCTGCACGACCACCCCACGCTGGTGGGCAACCCGCAGTATTCCGACGCGGTGGCGACGCCCAACGCCTGGGGCGTGCACTGGATGCAGTGGGCCTTCGCCGGCCAGCTCAAGACCTACGGCCCGCAGAACGTTCTGATGGAGGTCTTCAAGGTCGCCCACGAGGTCCGCGCCAACGTCCGTCAGATCGGCCTGGGCATCGTCATCGTCATGGTGCTGGTCGCGGCCATCACGCCGGGCCTGTACCTCAAGCTGATGTACACCTACGGCCTGGAGAACACCTACCAGGGCGGCTACTCGGTCTACCAGAGTTTCACGGAATGGAGCGAGCGGGCGATCAGCTACGGCATCCACAGCACCAGCCGGGTCTACTACAACCCCGGCGCGAGCAGCTGGTTCTACCAGTATGAAAAACTGATCTGGGGCGCCATCGCCGTCGCCATCGTCGGCGTGCTGACCTACATGCGGCGCGAGTACGTCTGGTTCCCGCTGTCGCCGGTGGGCTTCGTGCTGGCCGCCGAGGTGGTCAACACCCGCGTGGCCTACATGAGCGCGAACAATGCCTGGTTCGCCATCCTGCTGGCGTGGATCTTCAAGAAACTGGTGTTCCGCTGGCTGGGTGTCCGCTACTACAACGAGCGGATGCTGCCGATGGTGCTGTACCTGCTGCTGGGGATGATCTTCGGCATGTTCATCTACATCCTTCGATACGTGACGCTGGGCAAGGGGGTCCTGCTGTGAGAACGCTCGCCTGCGCCCTTGTCACGATGGCGGTCCTGGCCGCCGTCGGCTGCGCGCCCAGCAGCCATACGGGCAGCGCCGAAAGCACCGAACCGCTGCTGTCGTTCGAGCAGGTGCGCGGCCTGGCGGGTACGATGCTCGAGCGGATTCGCGCCGACGCCGAACGCATCGCCGGCTTCGGGCCCCGGCAGACCGGCCAGGTCGGCTGCCAGCGGACCTACGAGTACGTCAAGTCGGTCTTTGCGCAGCTCGACGCCGGGGGCAACAGCCTGCGCGAGTTCGGCAGCACCGTCACCGTCCCGCTCGACCGGTTCGCCGCCGGGGCGGCCCCCGCGACGCAGCCCGCCGGCGCGGCGTCCGGTGCGGCTGAGCACACGAGCCTGACCGTTCAGATCGCGGGCGATCAGCCGCAGGTGTGGGACGCCTCGGCCTTTTTCCCCAACGGGGTGCAGGACTGCCTGACGGCGCCCGAGGACGAGCGGCCGCGCCGGCTGGTCGATCTGGGCATGGGCGAGGCCGGCGATTTCGCCGGCAAGAGCGTCGCGGACGCCGTCGTCCTGCTGAACTATAACAGCGGCCAGGCCTGGCTGACCGCGCGGGAGATGGGCGCCCACGCCGCGATTTTCATCGAGCCGTCCTGGACGAACTGGCGGCAGAGCGATTTCAAGTACATCGACATGATCCCGATCCACATGCCCCGGATCTGGGTTGAGCGCGCCAAGGGCCTGCAGCTCCGCGAGGCCCTTGCGGGGGGGCAGGACGTGCAGATCACCGTCCGCAGTCGCCTGCGTTGGCGCAACGTGCATGCCCCGTGTATCGAGATGACGATCCCCGGCAAGGACCCCAGCCGCACCTACATCCTGGCCAGCCACTTCGACGCCCGCAGCATCGTGCCGGACCTGGCCTGGGGCGGGGACGAGGTCTGGGGCGTCGCCGCGCTGCTGGAGCTGGCCCGCTACTACAGCGAGCACCAGCCGCCGGTCAATCTGCGGTTCATGGCCGTCTCGGGCCTGTGGCAGGCGCAGCGGACGACCCGCGACTACATCGCCTACGACACCGACGGCTTCGCCGAGGTGGGCGATCCGGTGCGGCTGATCATGGGCCTGGACTTTTCCACCGAGCGGCGCAGCCTCAACCTGATCCGCGAGACCGCCTGGGACGACATCAACCAGACGAACTACCAGTGGATCAAGCGGGCCATGTTCAACGAGGACGGCTGGTACAAGGGCATCCGCGACGGGCTCGACCTGCCCGGTCGCGGTGCCGACCTGTACGCCGGCGAGCGGCCCTTCCGCGTCTATACCGAAGACGACCACATGGCCCCGCGCGACCGGCTCTGCCCGCTGACCTACTCGCCGCGGTTCCCGACGGCCAACGAGGCCTGGGCGGCGGTCAACGCCCCGACATTCGCCTTCCAGACCGCCTCGCTGTACCGCCTGAGGCATAACAGCCCGCTCGACCGGTTCAGCCTGAGCAACGCCGAGGAGCGGTTCGAGAACCTCCGGCCGCAGCTGGAGATGACCCTGGCCGTGCTCGACCGGCTGGTCAAGTTCCCCGCCGGGAAGATCCCGCCCTGCGAGGCGCTGCTCAAGCACCGGGCGGGCTGGGGGGAGTATGTCCAGCTCCGCGGCCGGATGCAGACCTGGGACCCTTCGACCGGCTGGTTCAGCACGGAGCTGCCGAGGATGCCCGCCGCCGATGCCGAGGCGCGCAAGACGGCGGCCGGCCTGCGGACGTTCGTCTATGCCATCAGCATGGACGCCGGGTTCTATAACAGCGGCACCAGTCGCGAGCGGGCCTACCTGGGCTGGCCGCTGGGCCCGCACCGCAAGCAGCACCGGGAGCTGCAGAGCTTCATGTTCCGCGAGATCCGGCTGCTGGACGAGCCGACCTTTCAGATCAACGCCCTGTACACCGCCACCCGCAGCGCCCAGGTCGACGTGCTGGGCTACGCCCTGGACGAGGGCGGGCGCATCCTCTATGCCACCGACTTCGGCGTGCACGGCGACGGCAACCCGGCATTTCAGTGCACCGACGTGCCGACCGACTACTGGGACCTGTTCGTGCCGGTCACGCTGTTTCCGTGCGGCAGCGTCGAGCTGTACGAACTGCTCGATATCGAACGGCGGTCGTTTGGTGACAATGTCTTCGGCCAGAACTACATGACCTGGGGCGCCCCCGGCACGCACGGCGACCGGGGCACTCAGCCGTTCGTGCGGGTCATGGAGGTCAAGAACGCCGAGAGTCACACCGACATGCGGAGCTGGAGCTACGTCCAGTTCGGCCCGACGGCCATGATCTTCCTGCCGGCCCGCACCGCCGAGATTCGCGGCCTGAGCGTCAGCCACCGCGGCGAGATCCTGCTGGGTACGCGCTTCGGCAAGTTCACTCCGCTTCTGAATGTCGATGAGCACGGCGAGCCGCAGGGCTACGCCGTCGAGCACGGCCAGAGCATCCGCATCAACGGGCCCGACCAGATGGCGGCCGCGGCCTACGCCGAACATCTGTACCGGTTCGACAGCAAGCGGCTCGCCGAGTTCGCCGCCCAGAAGGTCGCCAGCCCGCTCGCCAACGAACATCACGAGCAGACCGCGGCGCTGCTCCAGACCGCCCACGAGAAGCTCGCCAGGGGCGAGGTCGCCGCGGCCGCGGCCGACTACGAGTGGGCTTGGACGAGCGAGTCCAAGGCCTACTCCCAGACGATCCGCCTGCTGCTGGACGTGGTCAGCACGACGGTCTTCTACTTCACGCTGCTGATCCCGTTCTCGTTCGTGTTCGAGCGGTTGGTGTTCCCGCAGACCAACATCGTGCGGACGTGCCTGGTGGCTGTCGCCGTGTTCGCCGTGTTCGTCGGTCTGCTCTACGCGTTTCACCCGGGCTTTCAGCTGGCCAGCAACATCGTCGTGACGATCGTGGCGTTTCTGATCGTGGTGATGACGATCCCGGCGCTGATTCTGCTGCTGTTTCGCGGGGTGGGCATGCTCAAGGCGATGGGCAGCCGGGCGATCCTGCTGCAGCACAGCGAGGCGGAAAAGGCCGGCGTCGTCTCGGCGAGCCTGTCGCTGAGCGTTTCGAACATGCGGCGGCGCAAGCTTCGCACCACGCTGACGCTGGGGACGATCACCACGCTGGTGGTCGCGCTGGTCCTGCTGACGACGTCCACCAGCTTCGAGTTCGCCCTGACCGAGCCGCAGGAGCTGGCCGCGACCAGCTTCCACGGCATCCAGGTCTACAACACCAGCGACCGGCGCCACGCGCTGCTGCCCGAGACGGTCGACGCCATCGAGCGCCAGCTGGCCGACGAGGCCCTCGTGCTTCGCCGCGAGTACGTCAACTACGGTTTCGACGGCGAGGCCGAGACCGGCACCCTGTTCGTCGAGGCCAACGACCTGAAGGTCTCCGTGCCGTACGTGCAGTACTTCGCCCCGGCCGACGCACAGGTCGAGTACGAACTGGCCGTGCGGGATGAAGGCACCGGCCGGACCACGCTGCATCTGCCCGACCTGGTCCGCGGCGCCGACGGCGAGCCCGTCTGGTTCGACGAGCAGGACGTCAACGTCTGCTTCCTGCCGAATACGACCGCCGAGCGCCTGGGCGTTCAGCCGGGCGACACGGTCGAGTTTCTCGCCACGGAGCTGACGGTCCTGGGCGTGTGGGAGGCGCGGCACGTCAAGCGGGACGGGCAGGGCCGGGTCCTGCTCGACGAGGATGGCCAGCCCATCACCTCGCCGGGCGTGTTCGACCGGCTGATGGACCTGGATGCCCAGGCGCTCACGCCGCTGAAGTTTTCGGTGGTCATGTCGGGCGAGCCGGATCGGCCGCTGCACGCGCCGAGCTCGGAGATCATCATC
This sequence comes from Phycisphaerae bacterium, assembly GCA_041687575.1. GTDB lineage: Bacteria > Planctomycetota > Phycisphaerae > UBA1845 > JANYLN01 > JANYLN01. The sequence goes on along the minus strand of JAWLBS010000042.1, from coordinate 10,865 downwards.
CTGCCCCGCCGCTTCCACCAGGTGCATCGGATCCTGCCGGTGAACACCTGGTCGCTGATCATCATTCCGCGGGACATGAGCCGCGTGGCCGAGATGGCGGGCGCGCTGAGCAAGCAGGTGATGAACGTCGACGTCTTCTACCGTTTCGTCGACGCCGCCGGGCGCGACCGCATCGAGATGATCTCGCTGCTGCAGTCAACCAAGGTCAAGGGCAGCGGGATGATGTTCTTCATGCTGATCATTGCGGTGCTGATGATCCTGGCGATCATGATGGGCACGGTCCACGAGCGGATGCGCGAGATCAGCATCTTTTCCAGCGTCGGCCTGGCCCCGCGGCACGTGGCGGGCATGTTCCTGATCGAGTCGCTGGTCTATGCGGGCCTGGCCAGCGTGCTGGGCTACTTCATCGGCATCGCGGCGCTGTCGCTGATGGGGCGGGCGGACCTGCTGCCCGAGAACTTCTACCCGAACTACCTGGGCGTGTACGTGCTGTATGCGATCGGCGTGGCGATGTTGGCGACGGTCGCCAGCAGCCTGTATCCGATCCGGGTGGCGGCGCAGCTGGTCAACCCGTCGCTCGAGCGGAGCTGGCGGATCGACACCGAGCCGGAAAACGACGCCTGGCGGATCGACCTGCCCTTTATCGCCACCAGCCAGCGCGAGGTGGCCGGCATGCTCGCCTACGCCCACGACTTCCTGGCGGTGCACCAGGGCGAGCGGAGCGGCAGCTTCGTCTGCCAGAGGCCGCCCCGCGCCGTCGATCGCGACGGCGTGGGGGGCGTGGAGATGGACGTCTGGCTGGCCCCGTTCGAGCGGAACATCACCCAGTTCGTGCGGCTGGAGGCCACCCCGATGGCCGCCCGCGGCGCCGCCCGCGGCGCCCGCTGGGCCTTCACGCTGGATATCCGGCGGCTGTCGGGCCCGGAGTACCTCTGGCAGCGGGGCAACCGGGCGTTCGTCGATTCGCTCCGCAAGCACCTGCTGAACTGGCGGGCGATGTCCGCCCAGCAGGTGGACCAGTTCGTCGCGCAGTCGGAGATGATGTTCGCGGCGCCGGCGGGCACGTAGGGCGGGCTGTGCCCGCCAGAATGTAGGGTGGGCTATTGCCCACCAAAGTCCCGCAAGGGACGACAGAGGCGTGCGGATTGGCCGTGACCCGCCGCCTGGCCGCAAATGGTCGCACAAGAGAAGAGACGATGAGCACAGCGACACAACCGATACCGCCGCAGATGGAGCCCGCCCTGGTTGAGCGGGCCGAGAGCGGTCTTACCAGCCGCACCTGGCCGGTCATCCTCTACGGCGCGTTCATCCTCATGCCGGCGAACATCTACCTGCTGCTGGTGGCGGGCCAGTCGCTGCTGGGGCCGATCTCGTTTATCGCCCTGATCCTGTGGGTCGAGGCGGCGCGGCTCTCGCGCAAGCCGCTGACCACGGCCGAGGCCTTCGTCGTTTATGCGGTCTCGGCGGTCGCGGCCGGGCAGATGCTGTTCTACCTTTATGCCATCCACCCGGCCTACTTCCGCGTCAGCGAGATCAGCAACTCGGCGCTGTTCAGCTTCGTCGATCCGGAGACGGGCGTGACCAAGACCTTCGGCGAGGCGGCCCCCAGCTGGTGGGCCCCGTCGCGCGAGGTCGTGCTCACGCGGTCGTTCCTGCACAAGGAGTGGATCGTTCCGCTGCTGGTCGGTGCCGCCAGCTGGTTCTTCCACATGCTGGCCGATTTGTCGATGGGCGTGCTGGGGCGCGAGCTGTTCATCAAGGTCGAGAAGCTGCCCTTCCCCTATGCCCACCCGCCGGCCGAGGCGTGCAAGGCCCTGACCCGCGACGCCCCCGAGCCCAAGAAGGTCTTTACGATCTGCGGGCTGATCGGTACGGTCTGGGGCCTGGTGATCTACTTCCCGGTGGCGCTGGGCCAGAAGATCGTCGAGTTTCCGATCCCCTGGGCCGACTTCAACCGCTCGCTGCACCCGATTCTGCGCGGGGCCTCCTTCGGCATCGCCACCGACATCCTTGCGTTCACTGGCGGGTTCATCGTCCCGTTCCGCGTGATCGTCAGCATGCTGATCGGGGCCATGTCCATCCAGTTCTTCGGCAACGCCTGGGCGACCGGCGGACTGGCCGAATTCCTCGGCAATCTGGGCCTGCACTCGGTCGCGGCCAATCCGGCCTGGCAGGGCATCAACCCGACGACCGGCGAGCAGTACTTCAACCGCTTCGTCGAGGGCATGGGCATCAGCCAGGTCCTGCCCAACCAGCTGTTCACCTGGATGCCGGTCTTCATCGGCGCCATGGTCGCCGCGGGCCTGCTGCATATCTTCTCGAGTCCGCGCGAGCTGCTGCGGACGTTCAAGGGCCTCGTCCAGACCGGCCGGACCACCCAGCAGCAGCATGACCAGCCGATCTCGATCATGCCGCTGATCATCATCTTCATGAGCAGCGTGATCGGAGCGGTGCTGCTGTTTCGGATCCTGATCCCGGACTTTCCGTGGTACATCATCGGGCCGTTCGCGATCTTCTGGTCGGTGCTGTTCAGCCTGATCGACATCCGCGCCGTCGGCACGACCGGCTACCGCGTCGAGCCGCCCTACGTGCGGGAGGGGCTGATCATTTCGATGCGGCCGAAGAACATCAACGTCTGGTTCGCCCCCTGGCCGGTCGCCCTGGGCTCCAGCGCGTGGGTCCAGCACTTCAAGACCGCCGAGCTGGTCAACTGCACGCCCCGCAGCCTGATCATCGGCTACCTGGTCGCCTACCCGGTGGGTATGCTGGCGAACCTGTTGTTCGTGAGCATCTTCTGGTCGATCGCGCCGATCCCGTCGGCCGTGTACCCCTACACCGAGATCATCCTGCCGGTCTGGACGAACAACCTGTGCATCTGGATCTCGGCGTCGATGCCGAATCCGACCGAGGCGACCGCGCAGCTGGTCAGCCAGCTGTTCAACGTGCGGTGGATGCTGCTGACCTTCGGCGCTTTTACGGCCGTGTTCGTGATCGGCAAGTACCTGCCGCGGCTGCAGCTGTCGGTAATCGGGCTGGCGGTCGGGATGGCGATGCCGCTGCCGTTTGCGGTCTCGCTGTTCATCGGCGGGCTCGTCGCCCAGTACATCCGCCAGCGGAGCGGCGCCGAGTGGTTCGGGGGCAACCGCAACATCATCGTCGCGGGCCTGGCCGTGGGAGAGGGCGTGGTCATCGGCCTGTTCGCCGCGATCGCCGCGCTGAAGAACTCGCTGATCTCGCTGCCGTACTGACAGCTGGACAAGTCGCCGCCGCCCCCTTACGCTGAGCGACGTGGAGTCCGGCCGAACGGGCGTTGTGCCTTTGTGCCTCGCGTGGTTTCCGTGTATCTCCGTCGGTGTGAACAATGGCTACCGTTGTCGCCAACAGGACCAGAAAGACTCTGGCTTCGCAGCACAAGCTCCCGCTGGTGACCGGCGCGAGCGGCTATCGCGCGGACCCATTGACCCCATACGTCTTCCTCTTGCCGGCCCTGGCGCTGTTCGCCGCCTTCAGCCTCTATCCGATCGTCCAGGCCCTGGTCTGGAGTTTCACGGACCTGACGCTGCTGGCCCCCGACCAGAGCCGCTGGGTAGGCATGCAGAACTACCGCAACGCCTTCGGCGACGAGGAGTTGGTCGGCCGATGGTGGGCGATCTTCCGCGAACCGGGCGCCTGGCAGAGCGTCTGGTACAGTGCGGCCGGCAATACCCTGCGCTTCGGGCTCTGGTTCCTGCCGCCGTACGTGATCGTCCCGCTGGCCCTGGCGGCCATGCTCGACAAGATTGACCGCGGCCAGACGGTGCTGCGGACGGTCATCTTCATCCCGGTGATCATCTCGCTGGCGGTCGCCGCGGTGATCTGGGTGCTGATCTACGACCAGAACTACGGTATTTTGAACCTGGCGCTGGTACACCTGCGGGAACTTCTCAACGGCGCGGTCGGGCTGTTCCGCTCGGCCGAGGCGGAGCCGTACTTCACCTTCGGCCGGTACAACTGGCTGGGCGATCCGAAGTTGGCGATGCCGGCGCTGGCGATCATGTCGTTCTGGAACGGGATGGGGCTCAACGTGCTGCTGTACATGGTGGGGCTCAACCGGATCGACCGTGATCTGTACGAGGCCGCCCACGTCGACGGGGCCGGCCCGGCCAAACAGTTCTTTGCGATCACGCTGCCGTTGCTGCGGCCGACGGTCTACCTGGTCGTGCTGCTCAGCGTGATCGGCGTGTCCCGCGTGTTCGGGCAGATGTTCATCATGACAGGCGGCGGGCCGGCCAACACGACCCAGTCGTACGTGATGTACGTGTACAAAGTTGCCTTCGGGCCGCAGCGCAACTGCGAGTTCGGCTATGCGTCGGCGCTGGCGTTTCTGATGACGGCCGTGATCCTTCTGCTGTCTGCGGCGAGCCAGCGGTTCAACAGGTCGGCGGACCAGGACTGAGCGATGCGGAAACTGAGTTACACGATCTTGATCCTGACGGCGGTGGTGGGCATCGTTCCGTTTGCGTGGGTGATCTGGGCATCGTTCCTGCCGGCGATCGACATCAACGCCGGGCGGCTCTGGCCGGGGCCGGACTCGGGCGGGTTCACCCTGGACAACTACCGCCGCGTCTTTACGAAGATGGAAGGCTTCGGCACCTACTACCTCAACAGTTTCACGCTGGCGGTCCTGGGGACCTTCATGGCGGTGATGGTCGGCTCGATGGCCGGCTTCGCCTTCGCCAAGTTCAACTACCCCGGCAAGCGGCCGCTGTTTCTGCTGTTCATCCTGATGATCATGATGCCGGCCGAGGTCACGCTGATGGGCGTGTTCAACCTGCTGATGGGCATCGGGCTGTTCGACACGCTGACGGGCCTGGCGCTGGGGTATATCGCCGGGCATATCGTCCTGACGCTGTTCATCATGCGCAACGTCTTTCTGACGGTGCCCAACGACCTGATCGATGCGGCGCGGATCGACGGGGCGACCATCTGGCAGATCTACTGGCACATGATGGTGCCGGTGGGCGCCAACGGCATGGCGGCCGCGTCGGTGCTGGTCTTCCTGGCGATCTGGAACGACTTCATCTTCGCGCTGACGATGACCGTCTCGGAGCGGGTGCGGACGCTGCCGGTGGGCATCACGCTGCTGCAGGGGCAGTGGCAGCTGGTCGATGCCGGGGCCCTGTTCGCCTCGGTGATGCTGACCTTTCTGCCGGTGACGATCGCGTTCGTCCTGCTACAGAAGTACGTCGTCAGCGGCCTGACGGCCGGGGCGGTCAAGGGGTGATGACATGTTGCTGCAACGCATCGCATATGCCGGAATCCTGCTGTTCTTCGTTCTGATCGCCGCGGAGCTGACCTACGTGTCGAGCCTGCAGCGGACCAGCGACCGGCCGGTGATCCGCATCGCGGTGGCGAGTTGGCAGGTGGGCGAGATGCCCTTCGAGTCGTTCGCCCAGGCCTACGAGAAGCTCAACCCCGATGTGCGGATCGAGCTGAAGATGCTGCCGAACCAGTCGGAAAACAAGCTGATCATGCTCTGGCAGCGCGACCGCACCCCCTACGACCTGGTCATCGCCTACGCCGACGAGGAGATCCACACCTTCATCGGCATGGACGCTCTCGAGCCGGTCGAGAACCTTCTCACGCCCGAGCAGCTCGACGAATTCCTGCCCGCCAGCCTGGCCGGCTCGACCACCATCGGCCCCGATGGGGAAAAACACCACTACATGATTCCGTTCACTGTCGAGATGATGTGCCTGAACGTCCGCCGGGACATCCTCAAGGACAGGGGCATCGGCCGGCTGCCGAGTTCCTACGCCGACCTTGAGAACATGGCCGGCAGCCTGCAGGGGCTCACCAGCGGCAACCTGAAGGTCTGGCCGGTCGCCGCCGACTTCGGCCAGGGGGTCTTCTTCGGGCAGAACTTCTACATCCCCATGCTGGCCGACCTGACCGACGGCAAGATCACCGATGAGCGCGGCCGGCTGGATATCAGCAGCGATGCCGCCAGACAGGTCTTCGTCACGCTCCGCCGCTGGTACGACCAGGGGATGGTCAGCAATGCCTCGAACCAGCTCGGCCAGGCCGACCGGGACTTCCAGGGCGGCCTGGCGGTGATGTACCCGCACTGGCAGAGCCGCGGGCAGTACGTCAAGATCGCCTTCGCCCAGGTCAACCCGGACCTGGAGGTGGCGATCTACCCGGCCCCCGGCGCCGATCGGGCGGGCAGCCTGACCAGCTGTTACGGGGCGTTCATCCCCAAGGCGAGCCCGAACAAGCGGGTCGCCGCCGATGTGGCGTTCCAGATGCTCAGCCAGTGGATCCAGCCGGCCGTCGCCGCCTCGGGCAAACTGCCGCCGGTTCAGAGCGTCTACGACCGGGGCTTCGACCGCGACCCGCCGTGGTTGGAGCGGCTGCGGGAGATGCACGCCGACGTGCCGGCCGACCAGCGCCCCGGCTGGCTGAAAAACGTGGAGCAGGTCTATGCGGAGGCGAAGCTGCCCGACTGGATGGTCCATCTGCAGCCGAGCCTGCTGAAGGGCTACTCGTTCCCCGACGTGACGATGTGGGGCAAGGTCGCCCCGCTGCTGGCGATCACGTTCCAGGAGTGGCTGATGGGCACCTACGGCGACAACGTCGACGCCGCGATGGCCAAGCTGCAGGAGCGGGTCCAGGACGAATACAGTCGGGCCGATATCCTCCGCCAGGCCGTCGCCAGCCGGCGCGAGCAGGCGAAGGGCTCCCGCTGACGCTTCCCAGGGGGCTGACCCCGAAGCGCACGCTTGTTGCGGAATCAACCCCAGGATTTCATGGCGGCCTGGATGCCTGTGCACCTTGCTGGGGTCTGACCCCGTGGCGTTCGAGGGACACGGCCCTGCTCCCTGCTCTGCCGAACAGCGGCTACGCAGGGCGGGGACGCAGGACCACCCGTCCTGAGCGTTTTGCCCATGGGGTCAGACCCCGGTGGATCGTTCAGGTACCGGTGCCGCCAAGGGGATTGCACCGTGGAGGCGAGCGCAGGCGCGCCACCAGGGGTCAGACCCCCGGCCGCTCCGTGCGTGGCTGCCACGTCTGGGTGTCTCAGACCCGGCACGGGCGGCAACATCGCCGTGACCGATCCTTTGTCCCCGGGGCCCGTCTGCGATAAGATCCCCGTTTCCAATGCTGGCGGATTCCTTTGCACCCGGCCCTGGTCCGGGTTACTCGCCGGGAGAATGAAATGACGGGCAAATGCGCGTTCAGACTTTTGCGGCTGACCATGTTCCTGTTGGCACTGGCCGGAGTGGCCGTCAGCGCCTACCTCGTGTACCTGCACTACGGCGCCGCCCAAGGCGGGATCGCCGGGCGGTTGTGCAGCGGCTCCTTCGACTGCGCCAGCGTGCTGCAAAGCCGCTGGGGCACCGTCTCGCTGGGGCCGATTCCCATCCCAATCTCCATTGTCGGCGCGGCCTATTTCATGGCGCTGGCCGTCTGGGTGGCGATTATCGGGCGGCTGCCCGGCCGGCTGCACCACGCGTGCGCCGGCCCGGCCCTGCTGGCGACCGTCGGGGCCGCCGAGAGCATCCACCTGATCTACGTGATGGGCGTGGAGCTGCAGGCCTGGTGCGGCTTCTGCCTGGTGACCCATGCAATCAACTTCCTGCTGGTGATCGGATTGTGGACCCAGTGGCTGGCCGGCTGCCGGGCGCAGAGCCAGGAGGATCTGGCTGCCGCGCCGGGGCGGCAACTCTGGAAGGTGCCCGCCCTGGCGATGGTCACCGCCATGATGCTCGGGGTGACGCTGCTGTCGCTGTTCGGCTTCGTCGGCATGTTCATGCTCTACCATTCGGCGCGGTGGGAGGCGGCCAAGGTCCTCCAGGACGCCGAATATCAGCGGTGGAAGTTCTCCAGCACCGAGGCCCGGACACTCGCCGTCCGGCCGGACGATCCGGCCCTCGGTCCGGCCGACGCGCCGCACACGGTGGTGATGTTCGGCGATTTCCAGTGCACGTACTGCCGGCAGGTGGAAGAGACGCTTCGCGACGTGCAGGAGGACCTCGATGGGGATTTCCGCCTGGTGTTCAAGCACTACCCACTGAACCGGGACTGCAACGCGGCGGTCGACGCCTCCAAGGCGGGACACGCCTTCGGGTGCCTGGCCGCCGAGGCCGCCGAGGCCGCCCGCCGGCTTGGCGGCAACGAGGCCTTCTGGCAGATGCACGACGCCCTTTACACCAATCAAAAGAATCTGGACATGAGGCCATACGACCGGCTGGCAGGGGAGATCGGGCTGGACGTGTCGGCGTTCAGGACCATGATGGCCGATCCGCTGACCCGGCAGCGGATTGCCGCCGACGCCGCCCTCGGCGCTGAGCTGGGCATCGAGGGGACCCCCGCTTTGTACCTCGACGGCCGGCGCGTGACCCTGGCGGTGATCATGGATCGCCAGACCCAGGAGCCGGATCTGGCGGGCACGGTCGAGCACTGGCGGAACCTGCTTTCGGCGGCGGCCGTGGCGGCGGCGACGCAGCCGGCGGATGCGAGCGTGACCAGCGGGTATGACGAGGTATCGAACGTGCTGCCTGTAGCCAGCGTCGAAGTGGATCGCTGAGCCGATAGAAAGTGGGGATCCCGCCGTGGAATGTTGTCGTTTCGTGTGCCTTCCACCGCTTTACGGGATCCCCGGCCGTAATTTGGAGCACCTGAGCACGATTGCTCCGATACGAAGGGCAAGAAACCTCCTTCCCGTGTCCACGGTGTGCCCGGGCATTGCCTGGCCGGCCCCGTCCGCACGTGGCACCTCGGCGATCAATGCCGCATTCAGCACATCCGGACACGTCCTTATAATTCATTTCCCGCAAATCGCATAAGTCAAGTCGCCCGCAAGGTTTGCATGTTGCCTCGACGCATCCTTCAGCGGGCGAAGAGGGTGCATCGGCATGTCTGTCCGGCCCCGCCGCGCGGCGCTATGAAAAGACCCGTCCTGCTCAGGTCTGGCGCAGCGGCATCGGGCGGGTCCATATAAAAAAGAGGACCCCAGGCCGGGGGGAGCCTGGGGTTCAGGAGAACTACACTGAGGGTATGTTTCCGGTCATGTACAGTTGGCATTGCACCATCTGAACATCACCGTCTCGCCCAAGAGTCAGGGTACATCCGTCTGATGCTGTCTTCCGTGTTGCCTTGATGCCTCCGCTTGCTGTTCGTCTCTCTAGATAGCAACTGGTGTGCCAGACCGTAAAAAAGATCTGTCGCGGGTGGCGAAACGGTTGTAACTGTTGCTTATGGCGTTGGTTATATATGTTTTCGGCGTGCAGGCGGTGTCCGCCATCTATTCCCGCCTGCAACATGTCGTGTTGATTTGAAGCAACATTCGTTGCAGACGGATCATCCGGTACTGCATATAAGGCTCTTTAGAGCCATGCTTTATCTCAACGGCAACATCGAAACCCCCGCATGTTGCCTGGGGGCAACATGCTCTAGACCGTGTGGATGACAATCGTGTTGATGCATCCCGGTTTGCCGAGGGGCCGGCCGGAAAGGACGACGATCTTCTCGCCCTTTTTCGCCCACTTCAGGGCGCGGATCCGTTTGGCGGCGTGGCTGAGGACCTCGCGGGTATGGCGCGGGGTGGGGGCCTGCTCGGCCTGCACACCGTAGTAAAGGCACGCACGTCGCAGCGCCGGTTCGCGCGGCGTCAGGGCCAGGATCGGCACCTCCAGCCGCATCTTGCCCAGCAGCCGGGCCGTCGTGCCGGTGACGGTGAAGACCGCGACCGCCTTGACGTCGTCCATGTGGATCATGTTGTGGACCGCGCTGATCATGGCGTGGTCGGTGCCGCGCAGCTGCAGCTGGCTGCCCTGCAGGCAGCACTCGCGGTTGTCGGTGACCAGCGACCGCTCCGCCCGCTGGCAGACGCTGTTCATCATCCGCACGGCCTGGACCGGGAACTGGCCGATGGCCGTCTCGCCCGAGAGCATTACCGCGTCGGCCCCGTCGAGCACGGCGTTGGCGACGTCGCTGACTTCCGCGCGGGTCGGCATGGGGCTGCCGATCATGCTCTCGAGCATCTGGGTGGCGATGATGCACGGCTTGCCCGCCCGCTGGCACAGCACGGCCAGCCGCTTCTGCACGACCGGTACCTCGGGCAGGTCCATCTCCACGCCCAGGTCGCCGCGGGCGACCAGTACGCCGTCGGCCGCGTCGATGATCGCATCGATGTTCCGCAGGGCCTGGGGCTTTTCGATCTTGGCAATGATCTGCGCCGTGCTGCCGCCGGTGGTCAGAATGCCCCGCAGGTGTTCGACGTCCAGGGCCCGCTGGACGAACGACAGGGCCACGTAGTCGACGTCCTGTCTGGCGATCCAGTCGGCGTCGCTCCGGTCCTTTTCGGTCAGGGCGGGCAGCGACAGGTTGGTGTCGGGCAGGTTGACGCCCTTGGAGGTCTTGAGCGAGCCCCCGACGACCACGCGGCAGACAATCTCTTTCGGGGCCCGGGTCCGCACGACCTGGAGCTGGATCCGGCCGTCGTCGAGGCTGAGCCGCTCGCCCTTTTTCACCTCGTCGATCAGCTCGGGCAGGGTGGTGCTGATCCGTTCGGCCGTGCCGTCGACGGGCTCGCGCTGGATGATCAGCTCGCCGCCCGTTTCGAGCTCGACGGCATCGCCGACGATCCGGCCGACGCGGATCTTGGGACCGCACAGGTCGGCCATGACCGCCAGGGGTTCGCGGAGCTGCCTGGAGGCGGCGCGGACGTTTTTGAGGGACTGGGCGTGTTGCTCGATGGTGCCGTGGGAGAAGTTCAGGCGGAAGGTGTCGACGCCGGCCTGGGCCAGGGCGGTGACGGTGGGCAGGTCCCAGCTGGCGGGTCCGAGGGTTGCGACGATCTTGGTCTTGATCAGCATGTCATT
>JAWLBS010000041.1:14965-23818 GCA_041687575.1 Phycisphaerae bacterium | reverse complement strand
CGAGCGAGCGAAGCGATGCGAGTGGCCGAGCCTCAAGCAGATACCGAAGCCCCGTCAGCTGCCACGGCCCTGCGCCAGCAGGGCCGTGCTTCAGGTGCAGGGGATGCGTCCTCAGACAGCCTCGCGCCGGGCGGTTCATCACAAGAGCCCATCCCCGACAGCTGCCGCCCCGCCGGCCGGATCGCATTCGGCCCCGACAACCGTCTGCTCGCCGCCTGCGCGGGCAATCGCATCGTCGTATGGGACCTCGACACCGACAACCCGCCGACCACCCTCGCCGACCACACCGACGCGACAACCGCCGTCACCTTCAGCCCCGACGGCCGGACCCTCGCCTCAGCCGACCGCAGCGGGTCGATCCGCCTGTGGAACATCGCCACCGCCGAGACAATCGCCAGCCTTCCCGGCCACATGGACGCCGTCTCGTCTCTGGCCTTCAGCCCCGATGGACGCATACTGGCCTCGGCGAGTTGGGACGGCTCCGTCGTGCTCTGGCAAGTGGAGGGCGGCCACTGCCTGGCGAGCCTCGACGATTTCGGCTGCTGGGTCCATAGCGTCGCCTTCTCCCCCGACGGGCGCACCCTCGCCGCCGGCGACATCCACGGCAACGTCCGCCTCGTCGACCTGGCGTCGGGCCGCACCCTCGCCACCGTGCCCGCCCATACCGAGGGCATGGCCGAGCCGCTTCGACCGGCCGTCAACCTCGCCTTCAGCCCCGACGGGCGGATGTTGGCCACGGCCGACACCCTCGGGCTGCTGAAGGTCTGGGACGTCGCCGGCGATCAGCCGATGCGCAATCCAGCGGGCCACGACGGCAGCGTGCTGTCCGCGGCATTTGCCCCCAAGGCCCCGCTGCTCGCCTCGCTCGACGAGAACGAGACGCTCCGACTGTGGGACCTGACTACAGGTGAATCGATCGCCCGGCTCGCCGCCGCCTCGACGCCGGCAAACGCCGGGGACGTCCGGGGCGTCGACTGGGACAACCCCGCCCTCGCCCGTTCACAGAATTCTGTATCGATCGACCCGACAGGTCGGCGCGTCGCCGTCGCCAGCAGCAGCGATGTCGCCATCTACGACATCGCCTCTCGCGAGATCGTCACCCGGCTGACCGGTCCGGCCGCCCGCGTTCTCGCCGTCGCCTTCAGTCCCGACGGGGCCACCCTCGCCGCCGGCACCGAAACCGGCCGGATCCGCCTGTGGGATGCTGAATCGTTGCAGGAAACCCAGACGATCGGCGCGACTGACGACGCCACGCCAGTCGTCGGCCTCGCCTTCAACCCCGACGGCCGAACTCTCGCCACTGCCACAGGGCGACAGTTGCGGCTCTTCGACACAACCTCCGGCGACCTCCTTGCAACCGGCGACGGCCACACCGGCCCGATCCACGCGGTGGCCTTCAGCCCCGACGGGCGCGTCCTCGCCACCGCGGCCGACGACGGCGTCATGCTCCGCGACCCCGCCACGGGCCGCCGCACGGCGACGCTCGAAGCCGGCGCCGGCCCGACCTGGTCGCTCGCCTTCAGCCCCGACGGCCGGCTGCTCGCCTGCAGCGACCACAACCGCTCGATCCGCCTGTGGCTCGTCGAGAATCGCCGCTGCGTCGCCACCCTGCGGACGGACGGTCGGCTGGCCTGGTCGCTCGCCTTCAGCCCCGACGGCCGGACGCTGGCCTGCGGCGGGGCGGGCGATTCGCTCCGGCTGTTCGACCTGGCCCACTTCGACCGCCACGTGCTGGGCAACTACCCGTTCTACCTGGAGCAGGCGCAGCGATTGGACGACTTGGCCGAGAGGATCGACCGGGACGAGCTCGATCGCTGGGCGACGACCCTGGCGGAGATGTCCGACCTGCCGCTCTGGTCAACGTCGCCATACGCGTCGGCTGCCACAGATGGCAACGTCCGCCTCGCCTCTGCCGACACGGATGGCGATGCCCGCCTCGCCGCCGCAAACGCAGCCCCCGCCGCAGACGGCAGTGCTCGTTTCGGCGGCGACGACAGCGGGTCCGCCGCCGCCAGCGCGGATGGCGACGCCACCCTCGCCGCCGCAAACGGCAACGGCACCTTGCCGTCAACCCCCGCGGTCGATCCCGTCGCCATCGCCGACTGGGGTCGCTTCAGCCGACAGAGGCTGCTGTCGACCCTCCGCGACCTGGGTCAGGCCGTGCCGATTGGTCCGCTGCCGGTCGCCGGAGCGACGGATCCACCGATCGCCGGCCCGATCTTCGCCCCGGCCCCCGACGACCGGCGCATCCACACGCTGTTCGGCTCGGGCATCTCCCCCCAGCGTCTCCGCGCCGCCGACGCCCAGCCCCGTGCGGGCGAACCGGGTGTGTAAGGCTCTCCCCGTCCCGCCGAAACGAACCGCGACCGTAAGAGAGCGCCGGCCCCGCCTTCTCATCCTGCCGGCTCCGTCGCCGGCGCTTGGGTCGCCGGCAGCGCCACCTGCTTCAGCAGTTCGCCCGTGTTGGAGAACAGGTGGATCTCCTCAACGCGGAGCGTGTCCTTTTCGATCTGCCGGCTGAACTTGAAGGCGACCCGACGGCTGTCCGGCGAGAAGGTCGGCTGCGTCAGTCTGCCCTGCTCGCTGCGATACCGGCCGAGGATCCGCCCCTCCAGCGTCGCAAAGATGATCGCCTCGCCGTCGCCGTAGACCAGGTGCCGGCCATCCGGGGCAATGGCGAACCCCTCGGCCGAACCGTCGCCCTCGAGCGGCACGGCAGGAAGCTCGATCCGGACAGAGTCCCGCATCTGCCCCGCCGGGCCGAGCAGGTGAATGACCAGCGTGGCAGGCTCCTGCCCCGGCTGCGTCGCCGCGGCCGCCTCGCCTTCCAGCCCCACCGGCCCCGGCTCGACGGTCAGCACGGCGAGCGTCCGCGGCCCCAGCCAGGCCGGCGCATCAATCGGGTCGAACGGCAGCCGACGATAGCAGGCGGTCTGCCCGTCGGTGGCGATCAGGCCGATCACCCGCATGTCGCCCTCGTGGTCGGGCATCGTGATCGCGAGCGTCTCGCCGTCAGGGGAGAGCCTGGCAGTCCTGCCGCGACCCGCCAGCAAGGTCCTCTCCCCGCTCGACGGTTCGACCGCCAGGACCATCCCTCCCACGGTGAAATAGACCCACCTGCCGTCCGGACCGAACTCCGGCCGAGTGTGGGTGTAAATGGTCGCCACGTCGGGAGAGGGCAGCGGCACGGGGGTCCGCGAAACGACCTCGCCCGTCTTCACATCGCGAACGACCAGTTCGGCCGTCTCGACCGGCAGTACCAGCGAATGGACGATCGGCGCAAAGGCGCCGCTGACCGGCGGCAACCCATGATCGACAAGCCCCAGCGGCGGCGCCTGCCCGACCGGCTGCGTCGCCGCCGGTTGAGTCTGGGGACTGCCGCCGCCGCCCCACCACTGGGCCCAGGGCATGTTGACGATCTGTTCGACCGACTCGAGCCGCTTCTCGAGGGCCTCACTGCGCTGCTCCTGCTGCTCGGCCGCCAGCAGCGGCAAGCGAAGGTACGCGATGCGCGACCCATCGGGGCTGTAGCCCGGGGCGGTCAGCAGCGCGTCGTCGGTCTGTTCCAGCACGCGGAACTCTTGCCCTTCGTCCAGGACCATCAGCCGGAAGACCTGTTCGCCGGCCGTGGCGCCGGGCTTGTTCGTCCGCAGCGGCTCAACCGTGGTCAGTGCCAGTTGCCGCCCATCTGGCGAAAAGGCCATCGGGCTTTCGCGCAGGCCGCAGCTCGGCCCCATGCAGGCCACTGCGATGCCCAGGGCCGCAATCGAGAGCGGGAAGCTTCGCCTGCGGATCCGGATAATCGGTGCATCGAGTCGCATGTCATGTCCTCCAATCGTGTTCGATATGTACGCGGACAGCTGGTCCGCACGAGTGCATTCGCCCCCGGGCGGACATGCCGCCCGCCCGTGGGCCTTTGGAGGTATTGTACTGCCGGCGGGTACCTCTTTCAGACTACCAGCGCTTGCACCGCCCCGCCACCGCCGGCCACACCCACGCCAGCAGCATCAGCGCCAGCCCGCCGACCATCAGCAGCACCGGCCAGCGGAAATCGTCGGTGAAGTAGCGGACCGTCAGGTGCTGGATCGAGATGCCCAGCCCGATCAGCCCCGCGAAAAAGAACGGCTTCATCTGCCGCGGCACCGACGCGAAGATGAACGCCAGCGACGCGAGCGGCAGGGCCTTTTCATACAGCCGCATCCGCCCCAGCACCGATGTCTCATACCGCCCGCTATCCAGCACCCGCAGCGGCAGCAGCACGCTCAGCGAGCCGATCCAGTTCAGCGCCTCGCCCAGCCGGCGGAACAGCCGCGTGCCCACCTTGCGGTACCCGCTGGCGACCGCCAGCAGCACCATCCCGACCAGCACGAAACTCAGCCCCACGCACTCGTCCTGCGACAGCGACTGCGGCAAGGGCTTGGCCCACACCCACCCGAACAACGTGTTCTCGCTGGCGGCAATCGCCCCCAGCGCGATCGCCAGACCCGCCGTGCCGACCGTCGCCAGCGGCCACGCATACGCCCGCGCCCTGCGCCGATCGGCCAGCACCCCCAGCGCGATCATCGCAACGCACGGCCAGAGAAACCGCCCGGCAACCATGTCGATCGGCCACTGCTTCATCCCCGCCAGCAGGTACCCGCCAGCCAGGCTCGCCAGCCCCGCCAGGCTCGCCAGCAGCGTCATCACCGACATCCGCGTCACCCGCAGCAGCACCAGCGACGCCGCCAGCCAGCACAGCGACCCCACCAGCAGCCGCGCATTGCTGAACGCCGCCGAGAAACCGGTCAGCCACTCGTACCCCGGCGGCTGCAGCTGCGCCAATAGTCCCCAGTGGTACACCGTCGCCAGCACCACCAGCGGGGTCAGCAGGTTCGATGCGACGAAAAAGCCCGCCGCCAGCCTCGCGTCGCGCCGGGTCCACAGCCACGCCCCCGCCGCCGTCACCGCCGCCCACGCCCCCATCGCGGGAACCGGCCGGACCGCGCCCGACACGTGCGCCCACTCGAACAGCACCAGCAGCGACGCCGCGATCGCCGTGACCCACGCCCCGAGGTACAGGCTCACCTGCGAGAGCGACAGCTGCCGCGCGTCCAGGATCGACACGTCCTTGGGCGCCAGCACCTGCTCATACACGTCGCCCAGCCGGTCCATCTCGCGCTGCGTAACGAACCCCCCGCGGCTCCAGACCTTCAGCCGCTGCAGGTGCTGGGCGACCTCCGACTGGATCCGGTCGGCGATGTAGCTCGGCCGGGCCCAGACCACCTCGCCACTGGCATACCGCTGCAGGTCCTGCGCCAGCGCCACCGCGTCCGGGTAGCGCAGCGCCGGGTCCTTCTCCAGGGCCTTGAGGCAGATGTTCTCGAGATCCGTCGGCAGACCCGGCACGAGCACGGCCGGCTGCTCGGGATGCTCGCCGAGGATCGCATCGACCACCCGGCTGGCGTCGCCCCCGACGAACGGGTGCATCCCCGTCAGCACCTGGTAGATGACCACCCCGAGGCTGAACACGTCGGCGGGCGGACCGACCTGCTTGCCCGGGATGAACTGCTCGGGCGCGCTGTAGCTCGGCGTGCCGTGGTAGCGGAAGTCGTTCGGCAGGATCGTATCGGCCCGCTGGGCCAGGTGAAAGTCGACGATCTTGACCTGCCCGTCCGGACAGACCAGCACGTTGGACGGTTTCAGGTCGCGGTGGAGCATGCCCTTGTGGTGGGCGCAGGCGATCGCCTCGACCATCCGGCCGATCACCGCCACCTTCGTCTGCAAGGTCGCCTCGTGCAGGGCGTGGCCGATCGGCAGCCCGTCGACCCACTCCATCACCAGGCACGGCCGCCCCGCGGCGAAGGTCGCTTCGTGTATCTGAACGATGCCCGGGTGGTTCATCCGCGCCAGCGCCCGGGCCTCGCTCATGAACTCGTCCGGGCCGGCTGCCTCGTCGATCGGTCGGAACAGGAGTTTGACCGCAACGGGCCGGTGCAGCAGCGAGTCGTACGCCCGGTACACCTCGCCCGCCCCGCCCGCGCCGACGCGTTCCATAATCTTGTATCGATTATCCAGGGCCGTCTCGAGGTCCTCGAACGAGTCGAGCGCCCTGGAGGGCGTGCCGCCGGGGGTGTGGGTCTCGTCGGTGCTGCCGTCGCGGGCGTGTGTGCCGCCCGCCCAGACCGGCTGGGCCTCGCGCTGCTCGTCGCGTTTGCTGCGGAGCCGGATCAGCAGCGACTCGTTCTTCATCTCCTCGTGAACCCGCTGGCGGCAGGCCCGGCACCGCCGCAGGTGCGCCGCGACGTTGGCCAGCGCCGGCCCCTGCAACTGGCCGGCTGCGTAGGCGATCAGGTCTGGTTCTTCGGGGCAGTTCATTGTCGCAGTCGAGACTCCGGAATCGAAAGCGGGTTCTCGCGAATATCGATCGTCGTTTAGCTATCACGGAACCCCGCCCAAGTAAAGATCCAGCGGCAACGACCCGCGACCGTAACGGCGTAACGGAGCGGTCTTGACAGCCGATTCCCCCTCGAAGACGATTGGCTCCGGCAGTATGTCGATTTCTTGCGCTTGGAGGTTCGCCATGCGTCTGATGGTCTGTGCGGCAGGTCTGTTGTGTCTGGTGCTCTGGGGTTCGGCTGGCGGCCAGGCGGTCTATAGCCCGTGGGTGCTGTCCGAACATACGGCCGATTTCCGCGACGCCGCGCGGTTCCGGCAGTTCCCCGCCTGGGCCGACCTCGAAGATCAGGACCTGGCGATGGCCGTCTGGAAGTACCTGACCGACCCGGTCACCGGCACGTATCACTTCACCGACATGTACGAAGGCGGCGAGGTCCACTGGGAGGTCAAACTCGTCCAGGACCCGATGAAGATCCTCAACGTCTACGGCTTCGCCGTCTGCAGCGCGAGCAGTTCCATGACCCAGGGACTGTTCAAGGGCATGGGCTTTGAGCAGGCCCGCCTGCGCGGCTTTGGAACCTACCACGCCACGCCCGAGATCTACTGGGACGGCGGCTGGCACTACGTCGACATCGACGAGCGGGCGATCATCCTCGACGACGACGGCAACATCGCCTCGGCTGACGACTTCCCGAAACACCCGCAGTGGTGGGAGCGGTCGGCCAGGGAGGTCAAACCCTTCTACCCGCAGAACGGCGGGATCAAGGGGGCCCGGGAACTGGCCAAACGGGCCCCCGCCTACCACGGCTACGACTGGTACTACGGCGGCTACACGCCGGACTTCGTGCTCCGGCCAGGCGAGCGCGTCGAACGGTTCTTCGAGCCCCAGGGCTACTGGCGCTACTGCGATGCCTATGAGAAAGGCTCCGCCCGGCGGATCGTCAACCGCGATCCCCGCGGACCCAAAAGCGGCGGCCACTCGGTCAACTCCTACGGCAATGCCCGGTTCGACTACAAGCCGCGGATTGCCAGCGACTTCGCCGATTACAGCCGGGGCGTCTGGAGCGACCACAACGTCAAGCTCGCCGAAGACGGCCTCGCCCTCGCCGCGGACGGCCAGGGCTCCAGCGCCTTCTACTTCCAGTTCCCCTACATCATCGCTCCTCAGAACGGCGACCTGGACAATCCCCACGACGACTGGGACGCGGCCGTCGTCCGCTACAAGGCCGCGCCGAACACAGTGGTCAAGGTCTCGACGGACCACGGCCACACCTGGACGCAACTCGCCCCAACCGATCACGACGAGACGATACCCGGTGCCCTCCGCGAAAAGCGCGGCGATACGGTCACGCTCGATCTGACGCAATATGTCGCGGGCAAGTACGCGTACTGGCTCCGCTTCGACTACACCGGCAAGGCGGGCGAGACGGTCCTGCGGGACCTGAACGTACGGACCTGGACGCAGCTGGCGCCGATCTCGCTGCCACGGCTCGCGGCGGGCGAAAACCGCCTCGCCTTCCAGAGCGGCGACAAGCATGGCCTGAACACCTGGACGGTGCCGATCACCCCGGACGGCAACGATCTCGAGCAGATGAAACCGTACCTCGTCGGCCCGTACGACTACGACAAGGACCGCCGCCGCAGCCGGTTCGAAGGGCCGGTCACCTTCCGGCTGGACGCGCCGCAGGGCTCGCAGATCGAGTGGCTGCACGTCTCGGCCGGCCTGTGGGCGCTACGTGACCAGGAGCCCGCCACCTCCGGCGACCGGTTCCTGATCGCGCTGGACGAGCCTAGCGACTTCAAGGAAGTCTGGCAGGCCCGCGTGCCCGACTGGATCGAGCACTGGTACTTCCGCGGCGAGCAGGAGGTCAAACTGGACCGCCCGGCCCGCACGGTGTACGTCCGCATAGAACCCGCCCACGGCATGCTCAACGCCCATTTCTACCTGCACGTAAGCAGGCAGAACGCGGGCGAGCCAGCCGACCCCGCCCCGGTGACGGTGACCCACCGGTTCGAAACGGGCGGCCAGGCCAGAACCGTCACACGAAACCTGCCCGGCCCCGGCCCCTACACCGTCACATGCGACGACCAGCCGCGAAACATCTCGGTTGCCTTCGAGGTCCCGAGCGTACGAGTCGCAAACGAGCCGCGACCGTGAGGGAGCGATAGATCCGCGCGGGAACGAGCCGCGACCGTGAGGGAGCGGTGGATCCTCGCTTTGGGTGCTGGGTGCCATGGCCGCGCTGCTCGCCACGGCGTAGCCGTCGTTTGGCGAAGCCGGGTTGGCGGCCATGGAATGCTTCGGATGCGAGGTGTACTCCGTCCCGAGACAACAAGTTGTCATTCTGAGCGCAGCGAAGAATCTCTAATGGATAACGTACCCATTGTTTGGCGCCCTGCGAGGTAGAGATCCTTCGCGTTGCTCAGGATAAGGATGACAGCTGGGGGCGCTCCAAGAGGCAGAGATCCTTCACTGCG
>JAWLBS010000041.1:0-14865 GCA_041687575.1 Phycisphaerae bacterium | reverse complement strand
CGTTCAGGATGACAACGGGGGAGTACGGAGCACGCGACAACACTTCGCGCCTTCCGCCCTGCCCTGCATATAGTTGAGTAAAGGCCCCACAATCGCAGTTGCATTCGTCAGTCGCACCGTCCGGCCTTTGGAGGCTCTTGGGCCGACGTATCAGCAGGAGGCACGCATGGCACGCACGACCGAATCGACCACCCAGTTCGAGGCATTCCACCCGATCGTCAGCGAGCTGATCGGGCCGGACACGTCCGTCAGCGAGGCGATGGACAAGCTCCTGCGGTTCGCCGTGGACAAACAGGCCAACGATATCTACTGCTCCGCCCAGCGCGACAGCTACATGCTGTCGATCCGCTGCGAAGGGGCGATTCACAAACTCGGCGTCGTGCCCGCCGAATGGGGCGAGCGGCTGATCGCCCACGCCAAGGTCAGCGCCGGGCTCGAACCGTCCGAGCATCGCCGGCCGCAGGATGGGCGGATCAGCACGGGGACCAGACAGCGGGAGGTCGATTTGCGCCTCAGCGTGCTGCCCACCCTCTATGGCCAGGACATGGCGCTGCGGGTGATGGCCCCGATGTTCCGGATGATGGATCTCGAGGAGCTCGGCATGCCGGATGAGGCGGCACAGGTCGTCGAGTCGACGCTCCGCCAGCCGCATGGCCTGATCCTGGTGACCGGTCCGACCGGCACCGGCAAGACCACGACCCTCTACGCCATGCTCCGCCAGATCAACGATGGCATCCGCAAGATCAACACGATCGAGGACCCCGTCGAAAGCGGTCTGCCAGGAATCCACCAGACCGAGGTCAACCCGCGGATCGACCTGGACTTCGCCGACATCCTGCCCGCCGTCCTGCGACAGGACCCCGACGTGATCATGTTGGGCGAGGTGCGGGACCAGGAAACCGCCACCACCGCGATCCGGGCGGCTGTGACCGGCCAGCTGGTCCTGGCGACCCTGCACGCCCCGCAAAGCGCCAGCGCGATCTTCCGCATGCTCGGGCTTGGCGCCCGCCGCACCGTACTGGCCGCCTCACTCCAGATCGTCATCGCCCAGTCCCTGCTCCGCCGCATCTGCGAGCAGTGCGCCCAGCCGGACGAGAACGAAGAGATCTCCTTCGAGGACGTCGAGCACCTGCTGGTCGAGGGGAGCACGCCCTCGCCGCGGCGAGGCCGCGGCTGCGACGCCTGCCTGGGCAGCGGCTATAGCGGGCGCCTTCCTCTGTTCGAGGTCATGCGCGGCACCCCCCGAATTCACGACTTGATCCGCAAGGGCACCAGCCCCGGACGCCTCGAAAGCGTCGCCATCGAGGAGGGCATGATCCCGCTGCGGACCAGGGCCAAGCTCGCCGTCGCCAGCGGCCTGACCACCCTCGACGAGGCCGAGCGCATGATCGGGTTCGAGCACCAACCCTGACTTGGGCACTCTTTCCTTTTGCCCTATAACAACTTACGGATATGCCACCCCGCACGTCGAATCGACCCGGTTGCTTCAGCGACCGGACCGTTTGGCCGACAAGACCTGAGGCGGCTGTTGCCGCACCGGTGCCTATGCGCCGGCGGGTCGGGGTCCATAAATCGATTGCCACAGGCGGAGTTCGGGATACCATGGTTAAGCGTGCAAGTCATCCTTGGCGAAGATTCTTTACCAATCCGCGGCATGGCGGGGTCGGGCTGGCCGAGGCCGGTGGGAAGCGGAGGGCGGAGGGCAAGCGCATCGCCATCGAAGCCGGACTGCAACACTACCTGCGCTCCATCAACGAAGCACCCCTGCTCACGGCTGAAAACGAACGTGAGCTCGGGGGAAAGGTCCGCGCGCTGGCGGATGCACTCGATCGGCTCAGCAACCGCGAGATTGACCTGGAGACCTTCAACCGGATCCAGGTCGACGCCCAGGACGCCCGCATGCAGATGGTCCGCTCGAACCTGCGCCTCGTGGTGAACATCGCCAAGCAGTTCGGCAATCGCGGCCTGCCCCTGTCCGACCTGATCGAGGAAGGCAACCTCGGGCTCCTGCGGGCCGTGGAAGGCTATGACCCCTCGCACGAGACCCGCTTCAGCACGTACGCCTCCTGGTGGATCAAGCAGGCCATCAAACGCTCGCTGATCAACAGCATCCAGTCGATCCACATCCCCGCGTACATGGTCGAGGAGATCTCGCGGTGGAAACAGGCCGCCGCCGAACTCGAGGACCGCAACGGCCGGCCCGCCACTCTCGATGAGATGTGCCAGCACCTCGAGATGAAGCCCCGCAAGGCGCGGATCATCCGCAAGGCCATCCGGGCGATCAGCAACCCGACCCGCGCGACCGAAGAGGACGAGGGTCTCACGCTCTCGGAGATGATCGCCGACGAGAAGACCCCCGCCCCGGACCAGGCGATCTTCAGCGCCTCCGACAGCGAGTCCGTCCACCTGTTGCTCCAGCGTCTGGACGACCGCGAGTCGACGATCCTGCGGCTGCGGTTCGGCCTGGGCGCCGGCACGTCCGCGCCGCTGTCCCAGATCGCCGCCAAGAAGGACCTCAACCAGGTGTGCGACCGCGTGCGCCAAGCCGTCTGCGACTGCGGTGAGGAGATCCTGCAGCAGGCGGTGGAGATGGCGTTCGACCCGGGCCGGGTCGGTGCCATCAGTTTGACCGATCTGGCCAGCAGGCTGCACTGCAGCCAGGACTGGCTGCTGCAGCGGCTCCAGTCGCTGTACGAGTCGCTGGAAGGGGCCGAGCGGGCCTGGTTCGGTGAGCGGTTCGGCCTGGTGCCCAACGAGGGGATGACGCTCAAGGAGATCGGCAAGAAGATCGGCCTGACCCGTGAGCGCGTCCGCCAGATCGAGCACGAGGCCTTGGCCAAGATGAGCCAGATGCTCAGCGCTGACGAAGAGCCCGTCGCCGAGTCGAAAGGCTGAAAGGGTCGGTTGCCCGGGTGACCATGGCCACGATGTTTGTGGCCATGGAATTCCTCGGATGAGCGGACGCTCTCGCAAACCGGGTGCGGTCCTGCGTCCCCCCGGTTGCCGACGCCCCCCAAACCCGTATACTCTTGCCGTGTTGAGGCGGACGCGACCGCTCATGCAGCAACAGCCGCGCCCGCACATGACGATTCCAGGAAACAGATGATCCCCGCGAAGGCCCGGCCGGACGCAACCGCCTGCCCCGCGGGGTCAACGGCAAGAAGGCAACGCCATGGACATTGCGCTGGTAGGTCCTCCCCTCTCGGGCAAGAGCACCCTGTTTCAGGCGGTCAGCGGCCATGAACCGGTGCCCGGCCGGGGCGAGGCTCGGGCGGCGGTAAAGGTGCCGGACTCGCGGGTCGACTGGCTGACCGAAAAGTTCAAGAGCAAAAAGACCACCTACGCGACCTTCAACCTGCTGGACCTGCCGGGCCTTTCGCAGGAGACGCCCAGCCAGCAGGGCGAGTTCCGCCGGCACCTGGGCACCCTGCGCAGCTGCGACGGGCTGATCGCGGTAGTGCGGGCGTTCACTGACCCCAGCGTGCCGGCCTACCGCGACCGGATCGACCCGGTCAAGGACCTGGGGGAACTGCGCACGGAGCTGATGTTCGCCGACCTCGAACAGGTCGCCAACCGCGTCGAGCGGCTGGAAAAGCAGCTCACCCGCCCCGTCAAGACGCACGAGCAGGACAAACGCGAACTCGACCTGATGCACCGCTGCCAGCAGGCGTTGGAAAACGACATGCCGCTGTCGGAGGTCCTGCGCGACCCGGAAGAGGCCAGGCTGGTCACCTCCTTCGCCTTCCTGACCCAAAAGCCCCTGCTGGTCGTGCTGAACGTCTCGGAAACCGAGGCCGCCGGCCCCGTCGAAAAGAACATGCCCTACGCCGCCGCAACGATCAAGCTCAGCGCCAGCCTCGAAGCCGACCTGTCACAGCTTGCCGGCGAGGACCAGCAGACCTTCCTGGCCGAATACGGCCTGACCGAACCGGTCCAGCCGCGGTTCCTGCGGGCGTGCATGGAGGCGATCGGGTTGATCTCGTTCCTGACGACCGGCGAGGACGAGTCCCGCGCCTGGCCGATCCGCCAGGGCACCGTCGCGGTCGATGCGGCCGGCACGATCCACTCCGACCTGGCCCGCGGGTTCATCCGGGCCGAGACGGTCGCCTTCGACGACCTCAAGGCCGCCGGAGACATGAAGACCGCCAAGGCCCAGGCCAAGGTCCGCCTCGAGGGCAAGGACTATGTTGTCCAGGACGGCGATATCCTGAACATCCGGTTTTCCGTCTGAGTCGCCAGCGCGCTCCCTAGAATTGCGCATGTACCGCTGGCAAACTCACGTACGGAATCACTGTTGAAGGAGCCGATCATGGCGCAATGTCACGAGATGAAGAAAGGCGAAGTCTACACCTGTCCGGACTGTGGCATCGAGGTCCAGGTGCTGCGCGAGTGCGAGGACCCGGAAAAATGCACGCCGGGCGCGCACAAGGGATCTGAGAAGGCCCCCGAATGCGGCTTCAGCTGCTGCGGCCGGGAACTTGAAAAGAAGCAGTAGCGTTGGGTGCCATGGCCACGATGTATGTGGCCATGGAATTCTTCGGATGAGCGGACGCCCCCGAAGACGGACGGGAAGGAGCCCGAAGCGTAAGCGAGGGAGTCGTTACCCCTGCCGATGCGCTGAACTCTCGAATGCTGCGGGAAAGAGCCGCGACCGTGCGTGTTCGAACAAACGAAGTCCAACAGCCAGATGTGTTAGCAATCGACCTGGAGTTACACAATGTCGATAACACAACCCGTGGGCGTGGCACTGGTGGGGGTCGGCGGCCACGCGGTCACGCATCTGGATGCGCTGCGCCAACTGCAGGAGCAGGGCATCGTCAAGCTCCACGCCGTCGTCGAGGCCGCGCCCGACCGCTGGCGCAGCCAGCTCGACGACCTCGCCCGCGCCGGCATCGCCATCGAACCGGACCTGCCCCGGCTGCTGCACAACTGGCGCGACAAGGTCGCCGTCGTCGGCGTGCCCGTCGGCATTCCCGCCCATCGGCCGGTCGCCGTCCAGGTCCTCGAGGCCGGCTGTAGCGTGGTGCTCGAAAAGCCCGTCGTCGGCTGCATCGACGACTTCGGCCCGATTCGCCAGGCCGCCGCCGCGTCCGGCCGGACCTGCGCGGTCCATTTCCAGTGGATCTGGATGAGGGGCCTGCAGGCCGCCAAGGCGGCAATCGTCGCCGGCAAGATCGGCCGGCTCCGCGAGGTGCGGGTCATGGGCCGCTGGTTCCGCCCGGACCGCTACTACACCCGCAACGGCTGGGCGGGACACCTCCGCCTCGGCCAGACCTGGATCCTCGACGGCACGATCAACAACCCGTTCGCCCACCAGGTCAACAATGCCCTGTTCCTGGCCGGGGCCGCGCAGCACGACTGGGCCCGCCCGGTCGAAGTCCACGCCGAGCTCTATCACGCCCGCCCGAACATCGCCGGCGACGACACGACCTGCCTGCACGTCCGCACCGACACCACCGTGGACCTGCGACTCTGGTTCACCCTGTGCAGCGGGGAGCAGGCCGGGCCGACCACCATGGCGATCGGCGAGAAAGGACGCATAGTCTGGCCGCTGACCGGCGGCGCCGGCGAGATCCGCTACGACGACGGCCGGGTCGAAGCGTTTCCCGGCGACGACACGCCCGGCTCGCAGGCGGTCTACGCCAACGTCTGCAACTACCTCGCCGGCCGCGACGAGCGGGTGCTCTGCACGCTGGACGACGCATGGCCCTTCACCGCGACGGTCAGCGCCGCCTACCAGGCCGCCGGCCCGCCCGCCGCCGTCGACGAGCGCTACGTCCGCCGGGTCGACACCGCCAAGGGCCCGGGCTATGTGGTGGACGAGATCGACGCAACGATCGCCGAGTGCTTCGAAAAGGGGCTGCTCTTTAACGAGGCCGGCCTCGGCTGGACCGCGCCGGCGAGGGGGATGCGAATAGACGAGACCTACAGCCGGTTTGATCCGGCCTGGGTACAGTAGGGTCCTGCCGCGGCAACGATGACCCAGTTCGAGTCCGTTTCGTTCGTATGCGGATTGAAGAACGATACCTCGTGGCTGATCGTGTCGGGGAACACCTCTGCAACCAGCTCCAGGAACTCCGCCGGGGGCCTGGAGGCGGACCAGAGCCCGAAGACGCCCCCCGGTTCAAGCCGCTGGGCCAGGCCCTGCAGACCGCGGGGGCTGTAGAAGTCGCCATGGCGATCGTGCAGCCAGCGATCCGGCGAATGGTCGATATCCACGAGGATGACATCATATCGCTCAGCCCCTGCCGACGATGTCTCTGCGATGTACTCGAAGAAATTCCCCTCCACCAGCGAGCACCTCGGATCGTCGACAACCCGGTCTGCCATCGGCACCAACCGGTTGTGGTGCCAGTCGATCACCGGCGCCAGAAACTCCACGACGACCACCTCTCGCACGCTGGCATACTCCAGCGCCGCGGCCGCCGTGTAGCCCAGCCCCAGCCCGCCAATCAGCACACGAGACGGCCGGTCGCCTCGGCCGGCCAGTGCCAGATGCGCCAGCGCCCGCTCGCTGACATTGACCGAACTGGACATGAGCATGTCATTGTCGATCTTGACCTCGTATACCAGGCTATCCGGCACCGAGGGCGACCTGCGACGACGCAGCACCAGCTCGCCCAGCGGCGTCTTCCGGAAATCCAGCTCCTCAAACAGCATCTTCATGTCGGTCCTTCACTCGTCTGGACACGGTCGGTCTTCGACGCCACCTGCCCCTCGCTCGGGCGGATCAACTGTCGCTGATCCCTTTGCGCATCAGCACCACGTCCTTTGCCGGCACCTCGCAATGCCAGCCGAACTGCATCGCCAGGCAGCCGAAAGTCTCCGGGCGATAAAACACCACGTGGGTCGGATCGCGCCGATAGTACCAGTTGGCAAAACTGGCGTCGTCGGTCAAAAAGCTGGTCATGATGGCCAGCCACCCGCCGGGGCGCAGCAGCTCGTGCAGCCGCGAGAACTCGCGGGCCGGGTCGTGGAAATGCTCGACGACCTCGCTGCACATGATGAAGTCATACGTCCGCTCGAGGCTCGCCGGCTCGTCGTGGAAGAAGGGGTCGTAGAGTCTGACGGTGTGCCCGGCCTCGCCAAGCATGTGGGCCAGCACCGGCCCCGGGCCGCAACCATAATCCAGGCCCTCCGCGCCCGGCGACAGTTTCGACAGAAGCGGCCCCGCCAGCTTGCTGGCGAACGCCCTGTAGCGGGGATCCTGCGGGTCATTCTCGTGCAGCTCATACCGCGCCCGCTCCTCGGTCCGATCCGGAAGCTGCGACGCGGCCAGGAACACGGCCGCACAAGCGGGGCATCGCCAGTAATCCTGACCGTTCACAGACTGGAATCGCTCGGCCTGGCCCGTCCGGCAGACCCGGCATTCCACCGTTACGCCCGATGCCTGTGTCATCCCGTCACGCCGTCCCGGCCGAAAGGCTGTCCATGGGCAGGTCGTGGATCTTCGCCTTGGGGTTCTGCTCCTGGAAGTAACCCACAGCCCAGTCGCTGATAAACAGCAGCACGTGGCGGCCCTGACCATCCAGTGCCAGCTGGGTTCCATACGGCAGATTCAGATCCTCGGCGCGTGTGTCAGACGCCAGCCATCGAACCGCTGTCCACGGGGCAGGCTCCACGCGGGAGGTGGCGCCATACTCGCTTTCCAGCCGGTAAGCGACGATCTCGAACTGGAGCGGACCCACCGCCGCCAGCAACGGCACCTTCCGCGCCGCATCGGGCAGGTCGTAGGTCTGAATCACGCCTTCCTGCAGAAGCTGCGCCAGCCCCTCGCGAAAACGCTTGAACTGCGCCGGCACCGGGCTCTCCAGGAACGCGAAACACTCCGGGGTGAAGGTAGGGATCTCGTTGTAGACGATGGCAGGATCCTCGGTCAGGGTATCGCCGATGGCGAACTGCGCGCTGCCGACGATGCCCACCACGTCGCCCGGCCAGGCCTCCTCCACCGTCTCCCGATCCCGCCCGAACAGCCGGCTGGCGTTGGACAGGCGTATCGTCTTGCCCGTCCGCGCGTGCGTCACCGTCATCTCCCGCTCGAACTTGCCGGAGACCACCCGCACGAAGGCGATCCGGTCCCGATGCCGCGGGTCCATGTTCGCCTGGATCTTGAACACGAACCCGGAAAACGCCGGGTTGTGCGGTGCGACAATGCCGCCGCCGCTGACTCGTCCGGCAGGCGGGGCGGAGTACTCCAGGAACCCGTCCAGGAGCAACTGCACGCCAAAGTTGTTCAGCGCGCTGCCGAAATAGACAGGCGTGGTCCGGCCGGCCAGCACATCAGCCGGGTCGAACGCGGCGCCGGCCCCCTCCAGCATTTCGACCTCCTCGCACACCGCCTCGTACATCTGCTCGTGCAGCCGGTCCCGCACGATCGGGTCGTCCAATCCCGCCGTCGACACCGGCGCCCGATACGCGCCCCCGACCGTCCGCTCGTACAGGTGCGCCATGCGGGTCCGCCGGTCCCAGACCCCCTTGAAATCGCTGCCCCGCCCCAGCGGCCAGTTCATCGGGTAGGCGGCAATGCCCAGCACGCTCTCCAGCTCATCCAGCAGCGCGAGCGGCTCGAGCGTCGGCCGGTCCATCTTGTTGATGAACGTGAAGATCGGCACGCCCCGGCGGCGACACACCTCGAACAGCTTCCGCGTCTGGCTCTCGATGCCCTTGCCGGCGTCGATGACCATCACCGCCGCATCCACCGCCGACAGCACGCGGTAGGTGTCCTCGGAAAAGTCCTTGTGACCCGGCGTGTCCAGCAGGTTGATCCGGCACCCCCGGTAGTCGAACTGGAGCACCGTGGAACTGATCGAGATGCCGCGCTTCTTTTCGAGCTCCATCCAGTCGGAGGTCGTGGCCCGTTGGTGCTTGCGGGCCGTGACCGACCCTGCCAGCTGCACGGCCCCGCCGTAGAGCAGGAATTTCTCGGTCAGCGTGGTCTTGCCCGCGTCGGGGTGCGAGACGATCGCAAACGTCCGCCGCCGCAGGATTTCCCGGCTCAAACCGTCCTTAGTGAGTACTGTTTCCATCGTAAAAGATCCAAGTCGGTTCAACAGGTAAATGACGCCGGGCAGGCAGGCCGGCGCATGAGAACATCTCGACTATCCTGGCCAGCAGACACGGGAATCCGAATAGGCGGGCGGGAACGTCAGGGCGGAGTGACCTTGCACCGCATGCCGTTGCGGCCAGAAGGTCGTGTTCGGGCCATCAATTCGAGAAATCCCATAGCGAAGTATTATATGACCAATGGTGCCTGCCGACAAGCACCCGGTGTTGATGGGTGGGGGCGTGACAGGATCCGCGGCACTGCCCGCCCTGCACCAGTCACCGGGGTCGTACCCCTCGCGGACGCCTGCGCAGCCCAACGACGACCCCATGTCCTGCACAATACCCCGCCTCTGACCCCCAGCTGCCGGGGTCCGACCCCATGGAACAGACGCCTCCGCTGGCAGGGGGCATACAGGCTGGATCTCCCGCAGAAAGTGTGACGCACCCTTGGGTTCGCGGCGACCCTGCAGGCTGTTCATCCGCCGCTCAGGCATCGCCGGAAGGCCTCGCCCGAGGCATCGGCTTGCCGGTCAAGCCGGTTGCCCTCTCGGCGGCCCGGACGGGCGGGCGTGCCCCCGGCAGATGTCGACACCGCCTGCTGGCCTCAAGTTCGAACACGCGCTGGTAGATGAACTCGTAGCCGGACACCATCGAGTCGATGCTGAAGCACTCTTCGACGCGGCGGCGGCATTGGATGCGATCGATCTCGTGGACTCGGCCGAGGGCCTCGACCGCCTGGTCGACATCCGGCACGATGAACCCCGTCTGGCCGTCGACGATGAGCTCGTCGCACGCGCTGCGCACCAGCGAGATCACCGGCACGCCGGCGGCCATGGCCTCGACGATCACAAGCCCGAAGGGCTCGGGTCTGGTGTTCAGATGCAGCAGGGCGCTGGCCTGGCCGAACAGCTCATCTCGCTCGACAGGTCCCACCGGTCCGATGTACTGGATCTGCCTGCCGTCAACGTGCGGCCTGACCGCCGCCTCGAAGTACTGCGGGTCCTGGATGATGCCCGCGATGAGCAACTCCCTTTTGGCCCGCACGGCCACCTCGATCGCCAGATGGACCCCCTTGTCCGGGTGAATCCGCCCGAGGAAGACCAGCTTCTCGCCGGGCCTGTCGCGAAACGTCAGGCTCGTCAGGTCGATCCCGTTGTAGACGGTGCCGAGGTAGGGAAGCGAAGGATGTCGGTCATGGTCGGTGATGGAGACGTAGTAGGCGATGTCGGCATACTTCTGATAGACCGGCAGGATCCTGGCGGACGAGAACCCGTGGATCGTTGTCACGATGGGCGTGTCGATCAGGCGGCTGTACGTCAGCGGCGCAAAGTCGAAGTGGTTGTGAATCAGGTCGAACTCGCCGGCGTGCTCCATGACCTCCGAATTGTGCAGGTACTCCAGCACCTTTGCGTCGGCCTGGGGATCTTCCTCGTAGCCGCGATCCACCACCGCGTGGAGCCGGCCGGCCGTAATCGAATCCTTGGTGGCGAACAACGTCACGTCCCAGCCACGTGCAGCCAGGCCCTCGCAGACGTTGCTGGCCACTGTCTCCCACGCACCGTACTGTCGCGGCGGCGTGCGCCACGCCACCGGAGCCAGGATCGCTATCTTTCGATCCTTTTTGACAGGCATCTTTAACCCCCTGCTACGTTGCCATGCGCAAGGCGAAGCGCATAACCTGCCCGGGCGCGTCCCCCTGAGCACATCATTTATCCGATTATTCTTCCCGATACCCGAGAGTCCATCAGTCCGCGTTATTTGCCGGGCCGACCCACGCATCCCCCCGCCCCAGCCGAACAACCGCCCGCTCATGTTGTGCCGAACCACCAACAAGCGCACAATGGCACCGCTGGCAGCGGCCGCCGGATACGGCTGCAATCACCAAACGGATTCCGCCCGAAAAGATATGGTTTCAAGGATCGGAGGCCCTCGATGTTCCACTGGCCCGAATCGTTCTCATCGACCGAGCAGTTCGAAGATGCCCGCAAGCAGCTCGCCGAGATCTACCTCCGGTGCCTCGGCGAAATTCCCGAGCGCCTCGAGCTCGACCCCAAGGTCCTGGAGACCCGCCAGAAGGACGGCTACCGCCGCGAATTGATCGAATACGCCGTCGAAAAGGACGAGCCCCGCGTCCGCGGCTACGTCTTCATCCCCGACAAGATCAAGCCCGGCTCGCCCTCGATCGTCTGCCTCCACCAGCACGGCGGGCAGTTCTCCCTCGGCAAGAGCGAACAGGCCGCCCGCATCGGCTCGCCCCACCAGAACCAGGCCGTCGAGCTCGCCCAGCGAGGCTACGTCACCATCACCGCCGACGCCCGCTGCTTCGAAGAACGAATGAAATACTGGGACGGCGACGGCATCTACGGCACGAGCCTGCTGATCAAGGGCGCGACCCTGCCCGGCCGGAACGTCTGGGACATCCAGCGCAAGATCGACTACTTCGTCAGCCGCCCCGAGGTCAACCCGGACCTGCTGGGCGTGGTGGGCCACTCTATGGGCTCGATGCACACGACGATCCTGCTGCCGCTCGAACCGCGGATCAAAGTCGCCGTCGCCAGCCAGGGCGTCAAGCTTTACTCCGGCATGCTCGAGCGGGGCGACGGCTTCCCGCAGGCCTACATCCTTCCGGGCTTCTACAAGTACGCCGACCTCGACGCCCTGCTCGCCTCGTTCGCGCCAAAGCCCCTGTTGCTGACCGGCCGCGAACAGGACAGCGTCAGCAAGCTCGACGACCAGCTGGAAATGGAAAGGCGTCTCACTGCCGTCTACGACCTGTTCGGCGCGAAGGAGAACTTCAAGTACGTCCGCGAACCGGGCGGCCACCAGTTCAGCCCCGCCCTGCGAGCCGCCGCCTACGACTGGTTCGACCGGCACCTGAAGGCGTAGGGCGGGCGGCGCCCGCCAGAGTTGCCAGTTGCCAGTGAACGGCAGGGGCCAGGGGCCAGGAGTCAGGAGTCAGGGGTCAGGGATCGTTAGGAGTCCCGGCTTCAGCTGCTGTAGGGCGGGCTATGCCCGCCAAGCTCGGAGTCCCGGCTTCAGCCGGCGTTTGGAGTCCCGCCTTCAGGCGGTCCGCCCGAGCGAGCGCAGCGATGCGAGTGGCCGAGCCCCGAAGTCAGAAGCAAGCTGCGCTACGAAAACAAAGCTGCGAAGGAGCGCATCGAGTGCCACCGATGCGCGAGCCCTTCGCATCCTGCGGAAACGAACCGCGACCGTAAGGTCGCGGTAAGCCTGCGAGTGTGCACCGCGAGCGCCGCAGGCACAACAAGCGGGCAAGTGAACAGGAGAAGCAAGCGTGACTTCAAAACAACGCCTCCTCGCCGCCGTCCGCGGCGAACTCCCCGACCGCGTCCCCGTCAGCACCTACGAGCTCAACGCCCACAACCCCGACCACTGGGAAAACACCGAACCCTCATACCGGCGGCTGATGCAAGCCATCGCCGAAATGGCCGATGAGATGTCGATGGTCGGCACGGGCGGGCTGCCCAACGCCGCCGAACGCATCGAGACGCAGACCTGGACCGACGAGCGGGGCAGTCGATTCCGCCGGCAGACCTGGCACACGCCCAAGGGCGACCTCACCCGCCTGCTCCGCGACGATCCCGGCCTGCACACCACCTGGCAACTCGAGCACTGGTGCAAGGAACTCGACGACCTGGACAAGGTCCTGTCCGTACCCTTCGAGCCCCAGCCGGTCGACCGCTCGTTCCTGCTGAAGCGCCAAGCCGACCTCGGCGAGAGGGGCGTGCTGCTGATCAGCATCGCCGACCCGCTCTGCCCGGCCGCCGAACTGTTCAGCATGGAAGACTACACCATCATCGCCTTCAGCGAGCCGGAGCGGTTCACGTACCTGCTGGACGCGCTGTTCGAGCGGGTCCGCCTGGATCTGCAGCAGACCCTCGCCACCGGCATCCGCGACTGCATCTTCCGGGTCGTCGGCGCCGAGTACGCCACCCCGCCTTACCTGCCGCCCGCCCTGTTCGAGAAATACGTCGTCGGCTACAACCGCTGGATGAACCGCGCGATCCGCGAGTCCGGCAACTACCCGCGGATGCACTGCCACGGCAAGATCGGCCAGGTGCTCGACCTGATCGCCGCGACCGAGCCAGCCGCCCTCGACCCGTGCGAACCGCCCAACCAGGGCGACATCGAGCTCGACGAGGTCAAGCGCCGCATCGGCGAGAGCGTCTGCCTGATGGGCAATGTCGAGCTGCGCGACCTGGAGGCCTCCCGCCCCGACGAAGTCCGCCGCATCGTCCGGCGCTGCATGGATCAGGCCAAGGCCGGCGGGCGCTACGTGCTGATGCCCACAGCCGCCCCGATCAACGTGCCCCTGGCCGGACAGAGCGAGGCCAACTACCTGGCCTATCTTGAAGCCGCACACGCGTACGGCCGGTACTGAGCGTACCCATGGTGCAGCGCCCAAGGCCGTCATTGCTGCGCACGTCACCGGGGTCAGACCCGAATGGCCCTTCCATAAGGGTTAAGCGGCTGGAAGTTGAGACCTACCGGCTGCCGGCCCACCCGGCGCAGGCGGCGTGCGTGACGCTGAACGCTGCATGAGCGGCTGGTGGCCTGGAAGCAGGCCACCAGCCACCTGCCCCGGTGGTCCGACAGGTTCACGTCTCCTCCCTTCCGCGCAGAAGCAACCGGCCAGCGCCACAAACCGCGCCGTTGTCTCGGGCAGGACGGCACACCTTCAGGTGGAGCTTGAATGGAGCTCTGAGATTGAGCCCGTGCCTCGCGCACAAAAAGAACCGGCCGGCGGAAGACTCATGCCTCCCGCCGGCCGGCTTTGTTTTTGCCTCAAAGTGGCCTGCCCGGCAGGCCTTACTGGCCCATACTCGAGAAGTGCCACTCCCAGCCCTTGACGTTCAGCTGGGGCATGACGTGGATCTGGTTCTGCAGCGCGGCCAGCGAAATCCTCTTGGAGAAGGTCACGCAGCGCCACTCGTCGCTGCTGGCGACCTGGGTGTTGTTATCCCAACCCAGGTTCCAGCGCTGGTCGCGTTCCTGATTGTCGCTGCTGACGTGGCCATCCATGAACACCACGTTGGCGGCCCCGCCCACGTGACGGGCGCCCAAGGCGACCCGGTTGCCGCTGGCGACCCGCCAGCCGTCATTCGAGGCGGCGAACGGCTGGCTAGGCAGTGGCACCGGCCGCCATTCGCGGCTGTCGGCGAGGTAGTAAACCCGACCCGGGTCGTCCAGCTCGCTGGGCTCGATCGCCTGGATCCAAGAGAATACCTCCGAACCGCCGTCAGCGTCGCTGGGGCTACTGCCGGCGTGCGGCTGCACATAGATGCCGGGTATGCCCCACTGTGCATTGTCCATCGGCCGGGCGTCTATGACACTCCCGCCAGGGTTCGGGATCGCGGGATTGCGTCCGCCGCGGCCCGCCGCGTTTCTTGTCCGAGGGGTGAGCAGCTGCGCGGCCGACCGGACCGTGCCGCTGGTCTGGTAGAACGCCGCGTACCGGTACAGCATCGTCTCGAGCGGCGCACCCGGGTCCACCTCAGGGGAGTTCGGATCGAACAGGCGCTCCCGCGTCGCCGACGGGCAGACCACGATATCCGGCAGCTCATCCTCCTGCAGGGTCGTCCAGTCGAAATGCCCGTTCTCCCGCATCCGCGGCGGGGTCATCCGCATCGCGTAGGTCATCAGCCAGCCGATGCTGGGGTCCCAGCCACCCATACCGGCGGCATCAGCCCTCTCTTGTGCCGTCCAGTAATCCGGGCTCGGGTTGTTGGGCGGGAAGTACTTGTACTCACCCACATAGATGTGCACCGCCCGGCCGAACTGGCCCATGTTGTTGGCACAGAA
>JAWLBS010000040.1:0-24030 GCA_041687575.1 Phycisphaerae bacterium | reverse complement strand
TTGACCTTGGCCTTGCCGAGTTCGCCGAGCACCTGGGCGAGCACGCCCGGCTTGTTGACCAGAAAGACGCTGAACTGCGTTTCGGTTTGCACGGCAGTGACTCCTTTCATCTTTCCAGCGGACAATCCACGGACGGTTTCACCCGACAATCCTTTTGGCTGGCGCAGCCCGCCCTGCATGACCGCACCCGGCGTTTGCGCTTACAGCCCGCCGGCCAGGCGGATCGCCTGCAGGGTCGAGATCGCAAGGCCATCGGGCACCTGCCGCAGGTCGAGGTGCTCGGTGTCGCTGTGGGCCTCGTCCAGGCTGCCCGGGCCGAACGTCACAACGTTATGCCCGTGTTTGGCAAAAATCCGGGCGTCGCACGACACCTGCCAGCCGGTCGGCTCGGGCCACTCGCGCCCCAACGCATCGAACGCCCAGCGGAACGCCTTCATGCCGGGGCTCTCGACGTCGGTGGCGAACGCATTATTGTGCAGCTTGTCATACCGCATGTCGACCATCCCGGGCCTGAATTCGACCCCGGCAAACGTGCAGTACTCCTGCGCGCCCAGTGCGGCCGCGTCGGCCAGACGCTTCATCACATCGTCCATCTCGTGGGTCGGCACGAAGCCCTGCCCGCCCTCGAGCGCCAGCGGGTCGACCGGACCGGCGGCGTCGGGGAAACTCATCGTCACCGCGATCGGCGGCTGCGTGCGGGCATCTTCCAGCAGGGCCCGCACGACCCAGGCGGCCTTGGTGATCGCCCCGTCGCACCGGACGACCGCGCCCATGTGGCCTGCCTTGCCGTGGATGTCCAGGCGGAATGCCGTAGCGCCGGCGCTTTGAGCCTGCTCGAGATTGTAGTGCCGCGCGACCTTGGGCTTGCCTGTCTCGGGGTCGGCCTCTTTCGTCTTGTCGCCGTAGCGGGCGACATAGTCCTGCACGGCCATGTCGACGACCTTTTCGACGCGGCTGCGCAACTGCTCGGGCTTGCCGGCCCCTTCGACCGTCATCACCACCGCGACGTGGTCGTTGACCGCCGAGGGGTGCTCGCCGTACGGGCCGAGCACGCCGTGGTTGGTCTGGACGTGCTCGGGCTTGAACAGCGGGTGGGCCCCTTCGGCCTTGATCTTCGCGCCTTCGTCCTCCAGCGCCCGGATCACGAACGGCCACATCTCGACCGTGCGGGCACCGCCTTGGCCGGCCGAGCCGATCGTGCACTGGTACCAGACGCAGCCCCGGTTGGCCGGGTGGGGGATGTTGCGGGTGATCTCGTGGATGATCGCCTCGTAGCCAGCGTAGCGCCCGTCGACCGCCAGCGAGAGCGACCCGTTGCCGCCCATCTCCTCCTCGATGACGAACTGGTAGACCCGCCGGCCGCCGAGTTTCAGGCCGAACTTTGCCTGCGCCTCGGCAATCAATTTCATCTGGGCGATCAACAGGACGACCTCGCCCTTGTCGTCGCAGGCGCCGCGGCCGAACAGCAGCGGCCCTTCCATCCGCGGACCGAAGAACGGGCCGACCGTGTCGATGTGGGCGTTGTAGAACGCGTCGGCGGCGTGGTCGGCGCCGCCAGCGTCGGGTTCGACCTCGATGACCAGGTTGTAGCGGCCCTTGTACGTCTGCTCGCAGGTGAGCGGCTCTTTGCGCTGAGCGTTGGTCGTGTAGTACAAGCCGGAATAGTACGGGTGCTCTTCGATGCGGCAATCGATCGGCAACCGCAGCACCTTCGCCTTATTGCCCAGGATGGCCTTGACCTCTCGCTCGGCGATGGCGAAGACCTTGTCCTCGTTGGCGCGGAGGCGGTCGATGTCGCTCTGAATGGCGGTGTCGATCGCGATCATCTCGGTGAGCAGGTCCCGGCAATAGTCGACGTACTCGGCGCTGGCGGCACGCTCTTTGATGAATTCGACGACGGCTTGAACGTCCTTGTCTGTCACTTCCTCGACTCCTCGGGGCCCCCACGGGGGCTTGATCGGGTTCTACGGTCCAGCGTCCGCCCGCGCGGCCAGATCATTGAGCCGGCGGTCGAACGGCAATTCCACAATTCTGTATCCCACGGCCCGGTTCAGCGCCGCGCGGCGCCCGGGCGAGGCCAGTTCCATGATCACGTTGAACAGCGATGTCGGGTCACTGCCGTAGAGGCTCCGGTAGTAGGCGTCGAATGCGTCGGCGTTGCGGACGATCCGCCACCAGAGCATCAGCTTCTGCGGCTCGTGCGCGACCTGGACGAACTGCGGCCGCGACAGGCACTCCCGCATCTGGGCGTCGAGTTCGACGTACAGGTTCCGCGCGTCGTACGGGTCGGACGCCAGCGGCGGCGAACCCACCGCCGCCGCCGACAGCGCGAAAAACGCCCGCACGTCGCCGCGGGCCTGGTCCATCACCGCCTGGCGAACGCCCGCCAGGTTCATTGTCGCACCATCCACGTCGAAATACCAGTCGTATTCAAAGGCCGGCATATCCGTCGCGTAGACGGTCTCGACCGGGTATTGCGCCAGCACGGCGCGGATCGCACAGGCGTTGTAGGCGTTGATGTAGTACGCCAGCCGATGCGCCTGCGTCGGAAACGCGTCCGGGGTGCTCTCGGGCCCCGTCCGCGCCAGCACGTGCAGGTATTCGTTCAGGTCGGCCGGGGCCCGCAGGAGGCCCATGTAGTCGATCAGCGGGAAGGCATCCTTCGCCGGCTGGGCCTCGCCGTCCGTGGTCGCCACCAGGACCGGCGCAACGTGCTCGAGCAGCAGGCGGCGGTACGACCGGTCACTGTAATGCATAGCGGTCGCATCTGCCGCCCAGGGCGCGGCCGGCCGCGTCGTGGCGGGTTCGCCCGCCACCGCTCGCGTAGCCGGGGCCAGCGTGGCGATCGGACCGAGGTGTCCCCCCACGCGCGGCGACGCGCACCCCGCGCCCAGCGCCAGAGCGCCGCACAGCCAGACCACCCTGCCCCAACGCATCGCCATCTGTGTCGTTACGCCTCCAACCGGTGCAGCACCAGGCCGGTCGCCAGCTTCGGGTAGAAGTAGGTGCTCTTTTGCGGCATCGTGTCACTGGCATTGCAGGACGCCATCAGCTCGTCCATTGTGCATGGCTGCACCATGATCGTCGCGGTGTTCGCATTGACTGCCTCTTTCGCCTCGGCCGCATCGTGCGTGTAGCTGATCTTGACCGGATCGCGGCCGTCCTTGTTCAGCACCGAGTCGATCAGCCACAGGTGCAGAAACGACAGGGCCAGCCGCCGGAAGGCCTCGCTGCGGTCGGGGGCGTACTGCGCCGGCAACTCATCCCTGGTCAGCACCGCGATCCACGCCTCGGCGGGCTCGCCCGCGACAAACAGGAACGCCCCGCGCCGCTCCGCGGCCAGGATCTTGTCGGGATCGGCCAGCGCCGCCGGATCGAGCTCGCGCCACTGGAGCATCTCGCCGCTCGCCTGCCGCAGGTCCTCCAGCCGCTCGGCGGTCAGGCCCTCGACGATCCGGTGCGTCGGCAGCAGCAGGTTGCCCGGGTCGTCCATCGCCGTCAGGCCGATCATCACGAAGTTGGCGGGGTGATCGTCCGGCAACGGACCGTTCTGCTCGGCGAGCCAGTCGCGATACGCCAGGGCCGTCTTGTAGCGATGGTGTCCGTCGGCGATGTAGACCGGCAGCGGCGCGAGCACCTCGGAAATCCGCCGCAGGGTCGGCTCATCGGCGATCGGGGTGACCTTGTGGCCGACGCCCTGCAAGTCGCCCTGCCAGGTCTCAGCGGTCTGGCCGGGGGCCTTGGCGAGCATCTCGTGCAGCGGCGCCTGGACGAAGCCGAAGATCGGGCTGATCTGGCAGCGGGTCGCCTGCATCAGTTTCAGCCGGTCGGCGATCGGGCCGCCGAAGGTCTGCTCGTGCGGGTAGACCTGACCCGAACCGAACGCACTGAGCCGAAGCACCGCCAGCATGCACAGCCGACTGTAGGTCCGGCCGGCGAACGTGAAGTCCTCCTGGTACGCGTAGAACCGTGGCGCCTGGTCCTGCACGAGCACCTGTGCGTCCGTCCAGGCCCGCAGCTTCTTGTCGGCGGCGGCATAGGCGCTGTCCGGCCCGGCCGAGCCCGGCGGGAAATGCGGCAGGTCCACGTGGACGATGTTGTGCTCGCTGAGGCCCGCGTAGTGGTCGAGCTGCTGCCGGCTGAGGACGTCATACGGCGGGGCGATCACGGCGGACACGTCGCGCCCGATATTCTGCTGGTTATAGTGCAATGCCGCAAAAGGTCGTATCTCGGCCATGGTTCGTCGGCTCCGGGGTTCCGTGCAGCTGGTTCGTATAATACGAATGAAGTACATTATGCCCTCGGGCGCGCCCGTGCAAGCTTCGCCACCGAGTGTGTGCGTGGCAGGAAACGAGCCGCGACCGTGAGGGAGCGGTAGAACGGCAAATACGCACCGCCCACACACACAGGGCACACCGGAAAGACCAATGAACACAACCGAACACGAGCAGTTCCGCCGCTGGCTCCGGACCGCCGCCGAAACCCTGGGCATCGCACTCGAACCGCACCAGTTCGACCGCCTCTGGGAGCATTACCACATGGTGATGCTGACCAACGAGGACTTCAACCTCACCCGCGTCACCGACCCGGCCGAGGCCGCCGTCCGCCTGGCGGGCGATTCGCTGGCGGCGCTGCCGTGGGCGGTGCGGGCGCTGCCGCACCAGCCGCCGCTCCGCGTGCTGGACATGGGCACGGGCGCCGGTTACCCGGCCGTCCCGCTGGCGATCTGCCGGCCGGACTGGACCGTCACCGCGATCGACCCGTCCGGCAAAAAGGCCCGCTTCATCGCCCGGCTGGCGGCACAGATGGGCCTGCACAACCTGCTGGTCGAACAGATCCAGGCCCGCGAGTGGCACGGCCGGGTCCAGCCGTTCGACCTGGTCGTCACCCGCGCCCTGGGCAACCTGTCGGTCTGCATCCGCGAGGGGGCGCGGCTGCTGTCCGCCGACGGGCACATCGTCTCCTATCATGCCGAGGAAATCTCTCCCGCCGAGCGCAAGGCCGCCGAAAAGATGCTCAAACGCTACAAGCTGCAAGAAGTCCACAGCTACCAGTACACCCTGCCCGAACCCGCCGGCCAGATCACCCGGCGCCTGGTCGTCATCGGCCGCCCGCACACGATCGTGGACGCCTGATCGACCGGATTTCCCTGGCGCGGCCGGTAGCCGCAACCAAAGCCAGCAAGACAAGGTGACCGGGTGACCCGGCTTCGCCAGACAACGGCTACGCCCGGGCAGGCAAGGTGAAACAACCGCAATTGACCCCGAAACTCCTTGCGGCGAGCAAAGAAGCTGCAGGTTAGTGGTACAAGGAGCTGCCGGATCCTGCGATGCGCGTGCGATCATGACGCTTGCCCGCCACCGGTTTTCGGCCTCGCGTCTCAGGCAAATCCCCTAGACGCTCATCGTCCGGTCCCCCCTGATCGATACGGGCAACATGACAGTTGCCACGGCGCGTTGAGGGGGCTTTGATTAGGTGTGCCCGGTAAGGCCGCCCGCCCGGCGTGGGGATCGGGGGCCATCGGCCGGACTGTCGCTGGAATGGATCGATCCACATTCGACCTCGCACGCGTCCGAACGCGACCAAGGGGACGACCATGGGAGCATCGTACTGGGCCAGGTGGATCTCGCATCAGCCCGCATCAGAGCTGCGGAACCTGCTGTTGCCGCTGGTCATGGCGGAGGGTTACGACCTGCTTTCGTGGCAGAACGATGCACAGATGTTCGACCGGGGCGGTGTCATGCAGAAGATCGCCTGGTCGCTGAACAACGGCGGCAGATGGAACGATTCGCCGACGGTCCTGAACGTCAGTTACAGCCGCTGCCCCGAAGGCACGTGCGTGGTGTTCCGCTGGACGCTTTCGGTCAAGCCGCTGCCCGACACGCTCGAAAAGCAGCACTCCTTCGAGGAGTGGATCCGCGGGCAGATGGACCGGATGATCGCCGGGCTGTGCCGGCAGATGCACGACTGGCCACTCGACGAGGCGCCGGGCTCAATCGACCTGCCGAGCGAGTCGCTGGAGCACGCCGAGCATCTGGACCTGACTGATGACGGCATCAGCATGAGCAGCCTGAGCGGCAAGAACGCCGCAGCCGCGACGATGTTGACGCACAAACCGGAGGTGCACTACACGATGGCCCGTTTCGAGGACGCACCCGACTGCGGGCGCTGCCACCGGCCGACGTTGCCCATTGCGGGGACGGCGAACCGGTACTACTGCCTGAATTGCCGCCGCCACGTGACGCATCAGCCGGTGGCCTGACGGCGAGCACATTTTGACAAGCTACCCAAACCGCCCCGGCATCTCCTCCCTCGACCCAGACAGACCGATGCCGGGGCGGCCCTCCTTACTCCAAATCCAACATTTTACCCTGTCGAGCCGACTCGTAGACCGACAGGATCAGCTGCACCGACCAGCGGCCCTGGGTCAAATCGCACAGGGGGCTCCGCTTCTCGTGGACGGCGTGGACGAAGTCGATTACCGCATCCTTGTGAGGCGGCTCTTCCAGGCTGGCCAGCGATTCGATGTTCGTCTCGACGATCTCGTCCCCCACGATAAAGGCCGAGCCCGCCGTGCCGTGCACCTCGATCCAGGTGCGGTCGGTCTTGGGAAACACATTGGTCGTCGTGCTGATCGTCGAACGGACGCCGCTTTCGAACTCGACGATGCCGCTGGCCCAGTCTTCGGTCTCGATCTGGTGGTTCAGCGCCGCGTAGTCGCCGCGGACCTTCACGGGCCGGCCGGCCAGCCAGGTCAGCACGTCCATCGCGTGGGCGCCCTGGTTCATCAGCGAGCCGCCGCCGTCCATCGCCCAGGTGCCGCGCCAGCCGCCGCGGTCGTAGTAGGCCTGGTCGCGGTACCACTTCATCCGCACGTCGACCAGCAGGAGCTTGCCGAAGTCGCCCCGCTCGATGGCCTTCTTCACGTTCCAGTTGGCCGGGCGGAACCGCATGCCGTAGTTCACGCCGCACAGCACGCCACTCTTTTTGACTGCCTGCTCTATTTTGTCGATGTTTTGCAGCGTGACGTCGATCGGCTTATCGACCAGGATGTTCACGCCGCAGTTGGCGGCCGCGACCGCCTGCTGATGGTGCAGGCCGCTGGGGGTGCTGATGACCACGCCGTCGAGGTCTTCCTTCTCGAGCATCTCGTCGAAGTCGGCGTACCCGCGGACCTTCAGGCCGAGCTCCTTTTCGTAGGTCTCGATCCGCCACTTGAGCTTCTCGGGATCCCTGTCGCAGACGGCGACCAGGTCGGCCACGCCGCCGCTATTCTGATGGATGTTCGCCCCGTGCGCGCCGCCCATGCCCACGCCAACAACCGCCATCTTCAGCATCTTTGCGTTCTCCCTTTTTGTGCAGCGCCCACGCCGGCGACCATTATCGACCCCGGCGCCTTCTATCTACGGATTCTGCGGCGGCAGCGACTCGACCGTCAGCGACCACGTCGGGTCGTCCTCCGGCAGCTGCAGCACGAACCGGCTGCCCGGCAGGCCCGTGTTGACCTTGATATCCCGGAAGGTCACCGTGACCACCTTGTCGTCCTTCTGGTCGGCCACCACCTTGACCGGCAGGTCCATCTTGCGGTCGATGTAGAAGTGCAGCTCGTTGTACTTGTCCGCCAGGTCCCGGACTGTTTCCTTGGGCACCAGCTTCAGGTGGGCCGTGCCGGCGGGGTCGTCCTTTTTCGGCTCAACGTACGTCACATCGAACTTCGCCAGGATCTCCGAGGCCTTCTGCCCGAACGGCAGCGGGAACGGACCCTGCCCCAGTTTGAACGGGTCGAACTCCTCGCCCGGCCGGACGATCTCCCGCTTGATGATGCTCTTGGTCGCCTCGCGCTTCTCGACGTACCACCGCCCGTCGAACAGGTGCTCCTCGACCTTCTCGTTGACCATGTCGTCGATGATCGTTTTGTCGAACCGGATCAGGAACGTGTCTTGCGGCTGGCCGCGTTTGAAGTACAGCTGCCCGAGCTTCGCCTGGCGATCGTCGATGATCGTGTCGACGACGACCCACTCGACGTCGGCCTCGAGGTCCTTGATCGATTCCCCGCGTTTCTCGAGGGCCTGCAGGACCTGCGAGACCCGGGGCTCGGCCGCCTGCGTGCTCGCCGGCTGCGTCGCCGGCGCCTCGGCCGCCCCCGTCTGCGCCCACGACGCACCGCTCACACAAGCGCTGAAAACCAATCCTGCAAGCACAACACGCATCATGATGATCTCCGTATCGATCCGCTCGAATCCACGAATCGCATCTTTCCTGTCGTTACCGCTCCCTCACGGTCGCGGCTCGTTCTTTGGGGTCTACCGCTCCCTCACGGTCGCGGCGCGTTGTCGCACGTGGCACCTGCGTCCACGCTCTTTTTCCCTACCGACACCCGAAACCCGTGCTTTCTCAATCTGTGTAATCTGCGGATAGCTCCGTTGTTTTTGTCTCCGCAGTCTCGCACACCACGGCCGCCGCCTCGCGCCGGCCCCGCCGCCGCATCGTCCGCACCAGCAGCGACACCCCGGCTAC
The DNA here is from genome assembly GCA_041687575.1 of Phycisphaerae bacterium. Taxonomy (GTDB): domain Bacteria; phylum Planctomycetota; class Phycisphaerae; order UBA1845; family JANYLN01; genus JANYLN01. Next base: position 15,513 of record JAWLBS010000040.1, on the reverse strand, counting down.
CGCAACCACCGCGGCCTGGACCGCCAGGATCGTCCACACCCCCAGGCTCAGCCAGATCGTCGCCCCGGCCAGCAGGGCGTATCGCAACCACCGCCCCGCCACGTTCGCCCAGAAGAATCGCCACCGATTATAGCCATCGGCGATCGCAATCCAACGCACCGCGTCGATCGGGATCGGCACCAGCGACGCCAGCGCCAGGATCCCGAACGGGCTCACGCGGAAACACCCGATCGCCCACCGCACCAGCTGCGCGCTGCGCACCCGCTCGGCCACCCGCCCCCCCACCGCCCACAGCAGGTGGTACTCGTTGAGGTTCGCCATGCCGGTCGCCACGGCCGTCGCCGCCGCCACGTAGGCGATCCGCAGCGGCACCGGCCCGGGCAGTCCGACCGCGCTGCTGGCCAGCAGCATCACCATCCACATAGTCGGCAGCGGGCAGAAATTATTCGCCAGCGACAGGTAAAATGTTCCCAGGCAGATCGCCCAGACCGGCAGGCCCAGCGGGTTTCCCTGCCGCCAGACCGCGTATCCCCACAGTGCCCCGACCGTCAAAAGCCCCATCCACACCAGGTACAGCACGAACCACAGACGCAGCGCCGTCGACCCGATCCGTCGTGACGGATCGGCCGTCATCTCTACCGCACAGGTCTCAACCGTGTCGGGCACCGATGGGTTCATGGGCGATCCGGCCGTCCTGAATGTCGATGATCCTGTCCGCCGCGGCGGCCACCTGTTCGTTGTGCGTCACGAGTATCGTCGTCAAATCGTACTGGCCATGCACCTCGCGCAACAGGTCGAGCACAAGCCCGGAGCTGCGGCTGTCCAGGCTACCGGTCGGCTCGTCCGCGAGCAACACCTTCGGCCGGCCCGCAATCGCCCGAGCGATCGCCACCCGCTGCTGCTGGCCGACCGACATCTGCGTCGGGCGCTTATCGGCCAGCCGCCCGACCTCGAGGCGTTCCAGCAGTTCGATCACCTGCTTGCCGGGGTCCTGCCCCCGCAGCCAGAACGCCAGCCGCACGTTGTCCGCCGCCGAGAGCACCGGCACCAGGTTCAGCCGCTGAAACACGAACCCGATATCCGTCTTGCGCAGCTGCGCCTGCCGGGCGTCGCTGACGGCCCTGAGATCCTCGCCGTCAAGCGTCAGCTCCGCCGCCCGGGTTGGCCGCAACATCAGCCCCAGGATATGCAGAAGGCTGCTCTTGCCGCTGCCGCTGGGCCCGGCGATGGCGACCAGTTCTCCCCGCTCGATGGCCAGGTCCAGTCCACGCAACGCGTCGTAGGCCGCCTCTCCCGCCCCGTACCGCAGCCAAAGGTCCCGCGCCTCGATCAGAATGTCCGTCATGAACTGCCCGCCTGCATATCACGTGTTCTGCAATGCCGTCGCCGGCTCGACCCGTCCCGCTCGCCAGCCCGGGTACAACGCGCTGACCGTCCCGCCGACGATCCCCACGACGATCGCCAGCACGAACCACTTCGCCCGCACCTCCACCGTAAGCAGCGGCAACACCCGCTCGATCACCCATTTCGCGACCACCGCCAGGACGAGTCCTCCGGCCGTGCCCGCCACGCTGAGAATCGCCGCCTCCAGCACCGACTGGGCCATCAGCATCGCGCGGCCGGCACCCATCGCCTTGAGGATCGCGATCTGGCCGATCCGCTCGACCACCATCGTGTACATCGCCACGCAGATCAGCAGGAAGCAGACGGTCATCGCCACGCCGCTGGCCGCCCATATATACGCGTACATCGTGGCGAACGTCTCTTCCAGGATCCCCTGCACGCTACCCAGCGGCTCGGCCAGCGCCTTGATCGAATCGCCCACCGTCGTGGCGATCCGGTCGCGCAGGATCGGGTCGGAGCCGACCTCCGGCCGCAGCTGCACATAGAACGCCGTCACCCGGCGGTCGCCGGCGTAGCGGATGTGCCGCAGCGTCTCGATCGGGCAGAACACCCGTGCCGCCACCCCCGGCTCGACGATCCCGACGATCCGCCAGTCGCGCCCGAGGATCATCACCTTGTCGCCGACATTGTACCCGCCGGCGACCGCCAGCCGCTGATCGATCAGCAGCTCGCACCCGGCGGCGAGGTCCTGCTCGCTCACCGCCTCAGGGTTGTACAACCCGTCCGGCCGGCGAAGCTCATCGATTCGATGGGCAAACTCGTCGCCGGGCAACCGCCCGGCCAGCAGTTTGCGCGGGCCCAGGAACGAGGCCATATCCGCCCGGTCGATGCCGAACATCCGCTGTTCGCGCCCGCCCATCCGGACCTGCTGCCAGAGCACCGGCACGACCCGCTCGACGACCGGCCGATCCTGGTATTCGACCTGCTCGATGATCTGCCCGTGCTTGTCCTTGAAGTCGGCCCCGCCGGTGATGAGAGTAGACTGGCTGGGCAGCACGATCAGGTCGGCGTCGACACTGCTCATGCGGTCGGCGACCTCGCCCAGCGTCCCGTGCGCCAGCGCCAGCATCGTCACCATCATCGCGATGCCGATCGCCACTGCCAGGATCGACAGGAAGGCCCGCGCCTTTCGGTGCCACACATTCGCCCACGCCAGCCGCAAAAGCATTCGCCCACCACACTTCCGTAGGGTGGGCTATTGCCCACCGAAGTTGCCAGATACCAGTGGCCAGTTGCCGGTGAATCGCGGTACCACGGTCCTGCGACAACGAGCCGCGACCGTGAGGAAGCGGTCCCCCTCGGCGGCCACAAAACCTCTCGCATAAGCATCACTCCCGCATCCTGCGGGAAGGAGCCCGAAGCGTGAGCGAGGGAGTCGCTCGGGCAACTCTTGTTGCCGGGTGCCATGGCCGCCGGGGCACCCGCTGCCAAGCGATAGCGCCGGCAGTGGGTCGATGCGGCCATGGAATCCCGCGGATGATCGCTACTCTCGCACTCGGAATCACGCTCCTTGGGGTGCTACAGTCCTGCGACCCCGCCCTGCGTACCCGCTGTTCGGCGAAGCAGGGAGCAGAACCGTGCTTCACTCACCCGACTCCCGCGCCTTTCCCCGACACCCGAACCCCGACACCCCGACCTACAGAATCTCCCGCAACTCCCCCAACTCCCGAATCACCACGTCCGCCAGATCCGCCCACTGCGGCAACTCCGCCGCGTGCAGCAGCAGCACCGCCCCCGCCCCGGCCGCCCGCGCCGCCTCCAGGTCGAACTTGTAGTCGCCCACCACCACCGATCGCTCCGGCCGCACCCCCAGCCGCCGGCACAACCCCTCCACCGCCTGCCCCGACGGCTTGTGCGGCTGGTCCTCCCGCGTCCAGAGCACCTCGATGTCAAAGCCGCACCGCCGCAGCGTCACCTCGACCGCTTGGATACAATTTCGTGTAATGATCCCGACCTTCAGCCCGCGATCCCGGACCCAGCCGATCACCTCGGCCGCGCCCGTCGCCGCCGTCGCCCGCTCGGCCGCGGCGACCTCGAAGGCGATCAGCCGCTCCTCCAGCCGCGTCCGCTCGTCGGTCGGGCACGTCTTGAGCCACTCCAGGACCGGCAGCCCGTCCGGACAGCCCAGCGACTGCTTGATCATCGCGAAATCGAGGATCGGCAGAGTCAACGTCCCGTCCATGTCGAACAGGACCGCCTCGACCGGTCGGTCCAGTTTCCGCCGGTTGTTCGCCTCCGGTCCGGTTTGCACGCCGCCAGGTACCACGGACTCCGCCTCATTTATCGACCCCGGCGCAGAAGATGAAGCTGTCCATACGCCTTCATTCAGCCTGCCCGCTTGCGGGCAGTGCTCCCGCGCCCGGTTACCAACGGTTCCTTCTTTGCCCGCCCAACCCTCAGCAAGTCTCCTCGTCCGCCGCCTGCTCCCGCTGGTGGGGCGGCATGCGGAACTCCGGCTCGGGCTCTTCGATCATCCCCTCGCGGCGTTTATCCTCCTGGACGATCTGCCAGCACCGCTCGATCAGGTTGTTCAGCCCCGTGCCCGTCGCCGCGGAAATCGCCATGACCTCGATGTCGCCCAGCTCCTCGCGGAGATGGTGCAGGTTCTCCTGCGCACCCGTCAGGTCCATCTTGTTGGCCGCGATGACCTGCGGCTTGGTCGCCAGGATCGGGCTGTACGCCGCCAGCTCCCGGCGCAGCACGCGGTAGGCCTCGACCGGGGTCGGTTGCCCCTCCATCGGCAGCATGTCCAGAAGATGGACCAGCACGCGCGTCCGCTCGATGTGCCGCAGAAACGCATCACCCAGGCCCACACCTTCGTGGGCCCCTTCGATCAGTCCGGGGATATCAGCCATCACGAACCGGCGGTACCCGCTGAGCTCGACGATGCCCAGATTCGGCGTCAGCGTGGTAAACGGGTAGTCGGCGATCTTCGGCCGCGCCCGCGACAGGCGGCTCAGCAGCGTGCTCTTGCCGGCGTTGGGCAGACCCACCAACCCCGCATCGGCGATGAGTTTCAGCTCGACCCGCAGGGTCCGCTCCTGCCCCGGCTCGCCCTGTTCGAACTCCCTGGGGACCTGGTGCGTCGACGTCGCGTACGTCTGGTTGCCCCGCCCGCCCCGGCCGCCCCTGGCGATGCGGATCCGCATCTCGGGGGTGTCCAGGTCCTTCAGCAGCGCGCCGCTGTCCTTGTCGTAGATCAGCGTGCCGACCGGGACGTTGATCACCACATCCTCGCCGCTGGCCCCCCGGCGATTGTTGGCCGAGCCCGGCTGGCCGTTGCGGGCGATCCAGTGGTGATGCCCCGCCAGATCGGCAAGGTTGTCCAGGCCCGGTTCGGCGCGGATGAACACGCTGCCGCCGTCGCCGCCGTCGCCGCCGTCGGGGCCGCCCTTGGGCACGAAGGCCTCGCGGCGGAACGAGACCGCCCCGTCTCCGCCCCTGCCGCCGCGTACGTAGATTTCCGTTTCGTCGACAAAGATCATGATGGATATTCTACGCCGTCAATCGACCTCAAACCCATGCCCCCGCAAAGCGAACCGGTTGCGCGACCACCGCCTTGCGCCAACAAAAACGGGTCCTGCATGACAGCAGGACCCATTTTTGCGAACTTCAATACTGTCACAGCGGGCACCCGGCCTCAAGCCGTCGCCTCGGCGGCCTCCACGTCCACCTTGCGGCCGCGGAAGACCACCTTACCGTCGCACAGGGCGAACAGCGTGTAGTCCCGCCCCATGCCGACGTTAAAGCCCGGCTGGAATGGTGTGCCGCACTGGCGGACGATAATCGAGCCGGCGGTAACCGCCTCGCCGCCGTAGGCCTTGACGCCACGATACTTGGGTTGGCTGTCGCGCCCGTTCCGGGTCGAGCCCTGTCCTTTTTTATGTGCCATGTCACTCTGCTCCGCTTGTCTGTGCTGCAAACTGATGCGCCCGTCGCAGGCGCCGCATCGCCGATAGATCGTCTATTATTGCGGCAAAGCCGCCGCAAGTCCATACCAGTTTCGGCTATCGCATGATCCACTCGACCTTCTCGCGGACCGGCGCGGCCTGCGACCGCGTCTGCTGGTCGCCCGGCAGCCGGTAGTCCACCTGCAACGTCTTGTGCAGAACGAACTTGCGAGGATTGACCACCACCTCGGTCTCCTCGCCGTCGGGCAGCGTCTTGACCTCGGTCTTGGGCTTGTCCGGGTCGTAGGCCGGGTTCGGCAGCACGGCCGTCTCACCGCTGAGCCCGCCGACGAAGACGCTGAACCGCCTCGCCTCGCCGGTAAAGTCCCGCCAGACCGCCACGCTGTCCTTGGCGTTGTCGGCGCCCTGAAGGAGTTTGCCCATCGCCTCGAACGGCTCGAGCAGGAACGGCCGGTCACGCAGGTGCAGCCGCTTGATGATGTCGAACACGGCCGGGTCGGCCGCCGGATTCGCCGGGTACACCTTGAGATTCTCGGTCACCACCTCGAACTGCGGCATGAACTGCACGTCTCGATTGCTGTTGTTCGTGACGCTGTAGAGCATGTACCAGTAGACCCGGGGCTGGTCCTCGCCGGGGAACTGAACGACCAGCCGCTGGGGGTCTTCAAAGTCGAAATTCAGTTGCCAGGACTTCGGCGCGATGCTCGGCTGGGGCGCCGCGGACGCCGCCGGAGTCAACGCCGGAATGACCAGCAGCCCGGCCACCGCCGTAATCAGCAGGCACGTGCGCATGCGTGAATCTCCTAAATTCCTGAGCAGTCAATACTAATCCGCCCAGCCATTCTAATGTTGCCCCGGGCCCTGTCAACGCCCCAGCCACATTCGTGACAATGACCATCCCCGGCCGCCGGGCGACCGTAACTGCTTGCCACACAAGACTCTGCTACCGCTCAAACGAGCCGCGACCGTAAGGGAGCGGCAGCGTCGGGTGCCATGGCAGGGGCTGTTTTCGGCCATGGAATCCCTCGGGGTGCGAGGTGCGTTTCTTTCCGAAAAACACCTCCAAAGCTGTCATTCTGAGCCCAGCGAAGAATCTCTCATGGACAGCGTGCCCATGGTTTAGCACTTCGCTTGGCAGAGATCCTTCGCGTTGCTCAGGATGACAGATGGGGGCGCACCAAGAGGCAGAGATCCTTCACTTCGTTCAGGATGACAGATTGTGGCGGGCGCAGCCCCACTGCTGGGCGCAGCCCGTCCTGCTCCGTTCTGGATGACAACGACGAGGCGCCTCCGCCAATCCCGCCTCCAGGGCCTTCGGGCTCCCGATGGCTACTGCCAAAACGAAGGAAACCCCGCCTCGGCCATCTTCTTCCCGTAGTAGCCCTTCACCCGCTCCCGGTGGGCCTGCTGGTCGCGCGGCACGTTCGGCTGGTCGATCTGTGGGGCATCGGGGTCGACGTGCACGGGGACCTGCCACTGCCCGCCGAGCCACTCGTCGGCCGCCGCCCGCAGCGCCCGTATCTGCTCAGCGCAGCCCGGTTCGGCGATGCGATTGTGCCTCTCCAGCGGATCTTCCCGAAGGTCGAAAAACAACGACTCGGCGCCGGATTTGCACGTGGCGATCAGCTTGTGCTCCCGCGTGCGGACCATCACCGTGTGGCCGTCGAAGTGGCAGAAGACCCTCTCATGGCCCGCCCCGGCCGCATGCAGGTCCACCCCCGGCACCTCAGCAGGCATGGTCAGACCCGCGGCCGCGCACATCGTCGGCGCGATGTCCACCAGGCTCGCCTGTTCGCTGCTGACCTCGCCGCTACGCTCGCCCTGCGGCAGCCGGATGATCAGCGGCACCTTGACCAGCGGATCGTACATGTAGTTGAGCTTACCGATCATGTGCTGGAAGCCCATGTACTCGCCGTGGTCGGCGGTAAAGGCGATCAGCGTGTTGTCGTAGAACCCCCGGGCCTCCAGCGTCTCGATCAACCGGCCGACCTGTGCATCGATCTGCGAGATCGAGCCATAGTACCGGGCGATCGCCAGGCGGATGTCGGCCTCGGACAACTGCCCCGACCGCTGGACCCGCCAGCCCTGGTGGTAGGCCACGTTCCGCTCGAGCGTCGCGTCGGTGTAGTCGGCGGGCAGGTGCACCTTGTCGGGGTCGTACATGTCGGCCCAGGGCTGCGGCGGGTTCATCGGGTGGTGCGGACGGATGAACGACGCGCACAGCAGGTTCGGCGAACCGGCCGACCAGGACCCGACCCGCTCGACCGCGCGGTCGCCGATCCAGGTGGTGTGGTCGTGCTCTTCCGACAGATCGCACGGCAGACAGCCCTTGGCCTGGATGTATTCGGCGCGGGGTTGGTCCCAGTACTCTCGCACCTGGTCCTCAATATCTGTAACATCGACCAGCCCGCGATCCATCAGGTAGCGGTGGTAATCGTCGTCCCACCGGCCGTCGCCCGCCTGCTCGGCCAGGTCCATCTCGCTAAAGCCGATGTCCAGGTAGGTCGGGTGCATGTGCATCTTGCCGACGGCGGCGGTGCGGTAGCCGGCCTGACGCAGCACCTTCGGCCAGGTCGGGATTTCCGCCGCGAGCGTCGACTTGTTGGTCGCGCCGCGATGCTGGTGGACGTAGAGCCCCGAAAAGATCGAATACCGCGAAGGCGTGCAGACCGGCCACGGGCAGAAGGCGTTTTCGTAGCGGACCCCCTCCCTCGCGAGCCGATCGATGTTGGGCGTCTGCACGTCGGGGTTGCCGGCCGCCCCGAGGCAGTCGAATCGGTGCTGGTCGGTCAGGATGAGCAGGATGTTCGGGGGCGTTTTGTGCACGATTCATTCTCCCACACAGTCATTCGAGGTGTCCCGATGAAGCATGTGTCTTCGATACATCAGGCAATCTAGCGTTCGCCTCCGCAAGCGGCAAGCACGGCGTGCGGACTATCCGCAAATCGAGATGGCTGGCATTAGGCAAGGGTAACGCATCCTGCCGTATGGAGGCCAATATCGTGGTTTTAGGGCGGGCAGCCGAGTTCGCTGTAGGGGTTTCGGGAAGTCGCCGATGGGGGATTTCCCCAAGCTGCATTACCGCTGATGAAAGGCTTGTATCCCGCCGATCGTATCTGTTAGTATCGGGCCAATAGGGAAATGAGGCATGCCGGCAGACCCCCGTTTGTTCGGAAAACCGGCAAGATGGACATGTGAGTGAAATGAGTGCCATGGCAGCCGCCGCCTCCCATCGGAAAACGCCGGATTGGGAACCGATCGCCGATCGGATTCGCCAGGAAGGCTACACCATTTATCTCAACCAGGGGTGTTCGGTCTTTTTCGCGCTGGCCGTGCGGCCGGGCGATGTGCCGAAGATCAAGAGCGTCTGTGACGGGACGGAATACCGGGCGATGGTCCGGCTGGCCAAGGCGCTGAACATCGAACTGCCGGAAGAGGGGCAGGAGCCGTAGGGCGGGCTGTGCCCGCCAAGTCTTGCGCAACGGCCGTAATACTGTCGTCCTGAACGAAGTGAAGGATCTCTGCCTCTTGGTGCGTTCCGTGCCGTCATCCTGAGCAACGCGAAGGATCTCTGCCAAGCGGGCCGTCCTCCGCCTGCGTTTTATGCGCCCCTCCGCTGTCGTCCTGAACGAGGTGGAGGATTTCGACCTGATCGGGCCTCAGACCATGAAACCTCCGTTCGAAAGAGATTGTTCGCTGCGCTCCGAATGACAACTTCGGGTGGTCTCAGGAAACGTAGCGCACCCTCATCCGCGGGATTTACCGCTCCCTCACGGTCGCGGCTCGTTGGCGCAGGACGGTGGCGCCCGCCGTCGCAGGTCACGTTGTCACGTCATCACGTTGTCACGTTGTCATCTTCGCCGGTGGGAACAGCTCGTTCATCTTGGCGGCCATGTCCGGGCTGCGCATGAGGGTCTCGCCGATCAGGATGCCCTTGGCGCCGATGCGAATCATCCGCTCCACGTCCTCGCGGGTCTTGATGCCGCTCTCGGTGATGAAGGGGGTGTCCTCCTCGAGGATGTCCGCGATCCGCCCCGTCGTGCCCAGGTCGGTGGTCTGGGTCTTGAGATTGCGGTTGTTGATTCCCAGTATGCTGTAACGCTCGTGCGGAAAGCCGACCACGCTGCGCATCCGCATCACCGTGTCCACGTCGTGCACCTCGATGATGCTGGTCAGGTACAGCTCCGACGCGAGAATCAGCATGTCGAGCAGCTGCCGGCTATTCAAAGCGTCGGCGATCAGCAGGATCGCATCCGCCCCGGCGGCGCGGCTCTCGTAGATCTGGTACTCGTCGACGATAAAATCCTTGCGAAGGACCGGAATGGGCACCGCCTCTTTCACCTGCCTGACGTATTCCAGCCGGCCGTCGAAGTACCGCTGGTCCGTAAGGACCGATAACGCGGACGCCCCGTTTCCATGGTAGATCCCGGCGATCCGAACGGGATCGAAATCCTCGCGGATCAGGCCGGCCGAGGGGCTGCGCTTCTTGATCTCGGTGATCGCGTGGATGCCGCGGGGCGGTTTTGCGGCCAGGGCGGCATAGAAATTCCGCGGCCGCGGCGCATCGGCGGCGGCGCGTTTGACATCGTCGAGCGGCACCCGGTCTTTGGCGGCATCGACTTCCTGACGCTTGTTTTCGAGGATACGGTCCAGGATATTGGTCTCAGCGGACACACAATGCCTCCATGGTCAGATTCATTCTCGGGTGTTACCGTCCCGCCGGCACAAGACTCGCTGTCTGAAGTCTATCAGCAGGGGCAGGCCGGTCAATGCCGGGAGCTTGACGCCGGGGCCGCTTCCGCGAAAGTGTCCGCACCATGCCACAAACAGAATGGACAATCGCCGAAGCCGTCGAGATCGGGCAGATCGCGCTGGGGATGGTTCTCCTGGTGATGGTCCCGGTCTATTTCGCTATTACCGGCCGGTTGCGCCGGGCGTTTGCCTTTCCCCCGCCCGTGCCCAACGGTCTGAGCGGCGGACACCTGCTGCTGATGCTGGCGGCGTTCATCGCAATCAACGCCCTGCTCGCAACCGTGTTCACGGCGGTCGGAATCCTTCCGCCCGAGCCGCCCGCGGCCACGCAACCGGCACCGCAACCGGCACCGCCGGACGAGGCGCCGTGGCCGGAGCCCGACGCGAGGCCGAAGCGGTATGTCGACAACGGCGAGCAAGATGGGACCGGCGGGCGGGCAGTTGCGTGCGGGCCGGTGGCGGCGCGGGGTCAGACCCCACCGGCGGCCATGCTGACGGATGCGATGCAGGCACTCCATCTGGGGGGAGGATTCCTTAGGCCCAGGTCTTGGGATCAGACCCCCGTGATGGCCGCGATGGCGGATGCGGCGCCGGGGCCTGACGGGCAGGACGATGAGGCTGCCCGTCGCGAGCTGGGCGAACTGGTGATCCTCGCCCTGACCGAGATCATCCTGATCGGCATCGGGTTGATGCTGGTGCGGTCGACGTTCGCCGGCGGGCTGAAGGGGTTCGGGCTGCGAACCGACCGCCTCGGGCGCGACGCGTTCTGGGGCGTGACGAGCTACCTCGCCTTCTGGCCGATCTGCGTCGCCCTGGCCGCACTGACCCAAATCATGCTGGAACTGCTCGTGCCCGACTGGGAACCGTTGACGCATCAGGTCGTGGTTTTCATGACCGAACCCGGCAAAACGGCACTGCACACGATCCTGGCGTGGATGTTGGCCGGGGTGATCGCGCCGATCTTCGAGGAGATCTTCTTCCGGGGCCTGCTGCTGACCTGGGCCCGCCAGGCGAGCGGCTCGACCTGGCTGGCGATCGTGTTCACCGGTGTGGCGTTCGGACTGATCCACGCCCCCTACTACCAGACCGTCGTGGCGCTGGCGGCGCTGGGCATCCTGCTGGGCTACCTCTACGTCCGCACCGGTTCGCTGACGCTGGTGATCCTGCTGCACGCAACATTCAACATGCGGACGCTGCTGGTGGTCACGCTGTTCGGCGACGCCCAATAGCGTTGAATGCACAGGCTACAGCGGGTACGATTGCCGGTTCGCCGGCTCGCGGCACCTGGCATGGGACATCCGGCGAGTCCCGCAGGCACGAAGGAAGTGGCAGATGGGCTTTCCCCCGATCGACCAGCAGTTGAAGGACCTCATGCGGGGCTGTGACGCCCTGTACACCGAACAGGAACTCCGCGCCAAGCTCCAGCGGGCGGCCAAGACCGGCAAGCCGCTGCGGGTCAAACTGGGCCTGGACCCCAGCGCCCCGGACATCCACCTGGGCCACAGCGTGGTCCTGCGCAAGCTGCGGCAGTTCCAGGACCTCGGCCATAAGGCGGTGCTGATCGTCGGCGACTACACCGCCATGATCGGCGACCCGACCGGCAAGAACAAGACCCGCCCGATGCTCACCGACGAGCAGGTCGAGGAAAACGCCCAGACCTACTTCAACCAGGCCGGCCGGATCCTCAACATGGACGAGGCCGCCATCGAGGTCCACCGCAACAGCGACTGGCTCGGCAAGATGAACCTGGCCGACGCCCTGAAAATGGCCAGCCGGATGACCGTCGCCCGCATGCTCGAGCGCGACACCTTCGAGAAGCGTTACAAGGCGGGCGTGGAGATCTACCTCCACGAGTTCATGTACCCGCTGCTGCAGGGCACCGACAGCGTCGCCATCCACGCCGACGTCGAACTCGGCGGCACCGACCAGACGTTCAACAACCTGGTCGGCCGCGACCTGCAGAAGGACGCTGGCCAGGAGCCGCAGTGCGTGATGATCACGCCGATTCTCACGGGCCTCGACGGCACGCAGAAGATGGGCAAGTCGCTGGGCAACTACATCGGCCTGACCGATGCGGCCAAGGACATGTTCGGCAAGACTATGTCGATCCCGGACGACCTGATGAAGCAGTGGTTTACGCTGCTGACGCTGCGGCCGATGGAAGAGGTTGCCGTCCTGTGCGACCCGGAAAAAACCCACCCCCGCAAGGCCAAGGAGATCCTCGCCCGCGAGATCGTCGCGAGCTACTACGACGAGCAGACGGCCGAACACGAGGCCGAGCAGTTCGTCAAGGTCTTCAAGGAGGGATCCCTTCGCGAGGACATGCCGGATCTGGCGGTGCCCGCCGACCAGATCGAGGACGGCAAGATCTGGCTGCCGAAGCTGCTGAACCTGGTGGGCTTCGCCCAGTCGACCAGCGAAGGCCGGCGGCTGATCCAGGGCGGCGGCGTGAGCGTGGACAACGAGAAGATGACCGACCCCGGCGCCCGGGTCGAGGTCCGCGACGGGATGATCGTCCAGGTCGGCAAGCGGCGCGTGGGAAAGGTGAAGATCACAGGTTAACAGCGGTTGGACTCGCGGCCCGGTCCCCGCCTGAGCGACCAGGAATTGACAGGAGCCTATCCATGCACGCGCGCCCGGTTCTCGCCATCGGCCTGAGCATAATCCTGCTGTCGGCGCCGCTTTGCGGTGCAGCCGGCCCGGATGAATCGTACGGCAAGATCGAGATCATCCGTGACACGTGGGGCGTGCCTCACATCTTTTCCGACACCGATGCCGGGGCGATGTACGGCCTGGGGTATGCGAGCGCTGAACTCCGCGGTTTCCAGATGCATTACAACCTTCGCATCATCCAGGGGCGCCTCGCCGAGATCGTCGGGATGCGCCCCTCCACCCGGCGACGGGAAACGGCCCTGGACAATGACCGCAAGATGAGGACCTTCGGCTTCGCCCGCGCGGCCGAAGCCGCGGCAGCCGGGCTGGACAAGGACACGCGGCTGATGCTGGAGGCCTACTCGCAAGGCGTAAACGCCTGGTTCGCCGCGCACAGCGATTCGCTGCCGCCACCGTTTGGGCAGCTGGGCCTGAAGCCCGAGCCATGGACCCCGGCCGACTGCATCGCCAGCTTCTGGCACCTGGGGCAGTTTTTCGCGAGGGACGGCACACGGGAGCTGATCCCCTGGCGGCAGTCAACAAGCCCTGCCGAGGCAAGAGGACGAGGAAGCGAACCCGCCTCGCAGCCGCAGTGGTTCGATGACAACGCGGCCGTCGTCACCCGCGCCGACGTCAGCGACCAGTGGGTAAAAAAGGTCCGCGCCTTCGGCCAGGAGCACGGCATTGCGACCAGCCAGCCCGCGACCCAGCCGGCCACCATGCCGGCCGGCCCGAAGTTCAGCCACGCCTGGGTCGTTGGCGGCGACCGCAGCGGCACGGGTGCGGCGGTCCTGGTCAGCGACCCGCAGACGCCCGTGCGCTACCCATCGCTGTGGATCGAGTTCCACGTCCGCGGCAAGACCTTGAGCGCCCGCGGCATCGGCGTGCCCGGCCACCCGGGAATTCTGGTCGGCTGGAACGAACATGTCGCCTGGGGCGCAACCGCGCTGGGGGCCGACCAGGCGGACCTGTTCCGCCTGAAGACCGATGCGGACCACCCGAATCAGTACTTCGTCGACGGCCAGTGGAAGCCGATGAAAGTCGTGCGGGAAACCATCCGGGTCAAGGGCGGCCGGCCGGTCGACCTGGACGTGCGGCTGACCGAGTTCGGGCCGGTCATCACCCCGTTTGCCTTTGCGGGGCCGCGGGACCCCGAAGTGGCCCTGAAGCGCGTGCCGATCTGCACGCAGGACACGGCCACCACGCGATGCATGCTGGCAATGATGCGGGCCCGAGACGTTACCACCTTCGCCCGCGCGATCGACGGCTGGCAGTTCCCCAGCGTTAACCTCGTCTTCGGCGATCGCAGCGGCAGGATTGGGTACTGGTTGCTGGCGGCGGTCCCCGTGCGCAGCCCGCTGGACACCCATCAGGGGGCGATGGCCGTAGACGGCACGAGCCGTCGATACGACTGGCAGGGCTTCGTCCCGCACGACTTGTTGCCGCACGTGATCGACCCGGCGCGGGGCTGGATCGCCAGTGCCAACCACCGCGCGATCGGCGCGTTCTACCCGCTGGACCTGGGCATGAGCACCGGCGCAGCCGGCCACACGGTCCGCTCGTGGCGACTCTACGAACGGCTGTCGTCAGCGAAGCGCCTGCCGCCGGACGAGGTGCTCGACATCCACTTCGACACGGTCAACCCGGCCCGGCGCGACATCGTGCGGATCGGCCTGAACCTCCGCGACCGGTCCGGCACATCCCTCAGCAAGGACGCGCAAAGTGCGCTGAATGTCCTGGAGGGTTGGCTCGCAAAGGGCGCACACTCGGAAATCACCACTCCCGGCGGAGTTCTGGCCGGCCAGATCAGCACGTTCTTCCGGTTCATGGCCACGCCCCTGGCGGATGTGTACGGCGGCGGCGAGACGGGGCTGACCCGGTTTCTCCGCGACGCCACGGCCCGCCTCGACCGCGACGAAAAGGTCGACTGGACACAGCAGGAGCGGGAGTTCATCGACCGGGCCCTTGCCGATGCATGGACCTCCGCCCATGAGCAGTACGGAGACGACGTAGACAGCTGGGATGACCGCGCCGGCGAGCAGGTCCGCGGGCGAAAGATCGGCTGGTTCGACAGCCTGGACAACTTCGGCTCGCTCGACCCATCGGCGGATATGACCTGGCCCGGGCTGACGTGCATTGACGGTCAGACGATCAAATCGCAGACCGCCCAGTCCTACACGCAGTACGTGCCGCTGCACGATGTGGACGCGGCGATGAGCCTCTTGCCGCCGGGCAACTCCGAGCGGACCGACAGCCCGCTGCATGACAATATGGTGCCGCTCTGGCAGGCCGGCAAACTGCACCCGGCCCCGCTCTCTCGCGCGGCCGTCGAGCGCGTGGCTGCCGGCCGGACGGTCCTGGCGAAATAGCTGCGCGGGCCCCATGCGGCGGCCTGGTGTCAGCGAACACGGGCTACCGGCTCGAACCGATCAGGACGAACCAGGATGACTGAAGCCCACGAACCATCTCCTCTTGGTCGGCTGCCGCGACTGGCGCATCCCGAGCGGTACCAGGGGCTCTACGTCGTCGACTTCGGCGACGGGCTATCGCTGGGGTATGTCGCAGCCGAGGTTGCGACGCTGTGGGAGTCGGGGCAGTTTCCGAAGATGCAGGCCTTCCGCATCCACCGGGCCCAGGCCGACGGCACGCTGGAGCTGGTGAGCGTTTCGAAGGACCGCTTCAGCCGCCGTGCGAAGGAGGGGCTGTTTTTCCTGCAGGACGCAGAAAGCCTCGCCCGGGACGATTTTGACACGCTCCGGGACATGGCCGAGGAGAGTTTTCCCTGCCGCGCGAG
>JAWLBS010000039.1:0-24036 GCA_041687575.1 Phycisphaerae bacterium | reverse complement strand
CAGACGGGGGTTATGATTGCGGGATGGGGCATTTCGGTGGATCGGGTGATCTGCGATTTTGCCGCCGGGGCCACCGAGTGGCTGGTCCAGCAGGTGGCGAATCGTCAGATCTGCTTCGTCGAAGGCCAGGGCAGCATCGAGCACCCAGGCTACAGCGGCGTGAGCCTGTCGCTCATGCACGGGGCCTGCCCCGACGCGTTGGTCATGTGCACGCGGATCGACCGGACAAGCCACCACGGCATGCCGGCCAGCCGCGTGGCCGACATTCGCCGCCAGATCGAGCTGAACGAGGCGCTGGCCAGCCTCGTACACCCGTGCAAGGTGGCCGCCGTGTCCGTCAATACGGCCCATGCCGACGAGGCCGAGGCCCATCGGCAGATCGAGCAGGTATCCCGGCAGACGGGCCTGCCCGCAACGGACCCGGTCCGGTTCGGGGGCGACGTGCTGCTGGCGGCCGTGCGGACAGCGGTGGGGGTATAGATCCGGAACGGGCCGGCATCCGGGGCATAGACATGCAAGTCCTTAGCCCGCAAAGGACAGTGCACAAAAGCTCCAGGCCGGCGGTTGCATATTTAGCATTACTCCACGGTTGTGCTGGCCGATAGATACTGCGTTGGGAAACACGACGTATGCAGTCGCGAGCATTATCGGACGAGTACGGAGAAAGGTCAGATGAAGAATATTCGCAGCTTCACTGTCGTACCTGCCCTTCCCGAGGCGCTCAAGCCGTTGCGGGAACTGGCCTATAACCTGTGGTGGACGTGGAACCCCGACGCCTTCCAGCTGTTTCGCCGGCTGAATATCGACCTGTGGGAGGAAGTCTACCACAGCCCCATTCGCCTGCTGGGGCGGGTCGATCAGCGACGGCTCGAACAAGCGGCCGGCGATGCCGGGTACATGGCCCACCTCAACAACGTCCTGATGAACCTGCACGACTACATGACGGCGCACACCTGGTTCGACGAGCACTACAGCGACCTTAAGGGGCAGCGGATCGCCTACTTCAGCGCCGAGTTCGGGCTACACGAATCGCTGCCGATCTACTCCGGCGGACTTGGGCTGCTGGCGGGCGATCACCTGAAAAGCGCCAGCGACCTGGGGCTGCCGCTGTGTGCGGTGGGCCTGTTCTACCGCCAGGGCTATTTCACCCAGCGGCTCAGCAGCGACGGCTGGCAGCTCGAGGAGTACCCCTACCACGACTTCCACCAGATGCCGGCGACCCCCGTGACCGATGACCATGGCAAGCCGCTGCGGATCGAGGTCGAGGTCGGCAATCACAACGTCCTGGTCCAGGTCTGGAAGGTCCAGGTCGGCCGCGTGAACCTCTACCTGCTTGACGCCGACGTGCCCGGCAACCGCAAGGAAGACCGCGAGATCACCTACCGCCTCTACGGCGGCGACCAGGACATGCGCATACGCCAGGAAGTCCTGCTGGGCATCGGCGGGGTCCGGGCCCTCAATGCCATGGGCATCCGCCCGGCCATGTGCCACATGAACGAAGGCCACTCCGCCTTTTTGAGCATGGAGCGGATCCGCCTGGTGATGCAGCAGGACGGACTGAGCTTCGAAGAGGCGACCGAGGTCGTCCGGGCGACAAACGTCTTTACCACCCACACGCCCGTGCCGGCCGGCATCGACACCTTCCCGCTGGACCTGGTTCGCAAGTACCTGGAAAAGTACGTCAACCATATGGGTTGCGGCTGGGACCGCTTCGTGAGGTTCGGCCGCCAGGGGCAGGACCCCAAGGATACCTCCGAGCCGTTCTGCATGGCGGTGCTCGCGCTGAAACTGGCGGGCTGCTGCAATGGTGTGTCCAAGCGCCACGGGCGGGTCAGCCGGGAGATGTTCCACAAGGTTTGGCCCGGCGTGCCGGTCAACGAGGTGCCGATCATCTCGATCACCAACGGCGTACACACCCAGAGCTGGCTGAGCCAGGACATGGCCGAGCTGTTCGACCGCTACATGGGCCCGCAGTGGGCCGACAACCCGGTCGACCGCGACATCTGGCAGCGGGTCTGGGACATCCCCGACGGCGAGTTCTGGCGGACCCACGAGCGTCGCAAGGAGCGGCTGGTCGCCTTCGTCCGCAAGCGTCTGCGGGACCAGCTGCGGCGCCGCGGCGCCCCGCCGGCGGAGGTCAAGGCGGCCGATGAGGTCCTGGATCCCGAGGCCCTGACGATCGGCTTTTCGCGGCGGTTCGCGCCGTACAAGCGCGGCTCGCTGATGTTCCGCAACCTCGAGCGGCTGGGCAAACTGCTGACCAACCCGCACCGGGTGGTCCAGGTGATCTACGCCGGCAAGGCCCACCCCCAGGACAACATGGGCAAGGAGATCATCAAGCAGCTGATCCAGTGGGCGAACCGGCCGGAGTTCCGCCGACGGATCGTCTTTCTGGAGGACTACGACATCAACGTCGCCCGCTACCTGGTCCAGGGCGTGGACGTGTGGCTGAACAACCCCCTGCCCCCGCACGAGGCGTCCGGCACCAGCGGCATGAAGGTCACGCCCAACGGCGGGATCAACCTGTCGGTGCTCGACGGCTGGTGGCCCGAGGCCTTCGACGGCACCAACGGCTGGGCGGTCGGCGACGGCCGGATCTACAACGACATCGAGTACCAGGACCACATCGACAGCGAGAGCATCTACGACCTGCTGGAAAAGGAGGTCGTGCCGATGTTCTACGAACGCGGGGCCGACGGCATGCCCCGCCGGTGGATCCACCTGATGAAGGCGTCGATGAGCACCGTCAGTCCGATGTTCAACACCAACCGGATGGTCGCCGAATACACCGAGCAGCTCTACGCCCCGGCGGTCCGCCGCTGGCAGCTGCTGACGGTCGACGGCCATCAGCGCGGCCGGGAGTTCACCTCCTGGACCCGCCACGTCTCCGAGCAGTGGAACCAGGTGCAGGTGGTCAGCCTCGACGCGGAGCAGCCCGAGCCGGAGACGGAGCTGGCGGTCGGCGACGAGCTGAGCGTGCAGGCGAAGGTGCGGCTCGGCGGGATCAAGCCGCAGGAGGTCCGGGTGGAGATCTACGCCGGGCGGCTGAACATCGACGGCGACATCTCCGACGGCAGCTCGGTGCCGATGCAGTGCACGGGCGAGGTTGACGGCGACCACACCTTCGCCTTCGCCGGCAAGGTGCCCTGCCAGCAGGCGGGCCCGCACGGCTACGCGGTCCGCGTGGTGCCGTGCCACCCGCACCAGTGCCACCCCTACTCGCTGGGGCTGATCCGGTGGGGGTAGCGGCGGCACTGACGACAACGGCGATGATCCGCGGATCTCGCGGGAGTGGCCAGGACGGGACGATAACGGCCTTCCGCAGATTACGCAGATTACACAGATTCGAAAAACAACAACAACAGCGGCAATCGGGTGCCACGGCCCTGCGATAGCAGGGCCGTGTGCCTTTTGTCACCGGCTGGAGCTGCGGATAGCCGGGGCGAATCTGTCCTCCTGCGGGGCATCCAGCAGGCCGAGGACGACCGCGAGACTGCGGATGGCGGCCGGGCCGTCGTCGGCCGTGGCGATCAGCGTGCGGCCGGTCGCCCGGTTCGTGGCGACACAGGTCACGTCCCCGGGGTCATCACCGGTGGTCAGGGTATAGCCGAGGGCCTCGCTCCGCCGCGTCAGGGATCGGGCCGGGCCGTATCGCCGGGCGACGCGGCCGCGGGTGCTCATCATCTTTTTTTCCATCTCACTCTCCCGTCTGTTCTTATAATTGTAATAGCCGGGAGATTCGGTCGGCGTTGGTTTTCAGTTAAAAGTGTGTTGCCTTCAGGACGGGAAAACGAAGCGTGCCAGGCGTCGTAGCCTCGCGCTTGCGGCAAAGGCCACGCCACCTGGCACGCAGATGACTCGGCAAACTCGTCCTCGGCCGATCCCTTACTTGGCGGCCTGGGCCGATTCGGCCTTGGCGGCGCAGCCGGCGGGCTTTTCGGCAACGGTCTTGGCGCAGCCGGTCTGGCCGACGGCGCAGCCAGACTTCTCAGCAGCCGCGGTCTTGTCACAGGTGCCCGCAGCCTTGGCGCAGCCGGCGCCCTGCGAACCGCCGACGGCGGCCATGGGGCAATCGGCCTTGGGACACTTGCCGGCGGCCTTGGGGCAGTTGCCGTCAGCCTTGGGGCACTGGCCATCCGCCTTGGGACACTTGCCCGCGGCCTTGCAGCACGTGGCCATGGCGGCGCACATCTGCTCGCGCTGGGCGAGCAGTTCATCGACGACGGCCTGGAGGGCCTGGATCTTCTCTTCGCCTACAGCAGCCGCGGCGGCGTCGAGTTTCTCCTGGAGGCGTACCTCGGCCTGCTGCCAGTCCATCTTCGGGCAGCACGCCGCCTTGTCTACGGCGCAGGCCTTTTGCGCCTTGTCGCACTGACCGGCCTGGCCCTGCGCGCCCGCCAGCGCCGGTACCGTCATCAGAACCACCGCCAACGCAGCCACCTTGAACATCTTCATGGACATCTCCCTTTGCAAGAAAGTTCGTCTCCCTGAACCGCACGGTCCGCACACGCGGTGCGCGACACAATCCTATCACCCCGGGACCAGCCGGGGCAATGCCCTGGCGAGGCTGTGTGTCCGGTGCCGGGACACTTCCGGCCGTCGCCTCGCCGGCAAGCGATTTCGGCCCTTGTCCGAAACCGGAGCCGCCGTACAGGCAATCTCCGGTACCATTGGGACCATCGCCTGTTTTCGTGGCACCCGGCACAGACACGTCCCGTACCGTTTTTACGGGGACGGGGGTTGCATTGTTCGGGCATTACGGTAGAATGCGCGGCCAGACTTGCAGATGCTGCGAAGTTAGCTCGCCCTACTCCACGCCGCAGCAAGGGAAAGAAGTTTGCACTCCATAATTTAATAAAGCGCCAATCGGTGCGTCCGTCGTGCGAACTCGCCATCGCGCCCGGGCCTGCCGATGCTCTCCCGCGCCTCTTGGTCTTGGAATCGGAGGGTTAAGACCTATGGTGTTCAGGAGAACTGCAGTCGGGGTCGCTACGCTACTGATCGTCGCCGGTAGTTGTGGCATTGCGCAGGGGATCGTCATTACGTTCGATGAGATGGATGCGGGGTCGCTCTTCCAGCCGGGCGATGTGTTCTCGTCCTCGTCGGTTGCCGTGCGGGTGGACGCCAGCGTGCTGCCGCTGGGGAGCACCTTGTATCCCGTCGGCGGGTCCAGCGTATCTGTCGCCGCGGGTATGGCCGGCGGGGGAGGCAACGAACTGCAAATGACCAACGCGGCGGTGACGTTCGATTTCCCCCAGCCGGCCTTCGGGATCTGTCTGCAGTTCCGGCAGCAGGCCCGCGGGATCAACCTGCAGATCGGCAATGACCTGATCGTGGCCGACTCGCTGTCGGCGATGAACGGCTGGGTCCTGGGCGACACGCAGGTGTTCGTGCCGTTCACGTCGGCCGAGGGCCTTGGCGCGCTGATCGTGGTGGGCGCGGTCGAGTCGCTGTCGATCGGCGGGACGTCGCTGGCGATCGATAACGTAATCGGTTCGTACGTGGTACCGGAGCCGGCGACGCTGGCGCTGCTGGGCTCGAGCGGGCTGATGCTGCTGAAGCGTCGGCAGGTCGGGCCGTAGCATCGCCGGCACGGCGGGCATGGCGTTGGCTTGCGGGCGGACCGCGGGGCATCGGCCCCGCGGTCCCCTGCCCTGCCGCGCCCCGGATCCCTGCCGAGGCGATATTGTGCAAGCCCTTGCGTTGTGCCGCCCAACGTCCTATAATGTCTCTCGTATCGCCACTGGAGGGTAGAACGCGATCTCGCCAAAAGTCGTAACCGCCGCATTGACGGCGTTTCCACATACCTAGCCTTAAAGAAGGTGTGTTGGACCGTTTCCCGTGCGATCTCGCCATCGCGCGGGGCTCGGCCGACTCACTTGTCGTGCCTCTTGGTCATGGAATTGGAGGGTACAAGATCCATGGTGCTCAGGAGAACTGCAGTCGGGGTCGTTGCGTTGGTGGTCGCTTGCGCCAGTTGCGGGGTAGCCAACGCAGTTGTGATCACTTTTTCCGATGTGTCAGCCGATTCGCCGTTTCTGCCCGGCGACGGATTCACCGCGTCAGGGGTACCGGTGAAGGTGGATGCGGCCGTGCAGCCGCTCGGGCAGTACCTGCCTACGGGCGCTGAGCGGTCGGTCCGCGTCGGCACGGGCATGGCAGGCGGGTTCGGCAATGAGCTGCAACTGTCCAACGCGGCGGTGACGTTCGATTTCCCCGACGCCGCCTGGGGGGTCGTGCTGCAGTTCGGGCAGTACGAACAGGGAATCAACCTGGCGATCAACAACCAGCTGATCGTCGCGGACTCGCTGGCGTCGCTCAACGGCTGGATCACCGGCGACGCGGCGCTGCTGGTGCCAGCCGTCTCGCCCGCGGGGCTCGGGGTGCTGATGATGCTGGGCAACATCAGCTCGTTTTCGATCGGCGGGGCATCGCTGGCGATCGACAACGTGATCGCCTCGGCCGTGATACCCGAGCCGGCGACGCTGGGGCTGCTGCTGGTCAGCAGCCTGGTGCTGCTGGGGCACAGGCGGCGCTTCCGGTAACGAAGGCGTATTGCACTTGATTTGAAACAGGCCGCCGGACCCACGGGTCCGGCGGCCTGTTTTCTTGCGCGGACATCCTTTCCTCTGCGCACGAACACGGTCGAGCTGCGCAAGCAACGCTCATCCGAGGGATTCCATGGCCACATACAGCGTGGCCATGGCACCCGGCCTGTTCTTTTTTTGCGAGATATCTCTTCCCTTGCACTCTCCTCGTAGCGACTTCACCCGGGACGCGGCGACAGCCTTTGGAGTGCGGCGACGCAGACGCCGCTTTCACTCAAGCCGTCATCGGTGCCAACGCTGCAAGTCTCAAGCGGATCGCTCGGCGGCAATATGGAGTGCGGCGGCAACGACGCCGCTTTCACCCAACGCCGCGGAGCTGCGGGAACCTCGAATCTCGGGAAAGGCGTCGCCGTCACCCCCCGGCCCCTTGGCGGCGGAGGGCAGTGATGGTAGGCTCGGGCGACAGCAGGACGCGGACGCGGGCGACGAGACATCGGCCGGCGGCGTCGAGCGGAAAGACACACGATATTCATCTGCGCCGCCGGAGCGACAATCCGGCGGCGATACGGGAACATCGACCATGGAGCACGACGCGGAACTGTACAACCTTGGCGGCAGCTTCATCGTGCTGGACGGGCCGGACGGCTGCGGCAAGACCACGGTGCAAAGGCAGGTGGCGGCGCACCTGGAGGCGGCCGGGCTGGCGGTGACGCTCTGCAAGGACCCCGGCGGGACCGTCGCCGGCGACCGCATCCGCAGCGTGCTGCTGGACCACGACCTGACGGACATGAGCGTGCAGTGCGAGACGCTGCTGTTCATGGCGTCGCGGGCGCAGCTGGTGCGGGAGGTGGTCCGCCCGGCCCTGCACGAGGGGCGGGTGGTGCTGTGCGACCGGTTCGTCTCCTCGACGTGCGCGTACCAGGTGGCAGCCGGAGACGACCTGGCCGACATCCTCGCCCTGGCCCGCTACGCGGTGGGCACGACCTGGCCGGCCATGACGTTCGTGCTGGACGTGCCGGTGGAGATCGGCTTCGGGCGGATCGGCCAGCGGATGACCGGGCGGCGCGAATCGCAGCTGGCGGAAGAGGGCGAAGGACTCGATGCGATGGAGCGCCGGCCGGCGTCGTTCCACGCGGCGGTGCGGGCGAACTTCCTCGCCCTGCCCGGCCGGTACCCGTCGCCGGTGGAGATTATCGACGCCACGCAGCCGGTTCAAGAGAACGTCGAGCAGGTCCTGGCAGGCCTGCGGCGGCTGGCGGTGAGGCGGATTGATGGGTTGCCGGGGTAGAACATCAGAGGGCGATCATGCATCCACGTAAACGTCTGATCGTATCATGCCTTGCTGGCTGGCTGCTCATACATCTCATCTGCGTCAGCAGCGCATTGGCGGACGGCTGCATCCTGCCGCCGATCGAAACGGCCCAGTCGAAGGCCCCGGACATACCGCTGCAGCGGGCGGTCATGGTATACAAGGACCAGGTCGAGCGGCTGATCATCGAATCGTCGATCCGGGGGGAGGGGCAGCGATTCGGCTGGATCGTGCCGGTCCCTGCCCTCCCTGCAGACGTCGCCAAGGCCTCCCCCGGTCTGCTCAGCACGCTGTCGATGCGCACCCGTCCACAAGCGTTTGACAATCTCAGCGGCCTGATCATCGGCCTGAGCATACCCGCCGTGATGGTCATCTGCTGGGCCGCCTCCGTAATCAAGACGAATCCTCCGACGCGAAAAGGAGTCCTGGACATGGCAGGGTCCATGGTCTGGGCCATGCTGATCGTGTTCGTCGTCTATCTGCTCGGGTCCAGCATGCTCTTGGGTTCGGGCGGCGACATGTCGGCCGGAGCAACGACCGGGATCGATGTCTGGCAGAGCCGGATCGTGGGCAATTATGATGTCACAACGCTGCAGGCCGACACGCCCAAGGCCTTGAACCGGTGGCTCGACGAAAACGGCTTCGCACCTTTTCCCGCCAAGGCCGTCCCCGTGCTTGACGACTACATCGCCAACGGCTGGTGCTTTGTCGCGGCCAGACTCCAGCGCAGCGGCGACGGCGTCCTGCGCCCGCATCCGCTTTCCATCACGTTTGCGTCACCCGAGCCGGTTTACCCGATGCGCCTGACCGCCTTGTCGGGCGAGCCCGTTCACCTGGAGCTCTTCGTTGTCGCGGAGCAGCGAGCGCACTGCGATCAGTTGCAATGCGATGCCTCGGGCGTCCTGCGTCAGGAAGACGCCCCCACATGGATCCTTCACCGCGAAGGCCCCGTTTACACGAACCGCACCTTGCTCGGCTTCAGCGGGTTGGTCGACATACATGACATCCTGTGGGACGGCTGCTGCCTCACCAGGCTCAGCGCAGACCTCGATCCTGAGGACATGCGTGCAGACTTCGTGATTCGCTGGGACGAACCGGGATCGCACCGGCGACTCCTGTTCAGCCACAAGGGCGCGGGGATGGCCGGCATCTGTGTGGCGGAGATCGTCCTGATGCTCGGGATACCAGTCGCGCTCTTCGGTATTGCGGGTCGGTTCGCACAGGACCAGCGTCGCCGGGCCTACCTTGTCCGCGGCATGATGCCCGTCCTGGGAGTGACGCTCCTGTCAACCGCTGCCGTATACCTGGTTCTGCCGAAGACAGGCGTACAGGCGGAAAGGTGGGCAGCAGCCGCTCAGGTCCCATCTCTCGATGAGGCTCTAAAGGCGGTTTCTCACGCACAGCCGGCAAGCGAGACCTCCCTTTTGCAGCTGCGCGAAGGTGTGGCGGAGTACTTCCATACAAACGGCACCTTGAACGCCTTCAGCCTCGCCCGTATCGTGGAGGAGGACTCCCCGGGCAACTATACCCTCGAAGAGCAGGATGAAGGATTTCTGATGCGCTGGTACTGGTGGGACATGAGCAACTGCGAAGTTTTTGTCCCAAGGGATCCCGGCGAATATCAAGACAGGCGCCAGGACACAAGTTGGCCAAACTGGCGCGTTGTATGGCAGCCGCCGCAGTAAATGCGAGGTGCACATTAGAAGCACCGACGTCCGTGCTGATAGCAGGAGACCTGAAAATGACCGATCAACCCACTCGCCCCAACGTCCTGTTCATCATGGACGACCAGCACCGGCACGATTACCTCGGCGCGGCCGGGAGCGATTTCATCCGCACCCCGAACATCGACCGGCTCGCCCGCAATGGCGTGCGGTTTACGCAGTGTACGACCAACTGCCCCATCTGCGTGCCCAGCCGCATCGGACTGGCATCGGGGCTGCTGCCCAGCCGGATCGGGTCGATCGACAATGACAGCTATCTGCCGCTGTCCGCAGCAACATTCTGGCAGCACTTCCGCGACTACGGCTACCGCGTCGGCTGCGTCGGCAAGCTCGATCTGGCCAAGCCGGACCAGTACAACGGCCGGCACGGCGACCGGCCGTGCGTGTTCGGCTGGGGGTTCACCCACCCCATCGAGTGCGAAGGCAAGATGCACGCCGGCAACCACCCCACGCCGCAAGGCCCGTACGGGTTCTGGCTGCAGCAGCAAGGGCTGTACGACGCCTTCCACAAGGACTACAGGGCCCGCAACAAGGGCGGCTGGATCAAGCACGGATCGCACGATTCGGTGCTGCCGACGGATGCCTTCGAAGACGCCTACATCGGTCGCCGCGCGGCCGAGTGGATCGAGCAGGTCCCGGACGATTTTCCGTGGCACCTGTTCGTCAGTTTCGTCGGCCCGCACGACCCGTTCGACCCGCCGGGCGAGTATGCCGAGCGGTATCGGGGCAAACCCATGCCGCCAGCCGTACGGGGCGACCTGGAGGGCAAAAGCCGCCGGGCCCGGTCGCGGCAGGTGGGTCTGACGGACGAGCAGGTCGCCCACGCGCGGCGGCAGTACTGCGCAGCCACCGAGTTGATCGACGACCAGGTCGGCGCGATCCTGGAGGCGCTCGACAGACGCGGGATGGCCGACAACACGATCATTGCATTCGCCAGCGACCACGGCGAGATGCTCGGCGACCACGGCATCTTCACCAAGAGCGTGGGGTACGAGGCCGCCATCCGTGTGCCATTGGTCGTGGCGGGGCCCGGGATCGAGCCCGGCCGCACGAGCGACGCGCTGGTCGAATTGATCGACGTGAACCCGACGCTGACGGATCTGGCCGGCCTGCCCGCCCAGCCGAACCTGGACGCCCGGTCGCTGGGGCCGGTGCTCCGGGGGCAGGCGAGCGAGCATCGCCAAGAGACGATCAGCGTGCTGAAGGGGTTCGGGGTGGTGCGGACGGATCGTTATAAATTGATTGATAATGAGAACGATGTGGCGGAGCTCTACGACCTCGCCAGCGACCCGCACGAATGCCACAGCGTCGCGGCGGCGCAGCCGGATATCGTCCGACAGATGCGGAAGCGGCTGCGGGAGCGGCTGATGGAGGGGCAGTGGCGGCGGTAGGGGGGGGGCGTCTTCCAGGGGTCAGACCCCGAAGCGAACGCCGACGACGGAATCAACGCTGAAACTTCTTGGCGGCCGGGATGCCTGTGCACGCCACCGGGGTCTGACCCCGTGGCACCCGTCGAGGTTCACCGCTCCCTCACGGTCGCAGCTCGTTGACGCAGGACCGTGGCACCTCGTGGCACCCCTCTGGAGCGCCTGCCCCAGGGGGTCAGACCCCGTTGGATCGCTCAGGTATCGGCGCCCCAAGGGGGTTGAAGCGTTGATCCCAGCACGGGCGTGCTACCAGGGGTCAGACCCCCGCCAGGCGCCCGCCCGCCAACAGCGCGGCCATGGCCCGGCACCCGCCCCCTCAAGAAAGGCTTGTGCCGCATGCCGCCGCCCTGCTACACTGTCAGCAACCTTTCAGGAGGCGGAACATGCGAAACGCGTGCGCACCTTTCCTTGCGATAGCAGGGCTGATCGTTCTGATGCTGGCGCCGTTGGCTGCCGGGCAAGCTCCCGTTACGTCCGTGGTCATCGCCGACAAGAGTGGCCAGACCACGACCAACTACCCCGTCACCCTCTCGCTCGTATTCAAGCAGGGCGACGTGCCGGGCGACGCCGTGACAGTGCGGGTCGACGGGCAGGACCTGTCCACCCAGACCGACGCAAAGGTTCGATATCCCGATGGGTCCATCAAGCACGCCCTGGTCTCGGTGCTGATCCCCTCCCTGCCGGCCGGCGGGCAGGTCACGGCCGAGATCCTGCCCGGAGGCGTCAACGCCAACGCCGACCCGCTGGACAAGGACGACGTGCTGGCGACCGACTTCGACGCGCAGATGACGATCACCTACGGCGGCCTGCCGACGGTCTTTTCGGCCAGGCAGATGCTCACCGCCGCCGCCCCGGAAACGTGGATATCCGGCGACATCTGCACGGAGTTCCTGTTGAAGAATTTCAGCGTCAACGTCGCCAACCAGGTGAACGTGCAGTACCGTGTGCGGATCTACAAGGACTGGCCGGCGGTTCGCGTCGATGCGGTGGTGGAAAACTGCTGGAGCGACTACCGCGGCAACATCATCTACGACTTCGATCTGGCCCTGGGATACGCCAGCCCGACCAGCGTCTTCAGCAGAACGACGTTTACGCACAACATGAACGCCCGCTGGCACAAGGTCTTGTGGCAGGGGACGCAGCCGGGCGAGGTCGAGGTCCGCTACGACCTGGACTACATGATCGCCACCGGCCTGCTGCCGCGGTATGACACGTCGCTGGTCGTACCCGAAAGCACGCTGGCGGGGACGTACAGCAGCTGGTCGAATTCCAGTCACGACATCATGCAGCGCGGCATCATCACCCAGTACTTCCCGACCACGGGCGGCCGACAGGAGATCGGCATCTACCCGACCTGGGCGGCGCGGTACCTGCTGAGCATGGACAACCGCCTGAGGGAGATCTCGCTCAATTGCGGCGACCTGTCGGGCTCGATCCCGATCCACGTCCGCGAGAGCGACCCGGCCCGCCCGTTCCACCAGCACATCATCAGCATCGACGACCGCCCGACGCTCTGGCTGGGCCGGTGGGACTTCCAGTGGCAGAATAACGAGGATCGGATCCCCGCCCCGGTCGGCCCGACGAGCACCGGCTGGAGCGTGGACAAGGCCCACCAGGCGTCGTTCGCGTACGTGCCGTACATGGTGACGGGTGAATACTGGTACCTCGAAGAGATGTACTTCTGGGCCGGCTGGGACCTGGCGGACTCCAACCCGAGCTACCGCGAGCGGGAGCGCGGGCTGATCAAGGACCAGGTCCGCGGCGACGCCTGGGCGATCCGCAACGTCGCTGACGCCGCCAACCTCGCCCCCGACGGCGATATCGAGAAGCCTTACCTGGCCGAGAAGGTCGCCAACAACATCGCGTACTGGACCGACAAGTACGTCGTCAATGGCAACTACCCGGCCGTGCGGTTCTGGGGCCGCCAGAGCAACATCGGCGCCGACGGCGGCCGGCCCGACGCCGGCCTCGACGCGACGGTCCGCTACTACTGCTCGCCGTGGCAGGACGATTTCGTGCTGCTGGTGCTGGGGCACCTGAGGGACATCGGGCTGGACACGACAGCGCTGATCGACTGGCTGGGCGAGTCGATCATCAACCGCTTCAGCCACCCCGACGTGAACCCGTACCGCGGGGCGCCGTATCACCTGCCGACGCACTACAACGACGGCAACAACGGCGGGATCGTGTACCCGACCTGGCTGGAGGTGAACAACGCCTACGTCGACGACGTCGGCCCGGCCGACTTCCCGACCGGTGATTACCCGTCCAGCTACAACTACATCGCCCGGGCGGCAATGACGGGGGTGGTGCACCTGCCCGGCGGGCGGGACACCTGGAACTGGCTGGACGGCAGCCTGCATAACAAGCACAAGCTGGCGGAAGACCCGACCTGGGCGATCCTGCCGTCGGCGGTGGCCGGCGACGTCGACGGCGACGGGCACGTCAACGCGGTCGACCTGCTGGCGATGGCACACAGCTGGAACCGCTCGAGCGGCCAGGCGGGCTTCGACAGCCGGTGCGACTTCAACGGCGACGGGGCGGTCAATGCGCTGGACCTGCTGGTGATGGCGAAGGGGTGGGGGCAGTAGGAGCCGCGCCGATTGGACGTTAGGGACCCTGATGCCGCCAGGGCCGCAGCCAAGGCCACTGAAAGTTGTGAGCAAGCAAGACAAACAACGACAATGACAGGGCAACCACAAAGGGCACGAAGAAAGACAACAACAGCAATATCAGCCACGGATGAACGCGGATGAAACGCGGATAAACAACAACAACTTGCACAACCGGGGATTTGGCGGGAGACCGATCTTGAAGGCCCCCGATAGAATCACCTTCGATCCACAGGTCATGGGCGGGAAGCCATGCATTCGCGGCATGCGTGTCACTGTGGGAACTGTCATAGGCCTGTTGGCCAGCGGGCACAGCCGGGAGAATATCTTGGAACTCTACCCGTATCTTGAGCCTGAGGACATTGACGCGGCCCTTCAGTACGCAGCGTGGCGCGTGCAGGAAGTGGAATTCACTCCTCCGGAGAGTGAAACATGAAGGTCCTCAGTCAATGCCCGTCCACCTGCTAATCCCAGGTATAGCGCTGCCCGCGAAGCATCGAAGTCATATTTAGCCTGCCCGCTGGCGGGCAGCGTCGGTCGATCCGCGCAACCCGCTATGCTTGCTTGGAGCGTTGGCGCTCTAGCCGACCGCAATAATGGTCTCCAGCTGCTTGAGCCCCGGATCGTCGGGCCAGGTCTGCTGGGCCGTGGCCAGCAGGTCGGCGGCCTGGTTCAGATCGCCGCTGAAGGCGTGCGACCAGACCGCCAGGAGCCAGCCGTCCAGCCGGTCAGGGTTGTCCGACAGAAACGCCCGCAGATCGCGGAGATACTGCGTCTGCTCCCGGGCGTCGGCGTACACGCTGGGCAGGTAGAAGTCGTCCAGGCGCATGTCCGGCCAGACCTGCATCGCGTCGCGCAGCGAAAGGGCCGCCTCGGTGTACTGCCCGTCAGCGACCAGGGCGGACGTGTACAGCATTCGCGCCACGCCGTCGCTGGGATCGGCGTTGACCGCACGGGCGAGCAGGTGCCGGGCGACCTCCGGCCGGCCGGTCCGCAGGGCCTCCAGGCCCCTGGACAGGTCGTCACCGGCAGGGGCGGCCGCGGTATCCCCCCGGGCCGGGGCGGGCAGGTCCTGGAGCTCGAGACTCGGGGCCGTCTCCAGTACGGACCCGCCAGTGTCGCCCTTGCCGGCGAACAGGTTCAGGGATAAGTCATAGGTCGTCCCGGTCGGCGGGGCGTAGTAGAGCTCCGGATAGTAGTAGTACGTCGTGTATCCCGGGTAGTAGTACGTCGGCAGCAGCGGCACGACGGGCTGCGAGTAATACGCCGGCCTGTAGATCGGCGTGTAGACCACCGGCGAATACGCGATCGGCGGGTAGTACCAGCTGTAGTCGTAATAGGCTACGGCCGGCGGATAGTACCAGCTGCCGTAGATCGGCCGGGCATACCGGAAACCGACGTCGAAGACCCCGGAGCGGAAGTAACTCAGCCCGAACGACCAGGATCGACGCGGATAGTATCCGCCGTAGTACCCGAACGAGTAGGACGGCCTATGCCAACGCCAGTCATGCCACCGCCAGTGGTGGCCTCGGCCGTACCAGCCGCGATAGATGCTCACGTTCACGTCGAAATCGCGGTAGCGGCCGTGCCTGTAGAAGCCGCCCCGGCCGTAGTAGCTGCGGTCGCGGTGGTCCCACCGGCCGCCGTCACGGTAGTCAGCGCGACGCACCGGACCCTGCCGGACGTTGTAGCGATCCATCACCCCGAAGTCGCCCGAACGGGCGCCGACACGAGCGAGCTGACTGGCGGCGTTGGGGGCGAAGTCGGTACGGGCAATGTCGCGGTCCACACGGCTGACGCGATCGACACCGACGGTGCGGCGGACGATATCGCTGTCACCACCGCGGCGCGCGACCTCAACGCCGGCTGTGCGGCCGGTCACGCTCGACCGGTCGATCGACCGGGTGCCCCGGGTAGTGTCGAGCTGCCGCTGTGCCGAGCGGACCGAGGCGGAATCCGCACCGCGTCCCCGAACGGCGGCCCGGCTGACATCGACGGTGCCGCGGTCGATCTGCCGCGTGTCGCGGTCGATGGGCCGGCTGATCGGGGCCCGGTCGACCGTGCCCCGGCGGTCCTGGATGTCCGACCGGCGGCCAAGGGTGTCGGTGCCGCGCTGTGGGCCTGACCGCTGGGCGATCTCGGGGGCTCGCCGGACGGTCTGATCACTGGACGGCGAACGGACGACCCGGTCGCCGACGTTCGGACGGGCGATCTGCCGGCTGACGTTGTCGCGGGTCCGCGCCACGGCCGCGTCCGGCGTGGTCTGCCTGGCCGGAGAGCGGTCGATGGTTCGCCCAGCCAGATCGCGGCTCAGGCCATAGCCCTCACCAGACCGCACGCCGGAGGTGTTCGGCCGGGCGATTTGCCGGGCGACGGAGTCGCTCCGCGGGGTGCCGGTCCGGCCGCGGACAGAGGCAGCCGACGGGTCCGGCCGCGATATCCGGGGCGTCGCGTCACGGGTGATGGTCCCACGTGAGACGTCCGGCCGGGCGCGGACCTCGGGGGCCGGGCTGCTGCGCACGCTGGTGTTTGGCCGAGCGATCTGGCGGGGGACCGAGTTGCCCCGGACCGATGCGTCAGGCCTTGTGATGCTCGGACCGGTGCTCCCGGCGGGCCGCCGAATGTTCGGGGAGCTCGTCCGGATGTCGGGGGTGGGTGTAGAGCGCCGCACGGCGGACGACCCGGTATAGCTCCTGGCATCCGGCCGGCTGCCAATCGAGGAGGATGACCGGCTCGGGGCGGCGTAGGAACGGATCGAGGGCGATGGGCCGCTCGATCGGCTCACGCCGGCTCGCGACCCGCCGGAATACGAACGAGGCGAGGAGGTCCCGCCAGACCCCCGGCTCGAAATCGAAGGACTCGACCGGGAGAACGAGCTGCCGGCAGAGCCCCTGCTCGATCGCGAGATCGAGGGGCTCGACCGCGAGGAGGACCTGCTTGGCGCCCGGGAGACGGATCGGCCGGCCCTGGCGGACATGCCACCACGGCTGCTGATGCTCGAACGAGACTCGGAACTGCGGCTGACCTGCCTGGCCATTGCATCTGCGGTGAACAACCCCATGATCGCCAGACACAACAGCACCAGCAGGTACCTCAAACGTCCCTTGGCCCACATAGTGCTGATCATGATCAAACCCTCGTACAAATGCCTGCAACCGTCCGGCCGCATCAGTCGCTGCGAAAGACGGACGGATGCACACTTCATTATAGGGGACCCGCTCGCCCTGTGTATAGTTTACACTAGCTAAAGATGCCCGGCCATGTCCCGCAATCGGACATTTTTGCCCGCAAGGGCAGCTGCCGGACGTTGCGGCCAGTGGCGCGGTCCCGGACACCGACATCCCGATGCCAATATGTCAGACGGGGCGGGCGGGGCGGTTATTCGACCCGTGCGGGAATTCACGGACCCGTGACCGGAACCGCCCCCCTCAAAGGCGATAGTGTTTGTTGCCTCGACGGCAGGGGTTGTGGTAATCTGACCGTCGTTGCGGCGGGCCGATGGCGGCCCGGGAACGATTTCACCGGTCACGGTCTTATGACACAGCACGAACAGACGAACTGCAAAAGGCCCGCCCAGACCTGGGTGACGACCACCATGCTGCTGGAAGGGCTGGCGGACGCGGGAAACAACCAGGCGTGGACCTGTTTTGTCGGCTACTTCAAGCCGATCCTGGTCGGGTTCGCCCGCAAGAGCGGCCTGAACCAGCAGGCCGCCGAAGACTTCGCCCAGCAGGCCCTGATGGAGTTCTTCAAGTCCTACCGGACCGGCAACTACGACCGGGCCAAGGGGCGGCTGAGCCACTGGCTGTTCGGCATCGCCCGCAAGGTGCTCTCCCAGACCTTCCGCAAGCGCCGGCCGGAGAAGTCCGCGACGGACCTGCAGCGGTCGACCTCGGACAGCCAGCCGCTGGACAGCTTCGCCGACCCGGCGGCCGCCCAGGACCTGTGGCAGCAGCAGTGGGAAAAGATGGTCATGCAGATCTGCATGGACCGGGCGCGGGGGGAGTTCGACGAGAAGAGTTTCGCGGCGTTCGAGATGTACGCCCTGGAGGAGCTCGAGCCGAATGAGGTGGCCGAACGGCTGGACATCTCGCGCAACGCGGTGTACATCGCCAAGAGCCGCATCCTTTCGCGGGTGCGGGAGCTGATTGCGGAGTTTGACAGCTGAGGGGGGAGTTGCCAGTGGCCAGGTGGCAGTGAACGACAACGGCGGGTCTATCCGCAGATTTCGCAGATTACACAGATTTAAAACAACAACAACGGTGGGTGCCATGGCCACGATGTGTGTGGCCATGGAATTCCCCGCATGTGCAGCGCTCTGACAAGCTGCGGGAAGGAGCCCGAAGCGTAAGCGAGGGTGTCTTTCAACGTTCTGGAGCGTGGCACTCCCAGGTCCTGTGGAAACGAGCCGCGACCGTGAGGGAGCGGTAGACCCTGGCAAGAGCATGGCGCTCGAGTCCTGCGTTGCGCGTCAGGCGACGTGGAGCGGGGCGAGGTCTTCGGGGGTGGCGGGCTGACAACCCAGCCGCACCAGCAGGCGGTTCAGTTCGGCCAGGTCGATACTGGCTGGCGAGGTGATTTCGATGCCCATGGCCTTGCCGTCGGCGGTATAGTCGACCAGCAGACCTTCCTCCTCGCGCGACGTCCTGGCGACCTTCTCGCCGTCACGGCGCGGCAGGTAGTAGTATGCGGCCAACGGACGCCCGTTGCGATATGTCACTTGAAGATATGTATGCTTCATGACTGATCCACCTGCCGATTATAGCGTCATGCGGCTTCGGGCCCGCCGCTTGCCACAACGGGCGGGCGGGACAGGCGGCTGGTGAAGTAGGCGAGGCCGAACAGGACCAGGATCACCGGCCCGGAAAGCACGCCGGCGGGCAGGCTCGCGTCGGCGATCCAGCTGGAAAGCATGATGCACAGGGCAATGCCCATCATGTTCGACAGGCCCGTGCCGTAGGCGAGCATGTCGCGCTGCTCGGCCAGGAACCGGGCGGCCTGGGCATAAAACGTCGGCCAGGTACTGCTGAACTGCACGCCCAGCAGAAATACGCACGCCACCAGCACCGCCGCGCTGGGCACATAAACGACCGGCAGGACGAACACCCCGGCCGAGAGGCACAGGGCGATGATCGCATTGTTGCCAAGCCGGTCGCTGAGGTGCGCGAAGACGAACCGCCCGGCGACCAGGCCCATCAGGTGGATCGCCAGCATCCAGCTCGCCAGCTCGGAGCTCATCCCGCGGTGCTGCTCGAGGAACGACGGCAGCAGCGTGGCGAAGGCGGCCTCGCCACCGGCGATCAGGCCGAACGGCAGCACGCACATCCAGTAGAGCGGCCGGCGAAGAATCCGCAGGCTGACGGGGTTGCCGCGCGGCTGGTGCCGCGCGCTGAGCGAGGCGATGTTGGCCTGATAGATAAGAAACGCCGCCAGAACCGCCAGCGTCAGCAGCCCCGCGCACAGCACGTTGGCCCGCCAGCCCAGCACGAGCAGCACGCCGGCGATGGCCGGGCCGAGCACCTTGCCGATGCCGTTGAAGGCGTGCAGCAGCAGCACCCCACGCCGCGGGTTACTGGGCCACAGGTCCATGCTGATGTTGTTGAAGAGCGAACCGATCACCACGCCGATGGTCACCAGGGCCCAGCCGGCTGCGATGTTGATCAGCGTGGCCGCCTGCCAGATCACCAGCAGCCCGACCGCCTGCAGGCCCAGCCCGCCGAGCACGACGCGGGCGTAGTTGAACCGCCGCAGCAGCGGGGCGATCAGCAGCACCAGCAGCGCAAAGCCGATCTGGATGCCCGCCAGACCCACGCCGAAGCGAGTGTAGCTCAGACCGTACTCGTCCTGGATCAGCGAGCGGTTCGGGCCGATCAGCCCCGCCCCGATCAGCC
Organism: Phycisphaerae bacterium; assembly: GCA_041687575.1. GTDB lineage: Bacteria > Planctomycetota > Phycisphaerae > UBA1845 > JANYLN01 > JANYLN01. The sequence continues at coordinate 4,525 of JAWLBS010000039.1, read as the reverse complement.
CCGACAGCAGGACCCACGACATGATCAGCGTCCGCAGGACGGCCAGGTGGGGGATGGTTTCCGGGGTCGCAAGCGTCGCGGCGCCCGGCATCTGCGGAGGCTGCTCGGCGGGGGATGCGGCTGGGCGGTCTGTACTGCTCATATGCGCTGCTCTTTCTCTCCCACAGGCGGCAGGTAGGCGCCGTGGTCGATCAGGCGCTGGCGGAGTCGCTGAATGTCGACGGCATGCACGTCGCATCCGGGGGCCTCGGTCGCATACCGGGCGGCCAGGCCGGCGGCCTCGCCCATCGCCAGGCAGACCGGCATGACGCGAACGCTGCCCTGGACGGCGCGGTCGCAGGAGATGCTCCGGCCGGCGACCAGGACATTGCGCAGGGCCTTCGGCGTCAGGCAGCGGTACGGCACGCCGTGGGATTCGCCGGGTTCGTAGCGGTAGCTGCGCTGGTGAAACTTCTCGACGTCGGCCGGGGCAACCCCCTTGTCGCTGGCGGCATTGTGAATATCGACGAAATAGCTGTTGCGGCAGATCTCGTCGGCGAAGCTGCGGCGGGCCATGTAGTCCTCGAACGTCAGGTAGTAGTCGCCGACGATCCGGCGGGTCTCGCGGATGCCCATCAGCGCCCCGGTCTGCACCAACCACGACGCGGCGAACGCCTTCGGATGGAACTCGGCCAGGGCATCGCGAAATGCCGCGGCCATCTTGCGCCCCTGGACCAAGGCGGTGCTGACGCTGGTCGGGTCGGTGTTGTCGACCTGCCAGAGGTGCCCGGCGTTGAAGCCCACGGTCCGCGGGCCGACCAGGTTGTTGCACAGGTGGAAGTCCGGGATCAGCGGGTGCCGGCCGGACGCAAGGATCTTAAAGACGGGGCTGTCGGGGTTGCCCGCATGAAGGCGAGGGCCGTTGAGGTAGGCATATTCGTCAACATTGGTCAGCGCGAAGCAGTGGGTGGCGGGTTGCAGATCGCCGGCGTCGTCGCCTTTGTGGAAGTCGGCACCGGCCCAGGCAGCCAGATCGGCGTCGCCGGTGCAGTCGACGTAGACCTTCGCGCGGTACGCGGTCAGGCCAGCCTTGCTGGCGACGACGATCGTCGAGACGATACCCTTGTCATCGGCGTCAACCGCGCAGATCTGGGCATTGAACAGGATCTTCGCCCCGGCCTGCAGGACCATGTCGTCGTAGATCCGCTTGAGCAGCTCCGGGTCGATCGGGACCCAGTCCATCGCGCCGGGCTTGACGTGGGGCATGCCGGCCTTGCAGGCCTCGAAGACCTGCTGGGCCAGGCCCCGGTAGATGATCTGCTCCTTGTCGGAAAACGGGCACCATGCCGGGACCAGCCCCAGCGTGCCCATGCCGCCCAGACAGCCGGTCGCCTCGATCAGCAGCGTGGAGGCGCCCTCGCGGGCGGCGGCCGTCGCGGCCGTGCAGCCGGCCGGGCCGCCGCCGATGACGATCACGTCGTAGTCCTGGTTCAGGGGGATTTGACGGGTGAGATTGTAATTGTTCATCGTTACACGCTTGTAGAACAGGGGCCTCGACGGACTATTCGGGCCGGTTACATCGTACCGGCGGGACGTGGGGGCCATGGTAGCGTGGGAAGGCCGGGCGGAAAAGAGGACGGATTCGCGGCGAAACGGCGTCGTTGACATCATGTAGGGCGGGCTCTGCCTGCCAAGCCATGCCGTCGACAACCATGTAGGGCGGGCTACGCCCGCCAACCAATGCCGTTGGCAACAATGCACTGAAAGTGCGGGATAAGTCAGCCCGGGGTCAGCGGGTTGCGCCCGCAGGCCTGCGAAGCCGTCGTCTGGCGAAGCAGGCCCACAACCCGCTTACCCCGGGTGGCGGGCCCAATCTTCCCTGTCGTTGTTTCTGTTGTTGTCGAGTCCTGAAGGGACGACATAACCGTTCCGTGTCTCGGCGCCGCGAAGCAGGAGAGGGGAGGCGTGTGGGCGTTTCTTTCGGTATTCGAGACCGGTGCAGTTCGGCGGCGTTGATTGAAAGCGGCGTCGTTGGCGCCGCACTCCATAGTCGCGCAGCAGCGTTCTACGCGAGACTCAGGGCTCGCACAGCTGCCCGGCTTGAGTGAAAGCGGCGTCTGCGGCGCCGCACTCCATATTGCCGCTGAGGATTCCTCTTGGTTCGCGGGCGAGGGGCCGATGGAAGCTTTATTCAAAACAGCCCTTGAAATCCACTGGCACCCGCGGTACCCTAACATATACCGAACGCCCCCTGCTGGCGCGGGGTCGCGGTTGACGTGTCGTTCGTTTGTTTTTCAAGAGGACCACGCAGGCGGAATTTGTCGGACGCTCGCTCTGCTGGGGTGGAGAAGGGCCGATGTTCGTGCGCGCATGCAGTGGCTGGTCCCTGGGATGCGGGGCGATTCGCCCGGAAACGCTGCTGGACTGGGCGAAATCGCACGGCGTGGGGGCCGTCTGCCTGGCGGATTATGACAACCTGTACGGGGCGATCGACTTCTACCAGTCGGCCCGGCAGCGGGGGATCAAGCCTATCCTCGGGGCGGTGATCACCGAGCGAATCGAATCCGCAGGGGAAGGAAGCGCCGGTTCAGGGAGGCCGGGGTGGCCGGGCGGCGCGTCGCCGGGGGACGCGGCGGCGGGCGCAGGGGAGCGTCCGCCGCGCGGGCGGCGCGCTGCCGGCCGGATATTGTCGGGTGGCGGGGGCGGGGCGTTCTCCTTTGGCGGAAGCGACCGGGCCGGGGTGGACGAAGATGCGTTCGAGGGACGCGGCGCTGCTTCCGGCTTCGTCAAACAACGACTACGCCGTGACGAGGCGCAGGACCGTGACACCCGGCGGGGTTCACCGCTCCCTCACGGTCGCGGCTCGTTGACGCAGGATCATGGCGCCCGACCAGACCATACGGACGACATCCTGCTCGGGCGGACGAAACTGATCGTCCAGCGGCTCGATGCCCGTAGCGTCACCGCGGTCGCCTGCAGCCGGACGGGATACGAGAACCTCTGCCGGCTGATCACCGACAGGCACATCGCCGGGTCGTTCGACCTGTTCGAGGCGGCCGGGCGGTACCAGGACGGGCTGGTGTTCCTGGCCGACGAGCCGGCGGTGCTGCAAGGGCTGCTGCGAACCGTCGATCCAGCCAGGCTGCGGGCGGCCCTGCACGACTACGGCGACGACGACAGCCGGGCGGCTTGTTACAGATTGATGGAAGCGGCGGACCGCCTCGGCGTCGAGCCGGTCGCTACGCACGCGGCGTATTTCCCCGGACCGATCGACTGGCACCTGCACCGCGTGCTGCGGGCGGTCGTGCTCAACCAGCTCGCCAGTCGCGTCGACGCAAAACAGCTGGCGCCGCGGGGGGCGTGGCTCGCACCGGCCGGGCAGATCCGCGACCGGCTCGCACGCTATGGCCAGCAGCCTCTCCGCAACGCCGCCCGGCTCGTCGAGCAGTGCGACCTGCAGCTGGATCTCGGCGTGCCGCAGTTCCCGCGGGTGGCGCTCAACGAGGGCGAAACGGCGTGCGCGCGGCTGTGCCGGCTGGTCTGGGATGGGCTCCGGCGGCGGTATTCGCAGGTGCCCGCCGAGGCGGTCCCGCGGCTGAGGCACGAGCTGCGGGTGATCACGAAGATGGGGTTCGCCGATTACTTCCTGGCGGTGCACGAGATCGTCGAGTTCGCGCGGCGCAGCGGAATCGGCTGCGTGGGGCGGGGTTCAGCGGCCGACTCGCTGGTGACCTACTGTCTGGGCATCAGCGCCGTCGACCCGATCCGCTACAATCTGCACTTCGAGCGGTTCCTCAACGAGAGCCGCATCGATTTTCCCGATATCGACCTGGACTTCGACTGGCGCCGCCGCGACGAGGCGATCCGCTTCGTCTACGACCACTGGGGAGCCGACCACGTGGCGATGATCAGCACCCAGCACTTCTACAAGGCCCGCAGCGCGTTTCGCGACGCGGCGCGGGCGCTGGGCATGCCGACCGAGAAACTCAACCGGCTGACGAAGAAGCTGCCCTACGACGACCCGGCCAACCTCCGCCGGGCGATTGCGACGATGCCGGAGTGCCGCGATTTTCCCATGCACGACGCGCAGGTGGCGCGGGCGGTGCGGGTCGCCGAGCGGCTTTCGGGTCTGCCGCGGGGGCTGAGCGTCCACGTCGGCGGCGTGGTGATCGGGCCGCGGCCGCTGGTCTGTTACACCCCGCTGCAGCCGGCCACCAAGGGCATCGCCATCACGCAGTACGACATGCACGCGATCGAGAAGGTCGGGCTGGTCAAGATCGACCTGCTGGGGCACCGCTCGCTGGCGATCCTGGACGACGCGCTGGAGATGGTCCATCGCAACCACGGCGTGCGGGTCGACCTGCGGTCGCTGCCGGAGGATGACCCGGCCACCGCGCGGACGCTGGGGACGGGGCAAACCGTCGGGTGCTTCCAGATCGAATCGCCCGGCGTGCGGCAGCTGCTGCGGATGCTGCGGGCGAAGGACCTGCGCGACATCATCCACGCCCTGTCGCTGATCCGGCCCGGCCCGGCCGCCAGCGGGATG
>JAWLBS010000038.1:0-24114 GCA_041687575.1 Phycisphaerae bacterium | reverse complement strand
GGCGGCGGTGCGGTACTTCTGGCAGAGCTTCCCCAAGCGGCTGGTCGCCGAGCCGGGGGCGGTGCGGCTGGAGCACTGGGCCGAGGGCACGCAGCTCGACCCGCTGGCGCGGAACTACAACTGGATGGGCATGGGCAAGACGCACGACGTGCTGCTGTACTTCCACGTCGGCGACGCGGCGACCGCCGGGGCCGAGCAGATGGCGCTGGCGCACCAGGCGGAGGTCTTTGCGACGTGCACGCCGGAGTACTACTGCGCCACGCGGGCGTACGGCCGGCAGGTGATCGCCCCGGCGGCGCGGGACGGCAAGCAGCTGCACCCTGAGTTCGACGAGATGGCCGAGGGCGGGCTCAACCGCGAGCGGAAGATAAAGGCGGGCTTCTACTATTTCCGCGAGACGGAGGACGCCTACGGCTATCTCAACTTCGGGGACTTCCTGGTCGGCCGGTACTGGGGTCAGCAGGAGTACGACCCGTCGTACTGCATGCTGCAGCAGTTCTACCGCACGGGGGAGTTGAAGTACCTGGAGTTCGCCGTCGAGTGCGCGCGGCACAACTACGACATCGACTTTTCGCACACGTACACGCCCGAGACGAGCAACTACCCCCAGCGCGAGCACGACAAGAGCGGCAGCCACTTCGCCGGCGACGATTCGCACGGGCAGTACAACACCAATACCGACCCGGGGCACGTGTTCATTGCGGGACTGGCGAATTACTGGTACCTGACGGGCGACCCGCGGGCCAGGGACGTGATCTTCTGGTCGTTGCCGATCTACCTGGGCGAGGACTGGTACCGCGTCGGCGGCGGCGGGACATGGCGGTACCTGGGCGGGTACCTCTGGACGGTGATGACGTATGCCTACGAGCTGACCTGGGACGACCGGTACATCGAGCCGATGCTCTGGGCGGTGCGGGAGTTCATGATCGAGGATCATACACGTCACGCCGACGGCATATGGTGGAGCGCCAACGTCATCCCCGACCCGTCGAAGGAGCGGCGCCATCGGACGTATCGCCGCGACGATGAGAAGATCGGCTACGGCGAGGCGGAATACGATCTGGATGCGAAGGTGGAATATCACTGCCAGACGTGGCTGGCCGACTCGATCACCAACGGTTATACGCAGTTGCTGGAGATCTACCCGGGTTCGCCGGACCGTGCGGCGATCGAGTCAGCCGTGGTGAACCTGGCGGACTTCCTGATGGCGCACGGGCTGACGGAGGACTTCGACGGGGTGCGGGTGGGGGTCCGCAAGCCGACGCAGGCGTCCGAAGGGTACGAGCCGCAGGGGGCGTACGCCCACTCGATGCCGAACATGGTGGTCTTCACGTTCGCCAAGGCCTACCACTACACCGGCGACGAGAAGTATGCCGAGGTCGCGCGGAAGCTGATGGCCAGGGCCGCCGAGCACAAGCACGACCTGTCGGCGCTGAAGCTGGTGTGCCAGGGGACGTACTACCCGCCGATCGCGTTGCCGCATCTCGACGGGACGATCCCGCCGCGACCGGCTGGGACGACGTTTGAGCAGGTCGCGCCGGCGACGGTCTGGCTCGAGCCGTGTCGCAAGGTGGTCGCGGCGCACCCGGAGCGGCGAGGCGTCCTCTTCCTTGGTGATCAGCTGGCGGCGGCGTGCGCGCCGCAGGGTCGCCGGGGCCGGCTGTACGGCAACGAGCCCGGCTGGCACCTGACGGATGTGCTGGCGGCGGTGGATGGTTTGCTCGCACGGCACAAGCCGCGGTACGTAGTGGTGCTGGTCGGCGGGTCGGAGCTGCACATCGGCCACCCGGAGCGGAGCGACTTCGAGGCGAACTACCAGATGCTGATCCGCCGGATCCTCGAGGCCGGCAGCGTGCCGGTCTGCGCGACGTTGCCGCCGGCGACGCACCTGGAAGCCTTCGCCTGGATCCACAACACCGAGATCTACCAGGTCAGCAGGATGTACGGCGTGCCGCTGATCGACATCCACCAGGTCCTGCGGAGCGAGGCCAGGCCCGTCCTGGATGACAGCAAGGCGATGTGGAAGGTCCCGCCGGCCGAGTGGGTCGAGAAGAACCGCTTCGCCGAGGGGTTCGAGGGGATCGTCGCCGAGCAGATGAAGGCACTTATGGGACGTATCGAGGCTGAGGTCGGATCTGATACGGACTCCGATTGAACGTGTCCGATCCAGATGAGAGGAACACGGTCCTGCTTGGTGGCTTCGTCAAACGACGACTGTGCCGTGACCGGGTCGCAGGACTGTAACGCCCGGCCGGGAATAGGGCTGTGACGGTGGTTCGTTCCGGGGGGTTACCGCTCCCTCACGGTCGCGGCTCGTTTGGGTTTGGCGAGATAAGATTTAACGTATTTCTTGTATCGTCCGATGGAAGTGGATGATATAATCGCGCGAACGAAAGCAATGGTTGCATCGCCAGAGGCTTGGCATTTGGCCTTCACGAGGCCGTGGGAAACGGTGTTTTTAAGCCTGATTCCGCCTTGAAGACCGCTGGTGAACCGCTTGCCGCGACGATCTGTCGTCGCTCACGAAGCCATGTAACCTTGTTGGAGCGCCCGCAAGACCGTCGGGCGCATGGACCTGGAGTCGGCACGAACTGGTCGTGGACCCGGTCCGAAAGAGCCCGGCGCGGCATCCCACAGGGGTCGCCTCAAGCGAACCTCCCGCCGCCCTGAGCCTATCGTAAATCCCGTGGGTACAGTAGAGAGGTTCTACGTTGGCAGAGGTACAATTAGAGACGGAAGTACAGGACGCACAAGAGGTTAACAAAGAGGAACAGGCCCGCTTCAGCGACTACGGCTTTTGCGAGTCGGTGATGGCCGACATCGAGGCGGCCGGCTTCGAGCACCCCACGCCGGTGCAGGCTGGTTGCATGTCGATCGCCCTGGAGGGGCGCGATCTGATCGGGCTCGCCCAGACGGGCACGGGCAAGACAGCTGCGTTCGTGCTGCCGATCGCCCACCGGCTCGCCCAGCGGATGGAGCTGGCGGCGCTGGTGCTGGTCCCGACGCGGGAGCTGGCCAACCAAGTGACCGGCGTGTTCAACGAACTGGGCCGCAGCAGCGGCATGCGCGTGGCGACGATCGTCGGCGGCATTCCGATGGATAAGGATTACAAGGCGCTGCGGAGCTGGCCGAACGTGCTGGTGGCCACGCCGGGGCGGCTGATCGACCATTTGACCTACGGCTCGATTTCGCTGAAGGAGATCGAGGTGCTGGTCGTGGACGAGGCCGACCGGATGCACGACATGGGGTTCATCCCGCAGATCCGGCGGATCCTGTCGCACATGCCCGAGAATCGCCAGACGATGATGTTCACCGCGACGATGCCGGCTGACGTCGAGAAGATCGCCCGGATGAGCATGAAGGAGCCCGAGCGGATCCAGATCGGCCTGCGTTCGGCGCCGGCGGAGGGGGCCCATCAGCAGTTGTTCTCGCTGGCGGAGGAGGAGAAGACGCCGCTGCTGATGAAACTGCTCAAGGACGATGACGACGAGGGGCGGACGCTGGTGTTCGTGCGGACCAAGCGGGGTGTCGACAAGCTGCATCGCGTTGTGATCAAGCGGTTCAACGCCGCCCGCATCCACGGCGACCGCGAGCAGGCCGACCGCGACGAGGCGATGAAGGGCTTTCGCGAGGGCAAGTACCGCATCCTGATCGCCACCGATATCGCCGCGCGGGGGCTGGACATCAGCGGCATCGAGCACGTGATCAACTACGACTTCCCGCTCAGCGCGGAGGACTACGTCCACCGCATCGGGCGGACCGCGCGTCAGCAGGCGACCGGCACGGCGACGAGCTTCGTCACGCCGAACGACCGCCGGTTCGTGGTGGAGGTCCGCAAACTGCTGGGGGACAAGCTGCCCCTGTCCGAGGACCTCGAACAGATGGTCGGCCGGGACGGCAAGCGCCGCAGCGGCCGGGGCGGCTCGCGCGGCGAAGCCGGCGGGCCCCGCGGCGATGGCGGCGACCGGCGTGGCGGCCGGAGCCGGCGCGGCGGACGGCGCGACAGCCGGTCCGAAGGCGGCCAGACTTCCGAGGTGCGGGTCGAGGATCGCGGGCCCAGCCGCGCCGACAACGGTGAAGGCAGCGGGAACGTCGCCAGCGAGACCGCGGGCGAGCGGCCGCGGCGACGCCGGCGCAGCCGGGGTCGGGGCCGCAGCAAGGGCGGTCCGGGACAAGCGGCTGCGGCGGCGGGATCGGATACCGCCGGCAACTGAGCCGCGTGCATTGGATATCGGGTGCCATGGCCGCGCTGTTGGCGGCCATGGAATTCCTCGGATGGGTGGTGCGTCCCTTCCGGAAAGACCGCCTGAGGTTGTCATTCTGAGACCAGCGAAGAATCTTTGCTGGACGGGGTGCCCAAGATCGAGCGCTCCGCTCAGTAGAGATCCTTCGCGTTGCTCAGGATGACAGCATTGCGGCCGCTGCGCAAGGTCTTGGCGGGCGCAGCGGCGCCCTACGCAGAATGACTTCGGCACCAACGGCGTTGGTGGGCGCAGTCCGTCCTACTTCGCCTGGAAGCGGTCGTCGGCGCGGGTTTCTCGGGCGCGGGCCTTGGCCTGGCCGATCCAGCCGATGCGGTCGGCTGGGTGGTGGTCGAACTCCGGCACGTGCGGTTTGATATCCAGCAGCGGCGTGCCGTCGAGGATGTCGAGGTTTTCGACGCGGAGCGTGCAGTCTTCGACGCTGATCAGCCGGACGACCGACATGCCGATGGGGTTGGGGCGCAATGGCGCGCGGGTGGCGAAGACCCCCCGTTCGGCGGTATCAAGGAATGGCGTGAGACGGAGCGAGTAGCCCTGGCTCTGGTGCAGGTGGTAGATCAGCGTCACGTGGGAGAAGCCGGACAGGTCGCGCAGGCCGTCGCGAAAGGTCGGGAAGACCTCGACGTGGCCGACGACCCCCTGGGCGGCGACGGGCTGGATGGGCATGCCCTGGACGCTGGTAAAGGGGCTGTGGATGATCCCGATGGGCTGATACTCAATCTTCATCGAAATCGGACCCTCCTGTACACGTAGATTATTCTAGCACGCGTGGGCGCGGCGTCATCCGCTGTGTCCGGATTGCTGCGCGAATTACCAGGCCGGGCAGGGGGATTGAGGTGGCGGGGGAGGAAACGACCTTCCACAGATTGCACAGAACAGCAGTTGCCAGTTGCCAGTCGCCAGTTGCCAGTGAACAACAACGGCTTGCCGCAGATGAACGCGGATGGACGGCAACGGCGACAACGAACGAAGGTCCCCTCGCTTGCGCTTCAGGCTCGTTTGGGCAGGGGTGCAGCCCGCCCTACGCCGCACGTTGAAGCGTGAATTCCTGCCTTTGGCGGGCACAGCCCGCCCTACACCGCTCAAACGCGAACCCCTGCTCCTTGGGCGCAGCGGCGCCCTACTTGGGCGGCTTGCCGAGCTTGTTGGCCTTGTAGAAGCCGGCGGGGTCGGACTTGAGGGACTCGGCCATGGCTGGCAGGGTCTGGCGAAGCGAGTGCGCCGGTTGCCAGCCGAGGACGCGGCGGGCCCGCTCGGTGCTGAGTTCGTAGTGGTCATCAGCCAGGTCGATCATCCACGGCTTGATGAACGGGTCTTCACCGGGGGCGATATCCTGCACCCAGGCTCCGGTCTTGGCGACCATTTTGGGGATGTGCGTGGTGGTCCATTTCTCGCCGTGGAGCAGCTCGCCGAAGGACTCCTGCAGCTGCCCGTAGCTGAGCGTTTCCTCTTCCCCGATCAGCAGGATCGTGCCGCTGGGAACCTGCTCGCGCTTCTCGACGCACAGCCGCAGGGCCTCGACCGCATCGTCGAGGTGGACGAAGGCCTGGCCGCGGCTGGTGTCGCCGGGATAGACGCGGCTGACCAGGCGCCGCTCGTAGATCCGCTTCATCTGCTGGGTCAGCGGGGGGGAGTGGCCCTTCTCGTCGTAGGCGCCGGCGATGCGGAGGATGACGCAGGGGACCTGGCCGGCGTGCTCGCGGATGACCTGTTCGGTGCGGACCTTGGACTTGGGGTAGTCCCACTTGGGCTCGAGGGGCCAGTCCTCGTCGATCGGCTGGCCGGGCTCCGACGGGGCGTGCACGAGCATGGTGCTGGAGAAGATGAAGGTCCCGACCTGCAGGTCCTGGAGGTTCTGCAGCATGCGGCGGGTGCCCTGGACGGTGACCTTTTCGTACAGGGGGCTGGGCTCGCCGGCGAAGTCATAGTAGGCGGCCAGGTGGGCGACCGCGGCGATGCGTTCGCCGTGGTGCTCGCGGATCTGGCGGAGGGTGCGCTGGACACTGTCATCGCTGGTCAGATCGACATACTGCCACTCGGCGTGTTCGGGGAGTTCCTGGACCGGTTCCTTGACGTCCAGGGCGACGACGTGGTAGTTCCCGGCCAGGCGGCGGAGGAGCTTGTCGCCGATCAGCCCGGCGCCTCCGGTAATCAGGACGATGTCCCTGGTTTGTGGTGATTGCATTTTTCCTGGTTCCTCTCTCTGCCAACATTTGCCGGTACCATCGACTGGGTCTCTTGGTCAATGGTATGCGCGGAGTCTGATCGAGGCCCGGACGAGGGGCGTTGAATCCGGAGGATCTCTTGCAGGGGAAAGCCTTCGCTGCGCTTGGGATGACGGAGCTGGCGTCGTGCAGCGTGCAGTGGGGATGACGCTGTGGGAGGGACGGCTCTGCACCCGGCTTCGTCGCATGGCCACCTTTGCCGTGGCATGCCCGGCTTTGCCCGACAACGGCCGCGCCGTGGCAAGTACGGCAGCAGGACCGTGGCCCTTTGCTTGTTGACGGTGTGCAGCTCGCAGGCCCGTTGGAAATGCAAAGATGGCGTCTTCGGCGCCGCACTCCAAAGGCTGCCGCCGGCTGTGTGGCGGCCTTTGCCGTTGCGAGATGGGAATGGAGACAATGGGGCGTCTGTGCCGCTGCAGCCCAAAGGCTGCCCGCCCTTTCGCGGCGTCTGCGCAAAAGCGGGCCCCCGCCGGGCGATTGGATCGCCCGGCGGGGGCCGTGGTTGACCAGCCGTGAGGGGAGGGGCCCCGACTAGTCGTTGTCGAGAATGGTGTACACGTGCGTCGTGTTGACGCCGAGGGTGGCGTTGACCGGGTTGGTCAGCGTCACCTGCACATCCTCGTTGCCCTCGTAGGTCAGGTCGTTCAGCACGCTCAGCGGAATCGACTTTGACGTCTCGCCCGGCTGGAACGTGACGGTCTGCGTAGCGACGGCTGCGGTGTAGTCCATGAACAGGACAGGCTGCTTGCCGGTGTCGGCCTCGCTGAAGTGGTAGCTGTAGTTGGCGTTGTAGATGACCACGCCGTTGTTGGCGGTGCCGTCGGCCCAGGTCTGGGCGATGCTGGTGATGTCCCAGACCCACCACGGCCAGGTGCCGGCTGTGCGGCCCTGGCTCATGTCGTAGTCGCTGGAGCTGAAGAAGCCGGCCGACCAGGAGCCGGTATCGCCCGGGGTGCCGTCAGCCAGCTGGTTCCCGCCGGTCTGCAGACCGTTGGGGTGCGCGTGACTGACGCCCGTGGCGGCTGGGGTAGCACCCGGGAAGCCGCCGTCCTTGTTGCCTTCGCTCCAGGCGGTCAGCAGACGGCTCAGGGTGGACCCGGTGTTGCCTCCGGCACTGTAGAGCCGCAGCTCCGCCTGGTGGACGTGTGTTACGCCGCCGAGCGGGGCCAGGTCGAACTGCCAGAGGCCCCACTCCTGGCTGCTGCCGCCGTTGGTCGTCAGCGTGGTGCCGAAATTCTTCCAGGCGAAATCGGCCCAGGTGCCGGGGACGATCTGCCCGTCGGCGACGGTGGTCGTGACCACATCGTTCTCGGTCAGCGCCGCGAAGATGGGGTCAACGTGTCCCGCATCGGTGACGGTGCCGTCCGGATCGACGTGGGTCAGGCCGGCCGAGCGTTTCAGGGCGACGATGTCGCTGATGCCGACGATGTAGTCGACATCCTGCGTGGCCGTGCCGGTGAGGGTGTAGTCGACGGTGACCGGGTCCGGATGCGACTGGTTGAGGGAGACCGTCAGGAAGACGTCGCGCGTCCCCTCGTCGCCGCTGGAGTAGGTCAGGTCGAACTGCACCTCGGGATAGGTCGCGTCGTTGTCGACGATGGTGTAGGTGTGGGCCGTGTTGCTCCCGAGCACAGCATTCACCGGGCTGGAGAGCGTGACCACGACCGTCTCGTCGTCCTCGTCGTCCAGATCGTCATACACGTCGAGCTGGATCGACTGCGTCACCTGCCCGGCTGTGAACTGCAGCTGGCCGGCTGCCAGGGTGTAGTCCACGCCGCCGCCGGTGGCGGTGCCGCCGGTGACCGCGTAGTTGACGGTGACCGTTCTGCCGGAGGCCGCGTCCAGCGAGACGTCGAGCCAGACCGGTGTGACGGCCTCGTCGCCGCTGGAGCCGGTCAGGTCGAACTGGACCGTCGGTTCGGGGTCGTTGTCGAGGATGGTGTAGGTGTGGGCCGTGTTGCTCCCGAGCACAGCATTCACCGGGCTGGAGAGCGTGACCACGACCGTCTCGTCATCCTCGTCGAGCAGGTCCTCAAATACTTCGAGCAGGATGTTCTGCGTGGTCTGGCCGACGTTGAACTGCAGGTAGCCGGCTGCCAGCAGGTAATCGGTGCCGTTGCCGGTGGCGGTGCCGCCGGTGACGGCGTAGTCGACGGTGACGACCTCGGTCGAGGTGTGGCTGAGCGAGACCGCCAGGGACGCCGGGGTGGTGCCCTCGTCGCCGCTGGAGCTCGTCAGGTCGAACTCGACCGTCGGGTGATCGTTGTCGTAGATGGTGTAGGTGTGGACTGTGTTGGCCCCGAGCACCGCATTGGTCGGGTTCGAGAGCGTGACCTCGATGGTCTCGTCGCTTTCGACCACGGCGTCATCGATGATCGTGACCGGGATGCTCGCGGTGAGGTTGCCGGCCGTGATGGTCACCGAGTTGCTCGGAGTGGTCGAGGTGTAGTCCACGAACAGGACCGGCTGGTAATCGGCGCCATGGGTGGTCTCGCTGAACTGCACGCTGTAGTTCAGGGTCGAGGAGTAGGTGCAGAAGCCGTAGTTGGGCACCGTGCCGTCGGCCATGTCCTGAACGAAGTCGGTCACGTCGTAGACGGCGAAGCCGCCGTAGGTGTGGATGGCGTTGTAGCCGTACTTGCTGACAGTAGCGGCACTGGCGCTGACGTCCTTGGCGACAGCGAAGTAGTCGTTATTGGCCCAGGTCTGCAGCGGGCCGGTCGTGCCGCCGTCGGCGTCCTGGTTCGGTCCGGTGTTGTAGCCCATCGGGTGGGCCGCACTGAGTCCGCCCGCGGCGCCCGGATAGGCGGGTGTGCCGGTACCCTCGATCCAGTCGCTGGAGGTGATGTAGCCGGTGCTGGTCAGGCCCGTGTTGCCGCCCGAGTAGTAGAACCGCAGCTGCGCCTTGTTGATCGTGCTGCCGGCGAAACCGGGCAGGGCGGCGATGTTGAACTTGCTGAAGATCGGCCAGTTGCCGTAGGTGATCGACGCGTATCCGCCGTAGTTCCTGTAGTTGTTGTCCTGTGCCCAGGTCAGGCTCAGGTAGTAGTGGGTGTCGGCAGCCATTCCAGTGCCGCTGTAGACGTCGAGCGTGCTTGCGGCGATGGCGTTCTGGAACTGGCTCGCCAGGCCGCGGTCGATGGTCGCACCGGGGCTGCGCTTCAGGGCAACGATCCCGCTGGTGGGCGTTGAGGGCATGGTGAAGTCCGTGCCTTCAACGGCCGTGCCGCCGGTAACGTTGTACTCGATGGTCACGTCGCTGCCGTGGATGCGGTCGAGCGTGACGACCAGGTTGGCGGGCGAGGTTGCCTCGTCGCCGCTGGAGCTGGTCAGCTCGAACTGTGCCGTGGGCAGCTCGTTATCGAGGATGGTGTAGGTGTGCAGCGTGGTTGCGCCGAGTGCGGCATTGACCGCATTGGAGAGCGAGACCTCGATGGTCTCGGCGCTTTCGCTGAGGGCGTCGTCGACGACGGTGATCGGCACCGATTGGCTCGTCTGGCCGGGGCTGAACGTCAGTTGCGTCCCGGAGATCGAGTAGTCGGTCCCGCCGCCGGTGGCGGTGCCGCCGGTTGCCGCGTAGTCGACCGTCACCGTGCGCCCAGAGGCCGCGCTGAGCGTGACCTCCAGGTTCACGTTGGCGACCGATTCATCGCCCTGGCTGGCCGCGGCCGCGAACTGCACCGTCGGCTCGAGGTCGTTGTCGGTGATGGTGTAGGTGTGGGTGGTGATGGCCCCGAGCACCGCGTTGGTGGGGTTTGAGAGGGTGACCACGATCGTCTCGTCGTCCTCGTCGAGGGCGTCATCGACGATCGTCACCGGGATCGACTGGATCGTCTGGCCGATGTTGAAGGTCACTTGGCCGGCTGCCAGCGTGTAGTCGATCCCGCCGCCGGTGGCGGTGCCGCCGGTGACGGCGTAGTCGACGGTCACGACGTCGGAGTAGGACTCGCTGAGCGAGACGCCCAGGCTGGCCGCGGTGATCGCCTCGCTGTCGCCGCTGGTCGCCAGGTCGAACGAGACGGCGGGGACCGGCGGGCGATACTCGTATGCGCCGGCATCCAGTGTCGCGTCTGCGAACCGGCTGTCGGTCGCGAGCAGCTTCGTCGGTTCGTACTGCGGGGTGCCGTCGACCCAGACGCTGGAGGCGTTCAGCCAGGTGGGGCTGTTCTGCCCGACGTTCACGCACGGCGAGGTGTCCAGCAGGTGCAGGTCGCGTGCCGCCAGGTTCACAAAGCCGGGTGCGTCGGTGTAGGTGTTGTTGACCAGCTCGGTCGGCACGGGGTTCATCGCGTTTTTGAACACGTTGTTCGTGCCCGACAGCTGGCTGTAGGGGACGTTCCAGTCCAGCAGGGTGTTGCTCGGGCCGGCGAAGATGTTGTTCTTCAGCACGAGGTTGGCCGCGCTGCCAGAGACGTGGTGGATGTAGATGTCCTCGGACAGGGCACTGATGAACGTGTTGTTGATCAGGGTGACGGTGCCCGAGAGGCCCTCGACGGCGTTGTCATAGAGACTCAGGATCCGTCGCTGCCCACCGGAGGTCGATCGCTTGATCAGCACGTTGCCCCGCCAGAGGCTGTTGCTGGTGTTGTTGGAGGCGATACTGGCGACGAAGGCCTCGCTGCCGTCGTTCTCCAGCCAGTTGTACTCCATCACCAGGTGCGCCGAGCGGCTCTTGAAGCACATGCCGCCATAGGCGTCGTGCAGATAGCAGCCTCGGACGGTCAGGCTGTTGCTCATCATGTACATCAGATGGGCATAGCCGAGGTTCAGGTCGCTGCCGCAGCTGTAGATCTCGCAGTACTCGATCAGCACGTTGTCCGAGTCGAGTGTGCTGGCGAAGCCCTGATCGCAGTTGTGAATGACGCAGTTGCGGAACGTGATGTTGTCGCCCTGGATGTAAGCGGCCGCCGCGTTCGGCGAGTAGAGGATGTTCTGGCCGCGGAGGTTGCGGAACTCGAGGTTCTCGAAGACCCAGTTGCTGTCGGCCGGCCAGATGTGGAAGTAGCCGCGGTTGACCTCCTGGCCCACGGCGGGCTCGAGGATCGGCCGCTGGTTGCCGTCCATCATGCCGATCACGGTGATCGGGTCGCCGACGGTGCCGGCGTTGTTGAGGCTGAGCCGGCCGTTGGCGTCGACCAGCGGATAGGTGCCCGGATGGACGCGGATGGTCGTGCCGGGGGTGGCCTGGTTCTGGATGGCGTTCTTGAGCTCGGCGAAGGTGGTCACGTCGATGACGCCCGCCGGGCCCTGGAAGACGGCCGTGATCGTCTCGTCGCCCACCACGGTAAAGGAGGCCGGGTTGGCGGTCTGGCCGTCGACCGAGCCACCGCTCCACTGCACGAAGGTGTAGCCGTACTGCGTCGCCGGACTGGCCGTCAGCGTGCACTGCTGGCCGCTCTCGTAGGCTCCGCCGCCGGTGACCGAGCCGCCGGCCGTCGGGCTGGACAGCGTGGTGATGGTGAACCCGCCGGTGTCGGTGACGACCAGCTTGGGGCGGTAGGAGGCGCTGGCCGCATCCGACTGGTAGAAGTAGTCCTGGTTGCGCAGGTTTTCGTCGGTGCACCTGATCAGCCAGCCGAGGTTGCTGGCCGGGGTGGCGATCCACTGCTGGACGCGGCTGGTCACATCGAAGGCGTACCAGACGCCGGCGACGGCCTGCTTTGATGCGGTGGCGTCGGCGGTGGCCGCAAAGTCGCCGCCCGCGGTTGTCCACGGCGAGGCCCAGGTGGCGGTGCCGGCTGCCCAGGCGGTCGTAACCGGATAGGCCCCGTACTCGCCGGTGCTGCCTTTGACCTGCGCCGCGTCATAGGAGTAGAGATAGAGCGTCGCGCGGGAGATCGAGGCGTTGGTCGGGATGCTCGTCAGGTCGAATTTGACCAGGCCGCGCTGGCGGTTGGCGGGATCCGAATCGGCGTAGCCGGTGACGACCATCCGTTCGTACGTGTCATAGTTGTTGGTCGTGTTGGAGGCGCTGAGATAGGTGTCGGCCGTGCCGGTGTAGCCGTCGAGGCCTTCCTGGAAGACCCGCTCGCCGAGCATCGGGGTGGCGCTGGCGACGTTGGAGATGGCCGAGACGTTGGGCACCTCGTCGCTGGTCTTGATCGCGAAGTAGTACGTCTGGCCTGTGCCCAGCCCGGTGACGGTGAAGCTCTCTGCGCTGCCGGCGGTCTGTGGGAAGGGCACGCCGCCGACCTGCGTGGCGCTGGCCCAGTTGCCCTCGGTGATCGTGCTGGTGCTGTAGCGGATCTCGTAGGTCCGCGCGGTGCCCGTGGTGCCGTCATCGCCCGGGGCGGTCCACGCCAGATCGACGCTGCCGATGGCGGTGCCTTCGACCGCGCTCAGATCGGTGATCGCGGCCGGGGCGGTCGTGTCCGGATCGCCGCCGCCGGCATCGGTGATGACCAGCTTCGGCCGGTAGGACCCGTTGGCCGTGTCGGACTGGTAGAAGTAGTCCTGGTTGTTCAGGTTCTCATCGGTGCACTTGACGATCCAGCCGTAGTTGGTCGAGCCGTCGGCGATCCACTGCTGGACGCGGTTGGTGACGTTGAAGGCGTACCAGACGCCGGCGACGCCCTGTTTGGGGGCGGTGCCGTCGGGGGTGGCTTCGAAGTCGCCGCCTGCCGTGGTCCATGGTGAGTTCCAGGTGGCGGTGCCGGGCGACCAGCTGCCGGTGGCGCGATATACGCCGTAGTAGCCGGTGCTGCCCTTGCGCTGCACGTCGTCGTAGGAGTACAGGTAGAGCGTGGCGTTGGTGATCGTTGCGTTGGAGGCGATGCTCGACAGGTCGAACTTGACCACGCCGCGCTGCCGGTTGGCGGGGTTGGGGTCGGCGTAACCGGTGACAATCATCCGCTCGTAGCCGCCGTAGTTGTTGTCGGGGTTGGAGGCGGTGATGTAGGTGTCCAGCGTGCCGGTGTAGCCGTCCAGGCCGTTCTGGAGGGTCTTCTCGCCCAGCTGCGGCGTGAGGCTCACCACGTTGGAGATGGCCGAGACGTTGGGCACCTCGTCACTGGTCTTGATCGCGAAGTAATGCAGCACGCCGGTCGGCAGGCCGGTGATGGTGAAACTCTCGGCCGAGCCGGCTGCCTGCGGGGCGGGCACGCCGGTTGCGGCCGTGGCACTGGCGAAGTTGGTGTCGTCGATGGCGCTGGTGCTGTAGCGGATGTCATAGGTGCGGGCTGTGCCGACGCTGCCGTCGTCGCCGGGGGCGGTCCAGGTCAGATCGACGCTGCCGCTGGCGCTGCCGACGGCGGCCGCCAGATCGGTGATCGCCGCGGGGGCGGTCAAATCGGGCGGACCCGTGGTGGCGCTGACGACGTTGGAGATCGCCGCGGCGTTGCCGCCCTCATCGAGCGTCTTGACCGCGAAGTAGTAGGTGGTGTTGGGCGTCAGGCCGGTGACGGTGAAGGCCTCGGCGCTGCCCGGCAGCTGCGGGGCCGGTTCGCCGGTCGCCTGCGTGGCACTGGCCCAGTTGCCCTCGTTGATCGGGCTGGTGCTGTAGCGGACGTCGTAGCTGTTGGCCTGACCGACGTCCCAGTCGTCGCCGACGGCGGTCCAGGTCAGATCGACCAGGGTCGAGTCGGCGTAGACGGCCGCCAGATCGGTGATCGGGGCGGGCGGGTTGGCGTCGGGCATCGGCGGCTCGCACACCTCGATCACGATCGATTCGGTTCGTGGGACCTTCGTGCCGCCGACGTTGATCGTGAAGTTGGCGGGGCTGGTGGTCACATAGGTCTCGTAGCTGCGGTCGATGCTCCAGTCGGACCCGTCGTACTCCTTCCACAGATAGGCGATGCGAATGGCTGCCCCGCCGCCGGACAGGTCCTGCGGGTTGTCAAAGGTGAAGGTGATGTTGTTGGTGCCCTTGTCCAGGTAGGCCATCGCGCCTTTGTTCTGCAGGAAGATCGTGCTGATCACCAGGTCGGACACACCGACATCGGTGATCGAGCCGCCTGCCTGCATCTCGATCTTGATGTAGAACGAAAACTTGCCGAAAGCCCGGTCCCGGAGGTTCAGGTTGCTCAGCTCGGTCGTGCCGGTGTTGACGTTCTCCCACACCTGGTACCAGCTGGCGCCGTCGGCCGAGAAGTGGATCTTCGTCACGTCGAGCGAGTCGTGCTTGTAGAACGAGCCGCTGAGGTTGCAGTCGGTGATGTAGTACGGCAGGTCGATCTTGAAGACCACCTCGGCCGGGGTGTCGACCGCCGCGACGTGCAGGTCCGGCGTCATCGCGTCGTCATTGAACGTCGCGATGTTCGTGCTCGAGTGCAGCATGGCCGCGTAGCCGCCGCTGCGGAAGTCCGGCGCCAGGTCATAGGTGCCGTTGGCCCAGCGGCGGTAGGTCGACTTGGTGGAGATGATGTTGGCGTCGTAGAGGGTGTAGGGCTCCCAGTAGGGCCAGTTGACGGTGTCCTTCCAGTCATGCTGGGCCTCGTGGTGGTAGGGCGGGTCGTAGCCGGGGTCGGAGTCGGCATTGACCGTCGAGGTCGGGTGCTGGTTCTGCCAGGCCTCCCAGGTTCGCTCGAAGGCCTCGCCCATCCGCAGGTTCATGTTGCCGGTCCACTTGCCCGTGACCACGCCGCTGCCGTCGGCGCCGGGGCTGTAGCCGTTGCAGAAGAAACTCGGCGAGTCGCCGCACAGCAGGAAGCCCGGGCAGGCCCGGCCTTCGGCCTGCGCATCGGTGATCAGGCTGTTGTCCGACTGGATCGCCCCGAGGCTGGCGACCTTGGCCGGGCTGCCGCGGTCGTACACGTAGCACGTGGTCATCGTGTCATAGAAATGGTACGTGCCGTCGGAGTATTTTACCTCATAGACCCAGTGGCCGGGGATGCCGATCTTGCGCGGCGTCAGGCCGGCGGCATTGACGATCGTGCACGCCTGACTGGCGTGCCGCCCGCACAGGGCCCAGCCGTAGATGTTCTGGACGTAGGTCGGGTCATCGATGCTCGTGCCCAGGCCGTTGGGAGGCTCGACCGCCCAGTGGTACAGACGCCGCTTCTGGTTGTTGTAGATGTTGATGGCCTTGTCTTCATCGCTGGTGGGGGCGACCACACCGTCGGGCGTGTAGGCGTTGACGTACGTCGCACCCATCGTGGAGATGTTGTGGGTGTCGGCGACGCGGTCGCTGACCAGCCAGGGGTTCTGCACCGTCACCGGCGCCACCGGGGGCATCGTCGTGCCCGAGGCGACGTTCGACAACGCCGACGTGTTTGGCGGGGCCGCAAGGTCCGTGGACTTCATCGCGAAGTAATACGTGG
This sequence comes from Phycisphaerae bacterium, assembly GCA_041687575.1. GTDB lineage: Bacteria > Planctomycetota > Phycisphaerae > UBA1845 > JANYLN01 > JANYLN01. The sequence goes on along the minus strand of JAWLBS010000038.1, from coordinate 8,370 downwards.
TGTCCGGGTTCAGACCCGACACCATCACGGTCATCGGCGAGCCCGGCTCACCAGGCGAGACACTGCCGCCCAGCGGCGTGGCGCTGCTCCAGTTGCCCTCGCTGATCGTGCTGGTGCTGTAGCGGATGTCGTAGCTGCCGACGCCCGCGGTGCCCACGTCAGCCGGGGCGGACCAGTTGAGATAGAGGGTCTTGATGTGGACGGCGCCGACGGCCAGGTCGCTGACCGCATTGGGTGCGGAGGTGTCAGGCGCGTCGGTCGTCGTGCTGACGACGTTGCTCAGGCCGGACCAGTTGGGCACCTCGTCGGCGACTTTCATCGCGAAATAGTAAGTCGTCGAGGCGCTCAGGCCGAAGACGTTCATCGACTCGGCGGCGCCCGCGGCGGCCGGCGTCGGCTCGCCGGGGACCTGGGTCGCGCTGGCGAAATTGCTCGCGTTGATCGCGCTGGTGCTGTAGCGGATGTCGTACGTATTGGCCGTGCCGCTGGTGCCATTGTCGCCGACCGCCGTCCACGAGAGCGTCACGTGGTTGGGGAAGGTGTCGGCGACGGCCAGGGTGGTGACGTCGGCGGGGGCGGTCGTATCCATCGGGTCGGTCGTAGCGGATACGACATTAGAAATGGCGCTGACTTTGGCGGTCACGTCGATGGCCTTGATGGCAAAGTAGTACGTGGTGCTGGCATTCAGACCGGTGACGCTGAAGGTCTGGACCGTGCCGGGGATGTCCGGCAGGGGCGGGTTGGCGACCTGCGTGGCGCTATTGAAGTTGCCCGCGTCGATGGGGCTGGTGCTGTAGCGGATGTCGTAGCTGGCGCAGGGCTGGCTGGGGATGTCGTCCGGGGCGGTCCAGGTCAGGTCGACCTTGAACCAGTCCGGGTTGCTGGCGGCCAGGTCGCTGATCGCATTGGGAACCTCGTTGGGGACGTAGTCGACGAACAGGACCGGCTGGAAGATGCCGCCGCCCTCGGCGAAGACGAAGCCCATGTTGCCGTTGTATACGTAAAGGCCGTAGTTCGGATCACCGTCGGCCCAGGCCTGCGCGATGAAAGTGATGTCGTGCCGGCTGTGCCCGTCGTAGGAGAGCTCCACTCCCGTGTAACCGATGCCGCTGTAGTTGAATCCGTAGGCTCCGCCGTAGGTCACGCCGCTGACGTCGGCGGCGGTGCTGAAGATCTGATCGCCCGAAAGGCCCCAACTGCCCAAGGGCCCCGTCGTGCCGCCGTCGGCGTCCTGGCTGGCGGCGGTGTTGAGCCCGCGCGGGTGGGCATAGCTGGCGCCGGCCGCGGCAGGGCTCACGCCGGGATAGCCGGCGTTCTTGTTGCCTTCGGCCCAGGGCTGGGTGATGATCCGGCTGACCGAGGGACCGGTGTTGCCGCCTGTGTAGTAGAGCTGCAGCTCGGCGCGGTTGATCAGGGCGCCATCGAAGCCGGGCAATTCGGCCAGGTTAAAGTGGAACAGCAGGGGGACGTTGCCCGGCGCGCCGCTGTCGTCGACGCCGTAGTTCATGTAGCGAACGCTGGTGTTGGCGTTGTAGAGGTAGGTGTCGTTCACCATGTCGGCACCGGCGGTGGCGTCGGTGTAGAGGGTGATCGTGCCGCCGTTGACGGCGTCCTTGAACACCTGGCTGAGGTTGGGTCCGGCAAACGTTGTCGTGCCGCTTCGCTGCACGGCGACGACGTCCGCCTGCGTCAGGCCTGTGGTAACGAGCAGCAGCGCGACGGCTGCTGCAACAGTGCATCTTCGTCTCATGATACGGCTTCTCCTTGCTTTGCCCCCTGGACTGTGTGAAAGAAGGCCCCTTCGCGGGCCTTCCGAAATTGCAGATGGGATCGGGCGCTGCTCGACTATGCATGAACGGCCCGGCGGACGTGTGGGCGACCCGGGCGATCGGGTCGCCGGGACGGCGGGACCTGCGGACGCGGCGATGGGTTCGATCATGTGCAAGACGGCACCTGTGTACAGTTATACTTCAGGAGCCAGGCGACGGCGCAGAGCCGCCGGCGGCATATAGGACCTGCGCCGCGGGTCACGCGGCGACGATCCGCCAAGTCGAGGGCACACCGCAGGCGCAGACCCTGATCCCGGCCACTTCCCGACAGATGTCGCTGAAGCGGCGAACCGGGCGCGTGCCGCTGCGGGGCGGCTTCCCTCGAAACACTACTCCAAAATAAACGCAGTCCTCTCTGGTGAACTGTGCGGACCGATGTGCGACGCTACCGATCCTATGCGGCTGGGCTCAAAGAGGCCACAGCCGATGTTCGTTCACCGGTGACAGTGACAGAAAGTGACACTGGTACCAAGAGGCAAGTCGGGTGAAAAAGCGGGCAGCGCGGCAGATGAGCGAGGATGCTCCCGCAGACCCGGGTTCGGCAGAACGAACCGATTGATATCCCAGGCCCGACTGAATGCGACGCCTTACTTAATACCACACGGAGGCAATCTGTCAAGGGCAAAAAAATAATAGTGCCTGTAATTTGTAATGTTCCATGGATGTCCCTTCGCCGGAGACCTGCACCAGGTCAACCATGCGACGGCAGATGTGCGAACCGGTTTCGCGGCCGGCGGCGCGGCACCGGGCGGCGGCGACCGCGGCCGGCGGCAACGCTACAATCGTTGCTGGACGGCGAGTCATCATCCAAAGCGAAACGGGATCGTATGAATGCACTGTTGGCGGTGGACCTGGGGATTCGGACGGGCCTGGCCCTGTACAGGCGGGACGGGCGTCTGGCGTGGTACCGCTCGCGCAACTTCGGGACCGCCGCCCGGTTGCGCCAGGCGGCCCATGGCCTGCTGGAGGATCTGCCCGAGGTCGTCGTGCTCGTGATAGAAGGCGGCGGACCCGTGGCCGACATCTGGGTCCGGCAGGGGCAGCGGCGCGGGATCGTGGTTCGCCGGATCGCCGCCGAGCAGTGGCGCGAGGTGCTGCTGTATCCCCGCCAGCAGCGCAGCGGCGCGCAGGCCAAGCGTGCCGCCGACGGGCTCGCCCGGCGGGTCATCGAATGGTCGGGCGCGCCGCGGCCGACGTCGCTGCGGCACGATGCGGCCGAGGCGATTCTCATCGGACTTTGGGGGGTGCTCGATGCGGGGTGGCTGATGGAGCTGCCCGCGGCGCTGCGACCTTGACCCGACCCTGACCCCTGATCCCTGATCCCTGTCGTTCACTGGCAACAGGCAACTGGCGGCTGGCAACTGGCAACTGATTGCTGACGATCAGACGCGGCGGCGGACGAAGGCGCAGCCGATCCACAGCAGGCCGCTGGCCAGCAGCGCCTGGCCACTGCCGGCGCCGCAGGTCATGCCGCCGAAGTCGCCGGGCATCCGCCCGGTGCCGGTCAGGCCGGCCCCGGCGTCGTTCACCTCGTCGCGCTGTCGGCGGACCCAGTCGGCGACCGACGCGTCGATCCGCACGGCCGCCCCGCGGACCCCGTCAGGGTCGGCGGCGCCGTTGCCGTAGCCGGCTGAGACCACACCGACCATCCGGGCGGACCAGCCGGTGCCGCCGTACCACAGGGGGGATCCGCTCTGGCCCGGCTCGCTTTCCAGATCGTGGAGGATCTGGTTGCCTTGCATGCCTTCGCAGGAGCCCTCGACGCGGTACTGCTGCGTTCCTCCGAGGTCGACCGGGTAGCCGGCCGACATTACCGGCATGTAGTCGAAGATCGCATCGGACTCGATCGCGATCGGCAGGTAACCGGTCAGGTCCCCGACCGGCGTGGCCAGCACGAGCATCGCCAGGTCGTAATTCGGACATTCCGTGGCGAGCCACTGCGGGCAGAAGATGACCTTGACGACCGGCACCCGGCCGAACGGCTCGACCGAGCCGTTGCGGCCAGGGACGAACACGAGGCCGTCGAAGCCGCCGTCGATCCCCGGCGCCACCACGTGGGCACAGGTCAGGGCAAGGTGACGACCGATCATCACGCCGGTCCCGCTGCAGCCGCCGCCTTCGACGCGACCGACAGCCGAGAAGGGGAACCGCGTGGTGTCGGCGACCGGCTGGCGGGCATCTACCACGGCGGGGGTCGTGAGCAGGACAGACGGATCCTGCCGACCCGCGGCCGGCGAAGGGGCCGAGGAGATCGCCGCGCAGAACAGAAAGACCGATATCCACCGGTAAAAAAGGCCGTACGGGACGGCCGGCCGAACACAAGCCGTGGGCACCTGCTCCTCTCCTCCACTCGTCCCCCTGCGTGTCTGAAAACCTCGACCGCAAGCGACTGGGTGCGAGTATATCATGTTGAGGCGCGAAGTCGTAGTGCAGGTATCGGGACGAGGCTGTCGAAAACATTCGTCGGCCGCGTGCGCGGGCCGCCGCGGTGCGTTTCATTGAAATCGTGCCTGAAGATGTCGCCTTGCAGAATCCTGCGCAACCAGCCGATTGTACTGAAATGAAACACCTCCCGTCGCGAACCGTCTGCGTTGTCACCGGCACCCGTGCCGACTACGGGGCCCTGCGCCCGGTCTGCGGGGCGATCTTCAGCACTCCGGGCCTGCGGCTGCAGGTCTGCGTGACGGGCATGCACCTGCTGCGGCGGTTCGGGATGACCGCCCGGCTGGTCGAAGAGGACTGGAACGATACCTTTCGCGTCCGGATGCAGGCCGACCGGGACAGCCCCGCCGAGCAGGCGGTCGCGCTGGGGCGGGGCGTGCAGTCGATGGCCCGGGCATTCGCCGAGCGGGGGACAGACCTGGTGCTCGTTCTGGGTGACCGGATCGAGGCCTTGGCAGGCGCGATGGCTGGGGCGGTCTCGGGCCTTGCGGTGGCGCACCTGCACGGCGGCGAGGTGGCGACGGGCCAGCAGGACGACGCGATCCGTCACGCGGTCAGCAAGATCGCCCACCTGCACCTGGTGGCGACGAGCGACTCGGCCGGCCGGCTGGTCCGCATGGGCGAGCCCCGCTGGCGGATCAAACGGGTCGGGGCGCCGGCGCTGGACGTGCTGTATCGGACCGAGGTGCCAAAACTGGAATGGGTGGAACGGCTGCTTGGCATGTCCGCGGCCGAGGGGTTCGTCGTCGTCGCCCAGCACCCGGTCGACGCCGACCCGGCTGTCGAGAAGCGTCGCATGCGGATGACGCTGGAGGCAGTGGTTGGGACGGGGCTGCCGGCGCTGATCGTCTGGCCAAACAGCGACCCGGGGCACACGGGGATCGTCGAGGCGATATCGGACTTGTCGGCCGGTCTGCGGGCGCGGGTGGTGCGGTCGCTGCCGCACGAGGAGTTTCTGCGGGCGCTGCTGGCGGCGCGGGTGCTGGTCGGCAACAGCTCGGCGGGGATCATCGAGGCCCCTGCGGCTGGCACTCCCAGCGTCAACATTGGACCGCGGCAGGACGGGCGGCTGCGGGACGCGCAGACCACCTTCGACTGCCGGTATGACCCCAGGGCTATCGGACGTCTGCTCGGGCAGGCGCTGCGGCTGAAGGGGCGGCTGCGGCCGCATCGGCGCACGCCGTACGGGGATGGTCGGGCCGCCCAGCGGGTGGCGGAGGCAATCGTTCAGCTGCGGATCGACACCCGGCTGCTGCACAAGCGGAATGCATACTGATTCAGAATCGGTCTGGGGATGTCCGATGCGCAAGAAAGAACGGCCCTGCTTCCGGCTTCGTCAAAAGACGACTACGCCGTGACATGCCCGTCTTCGTCAAACGGCGACTTCGCCGTGGCAAAGACGCGGGTGGCACCCGGAACCCGGCGTTTACCGCTCCCTCACGGTCGCGGCTCGTTGACGCGGGGCCGGCACCCGGGACCTGGCGTCTGGCGGGCGCAGCCCGCCCTGCCCAAAGCGTTTGGACGGTTGCCGGCCGAATTGTAGATCCATCTAAAGAGGGGCCTTCAACGGGTCGAAGAAACATCAGGTCACCCGCGACGTTGGCGGGCGGCTGGACCGGCGTACGGGGTTTGTGGTTGGCCCGTGCAGCCGATTGAGAGGCATCAACCGCCCAGAGGCGCGGGGAACCATGACGAATCAGTCGTCCACGCTCGATACGCAGCAGATTGTCACCAAGGCCCTGGCGAAGATCGGTGATATCGCCACGCTGCCCGAGGTGACGCTGCGGATCATCAAGATCGTCGAAGACCCCAAAAGCACCGCGCGCGACCTGCACGAAGTGATCAAGTACGATCCGCCGCTTTCGGCCAAGATCCTCAAGGTGGTCAATTCGGCGTTCTACGGCCTGCCCGGCCAGATCGGCAGTGTCGATCGGGCGATCGTGCTGCTGGGGCTGCGGGCGGTCAAGAACATCGCGATCGCAACGTCGGTCACGCGGCTGTTCAAGGGCGTGCGGCCGGTCACCGGCTTCGACCCGAAGCAGCTGTGGCGCCACTGCATGGCGGTGGGGGTGGCGAGCCGGCTGATCTTCATCAATCGCGACAAGCAGAAGGCGGAGGAGGCGTTCATCTCCGGGCTGATTCACGACCTGGGGATCATCGTGGCGTTCCAGGCGTTCGCCGACCGGTTCGGCGATTTGATGGGCCGCGTCCAGAACGAGGGGATGAGCTGGTGCCAGGCCGAGGTCGACATCTTCGGCGTGGACCACCAGACGCTGGGCATGGGCCTGGCGACCAAGTGGAAGTTCCCGATGGGGCTGCGTGCGGCGGTCGGCTATCACCATAGCCCGGACCGCGTCTCGGAGGACATCCGCGAGGTCACCTACGCAGTCTACCTGGCGGACATCATCGCCTGCATCGACCGGCACGGCTTCTGCCTGACAGTCCGCGACGACGAGGCCCTGGTCACGCCGGAGCTGCTGGAGGTCCTGAAGCTGACCAACGAGGACCTGGAGGTCCTGCGGGCCGATCTGGCCGACGCGCTGGAGTCGGCCGAGCAGAGTTTGAGCGCCTGACGACGACCTGCGCGGACAACCTTCCACCACAAACAGAGCATGGACAGGAGTATGGAACCGGTATGCGCCCGTTGAGGGCCACTCGCCTGTCGCGAATCCCCGGATAGTCTGAAAAACGGCTAACTACCACGAAGGGCACGAAGGGAAGACGGAAATCTCCTTTCTTTTCTTCGTGTCCTCCTTCGTGGTTATATATTTTCTTAATAGTGCCGGGTGCCTGAGTCGTGGGGAGTCACTCTTCCGCGCAGAGGGGCAAGAGCCGCGACCGTCAGGTCGCGGTAAATCCGCGGACGAAAGGGGCGTCCTTTTCTGAGCCCCCGGAGGCTGTCATTCCGAGCGCAGCGAAGAATCTCCACGATGTCTGATCAAAACAACTCTACCCTACCCCGTCTGACCCTCTTCTGCTGGGCATACCCAACATGCGCCAAACGCTTGGTGTCGTGGAGGCATGATATGGTGGACACGAATCGGATAAGAGTGGATGAAGTTGAGGAACCCTGGCGAATAATCCTTCAAGTCCATCCCATGTACGAAGAATACGACTGCGCTGCCCCTCTTGACTACGACGCAGGCCCATGAAATGCCCGGAGTGAAGTAAATCACCTCATCCGCGTTCTCTTTCACCTTCTCGGGATCCCACCACTGCACCGGGTACATCTCTGGAGGACCATGCCCCGTTTCATAGGTGACGATCTCGTTCTCTGGAACGCGATTCTTCAGCCAATCGAGGCCCTGTACCTCCGACGCATCACCCACATCCACGCGCATGTGCATCATCATACGTTGACTTTGCTTCAAGAACAAGACACAAAGGCGCCTCGTGCTGGCAGGCAGCTCAATACCGGCTCCTGTCTCGAACAAGGCACGGATCTGATCCATGTCAGCGACCTCTTCCCGGTCGATGCCACGTCCGCCCCAAGCACCGCCTTCCATGGGAAAGCCGGAAAGGATGAACAACCCAGCCAGAAGGACAACCATGACTGCCGCGCTTCCTAAGATTAGTACACGACGTTTGAGTATCATCAGCGCCAACTCCGCTTCCCGTGAGGATCCGTCACCGGCCCATCATCGTCTGTTTCAGCCCCAGTTGCAAAGGAACAGGTGAGCTACCTGATTGGGCCTCCTGTCTCGTAGAGATCCTTCGCTTCGTTCAGGATGACCGCGGGGAACGCACAAAACGCAAGCGGAGGGCGCTCCGCTTGGCAGAGATCCTTCGCGTTGCTCAGGATGACAACCTTTGGCGGGCACAGCCCGCCCTACACAGGATGACAACGCCGGCTGATTACTCCAATATCGCCTCGATCTTGATCGTCTGTCCGGCACGTTGCGGCAGGGGCGCGATGCAGCCTTTCACTGCCTTTCCGTTCACAGTCAGGCGCTTGACGCCGCGGCAGAGGCCATTCGGGTTGCGGACGTGGATCTGCCATGTGCTGCCGCGGAAGTGGCGCGTTACTTTGAAGCCGTCCCACGTCGAGGGGATGCACGGGTCGATCCGCAGGCCGGCGAACTCGGCGCGGATGCCGAGG
>JAWLBS010000037.1:15397-24189 GCA_041687575.1 Phycisphaerae bacterium | reverse complement strand
ACAGGTTTGCCCTGGAGGGTGAAGGTCAAACGCGCAGTCGGAGCGTCCCATTTGGCGGCGGGCATATCGATCCGCTGGCCGCTGCGAAGATGCAGGCGGGCGACCGGGACCGGTTGGGCCGATGGCGCGGACGCCGGGGCGGAACCCGCGGCCGAAGCGGGCAGCGCCGCCAGTCGCACCCGCCGGACCGACGCAGTCGCCAACGTCTCGGCCTGGCCCGCCTGACCTTCGAAGGTCACCTGCTGAGGGTCCATCGCCTGTAGGATGCCCTCGACCCGGTCGCGGTTGGCCAGCAGCAGGACGTCAAACGGACCGTCGCCGGCGTCGTCGGCCGGCGCGACGCCCGCCGCGCCTTCGCCCGCGGCCAGTACCCGCACCTCGCGAAGATCGGCCAACGGCACATCGACGCTGCCGAGCAGGTCGTGCTGCAGTGCCAGCGAATCGGGCCCGCGCGGCGGTGCCAGGTTGCCGAGAAGGACCTGCCCGTCGCGAGAGACCGCCACCACGCGGACGTCGGGCTCGCGCTTGCCGGTCAGCGGCACGGTTGGGTCGCTGAACCACTGGACCGGCCGCATGTCCGCCCGCGGCTGCGGCGGCAGGCCGAGCCAGACGACCCGCCCGGCCGGGACGATCACCGTCTTGTCATCGCCCCGCAGCCGGACCTCGCCAGCCAGGTCGACGTCCTGGAGCCGGCCGCTGATGAACCGGCCCTGATCGTCGAGCAGGTACACGGCGGGCGCTTCGGCCGGTTGAACGGGCCGGGGCGTCTGGACAGGCTCGGCAGCCAAGGCGGAGGATGGACAAGGTGACAAGGTGGCAAGGTGACAAGGTGACAAGACCAGCAGCGCGGCCAACAGGAGCAGGCGGGCGAGCGGACGGGTGTCGGGGGTCGATTTCGTAGGGTGGGCTATTGCCCACCATAAACGCGTGAAGGCTGAGATTCGCCGGCCCGAGGGACTCCATGCCAACGCCCAATGCCTGCTCTGGACGAAGCACAGCCCTGCTGCGCAGGACCGTGGCACCCGGCCCACGCCATCTGCTTCCCGTCGTTTCACCGTGTCACCCCGTCACCGTGTCACCTTGTCATGTTGTCATGTTGTCACATCACCACGCCGCCACACCGTCAGCGCTCAAAAATCGGCAACAACCGATTCGGCACCTGCAGCACGATCAGCGCCATCGCCGTGCCGTACTCGACGCCGGCCTGTCCCGGCCATGAGCCGTTGGGCCTCTGGCGGGCGAGCAGTTCCTCGTGGATGGCCGGGTACCACCGCTGCCAGTACTCGTCCCCCGCCAGGAACATCGCCTGGACCGCGTAGTACTGTCCGTAGGAGTAGTGCCCCGCCACCTTGACCCGACCCGGCAGGAACTGCATCAGGTACTCCAGCCCCTGTTTGACCTCCGGCGAGTCGTACAGGCCGGCGTACTGCAGCGCGGCGACCGCCCCGGCCGAACGGGGAAACGCCGAGACGTCGCGCTTGATCATGTAGCTGAAGCCCCCGTCGGGCATCTGGCACCGCTTGATGTAGGAGATCGCCAGGTCCATCGTCGCGGCCGGCACGGCGATGCCCACATTCCGCGCCGCCCGCAGGGCCATCACCTGCGTGAGCGTCACGGAGATGTCGGCGTCGGCGCGGACCGGCTGGTACCGCCAGCCGCCCTCGGCGTTCTGCGTGGCGACGATCAGCCGGACCGCCTTGCGGAGCTTCTCGTCGAGGTCCGGCCGGGTCGACATGCCCCGCAGTTCCGCCAGCAGCAGCGTGGCAAAGCCGTGTCCGTACATCGGCGAACCGGCTGTCGGGTCGCCCAGCAGCCCGCTGCCGCTGGCGGTGTCGAGGATGTAGTCCAGAGCGCCTTCGACCTGCCTGGCGTACCGCCCCCGCCCGGGGACGCTGCCCTCGCTGATAAAGGCCATGCACGCCAGCGCGGTGATCGCTACATTTTTGCGATAGTACTGCCCGCTGCCGAACGCCCCGTCGGGGAACTGCTGGGCGGCGAGCCAGTCGAGGCCGCGGCGGACCGCCATCACCGTCGCCGGCGTGTACTCCGGCGGCAGGGCCGCCATCGGATCGACCCCGGCCGGCGGCGGAGACGGCACCACGCGGGGTGGCAGCGGAGAAGGCGCCACCGGCGGCGGCGCCTGGGGCACAGGCGGCACCGCCCCCGGCCGAGGCTGGCCGATCGCCGGCAACCCGGCGACGAAGGCAAACCCGGCAAGGATTGCCAGTGCAGCCGTCCTGTTTGGCGTCATGCGGTTCGTGCTCATCAATCTGCCTTGCCCTTGGGCAACGATTTTTACCTGGCAAGCCCGGCGTGAAGGCAGTAGTCGCACCTCACGCATTCTGGCGGGCGCAGCCCGCCCTACGCTGACATGCCACGCCCGTCACGTTGTCATGTTGTCACGTCTTCACGCCGTCTCTCTCCAGCTTCGCCACTGCCGCCGCGTGGAGCTGATCGACGATCGCCCGCCGCAACTCGCTACGCTTGCGCCACGCGGAGCCCGCGAGGCATTCGGCCACGTCGGCCGTCACCAGCCGCTCGGTGAACAGCCCCGCCTCGGCGATGGGCTGGCCGATCGGCGAGAAGATCGCACTGTCGCCATAGCCATAGCGATCCTCATCCGGCCAGTAGCCCACCACGTTGGACCGCGCCACCACTACACCGTAGTGCGCCGCGATGCCTACATGATTATTGCGGACGAGCATCCGGTGCTGATCCATTTTCTCCCGCTGGATCGAGTTGAAGTGCGGGCTGAAGATGATCCGCGCGCCCTTCCACGCCATCGTCGCCGCCACCTCGGGAAACGACGAGTCGTGGCAGATGATGATCCCGAAGGTCACCCCCCCTGCTTCGAACACCGGCATCTCGTCGTCATAGAACCCCTGCGCCGCCATGTCGCTTTTCAGCAGCATGGTCTTGCGATAATACCCCGCCACCTTGCCGCCGGCCAGCACGACCTGCGTGTTGCCGCAGCAATCGCCGATCTTCTCGCTGATGCCTACCAGCACCACCACGTCCCGCCGGTCGGCGTGCTCGGCCAGGGCGACCAGCCGCTCGTCGTCCAGTGCGATGGCCGCCGCTTTGAGATACTCCAGTTGCCCGTACCCCGCCAGGAACTGCTCCGGCAGGCAGACGATCCGGCACCCCGCCTCGGCCGCCTCGTCGACCACCCGGTGCGTCGTCTTGATGTTCGCCTCGAGGTCCCCATTGCAGCAGATCCCCTGCCACACGCCGATCCTGAACTGCTCCACAGATCCATCTCCCGCACACGCCCCCGTGTTCTACGTTTTTGCCGCGCTGCCACCCTTCAACAGTCACCGCCCAGCTCCCGACCACCCGAAGCTGCAATCTATCAGCCGTTGTTACTGCCCCTGATCCCTGCCTCCGGCCCTGTCGTTGTTGTGCTAAATCTGTATCATCTGCAAAATCTGCGGAAAGCCGTTGCAGTTACTGGCAACTGCCAACTGCCGTTTCACCTTGCCACCCGGCCACCTTGTCACCCGGTCACCTTGTCACGCCTTCACGTTGTCACGTTGTCATGTTGTCACGTTGTCACGCTGTCACTCCTCCCCCGCTGCCTCATTCAGCAGCCGCCAGTACCGCTCGGTCAGCTTGCGATACCGCGCCGGCGGCTCGACCTGCATCCCCTGCAGCACCTGCCGGCGCTGGTCCGGCGGCAGGAAGCCCCACGCCTCGACGTCGCCCAGCAGGCTCGGCAGACCCGCTACCGGCGAAGCCGCCGCCTGGTTGCCGGGCAGGTAACTCTCCTGCGCCGCCTGGTCGCCGCCTTTGCTGGCCGTCTGCCCGTCGCGGGACTGCCCGGACTCGCCCCCCTGCTGGCCGGCGGCCTGCGACTGGCGCTGCGGACCTTGTTCCGCCGAGTCCCGCTGCTGCGAAGGCTGCTGTGGCGACGGCGACGGATCGGCAGATTCGCCCTGACCTGCCGATTGCTGCTGGTTCATCGCCTCCATCAGCCGGCGGAGATGTTCGAGGGCGTCGCGCTGCAGCGCCTGGGTCGCGTCGCCCGCATCCGCCTGCTCCAGCAGCCGCCCCGCCGCCAGATCCATGTCCCGGATCGCCTGGCCGGCCGGGTCGCCCGCCGCGGCCGCGATTGCGCCCGCCGTCCCAGCATCCCCCGTCCCGGTCGCGTCGATGCCGGCTGCGTGTCCGGGTCCAGCCGGGTCGGGCGTTGCTGATCCCGCCGCGTCCGCCGCCCCCGTCGACTGGCTCGCCGGCGCCTGGGCGCGCGCCAGCCCCGCCCCACCGAGCGACGCGGCTGCGCATATTGCCATTATAGAACAGAAGCAACGGCTCATCGTCCCAGCACCTCCCTTGCCAGATCGCCAAGCCCCTGCTGCTCGCGACCGAGTTCGTCCGCGGGCGCGCCGCCGCCTTCGCTGGCCTGTTGCGTGCGAAACAGCAGATCGGCCTGCAGCAGGTACAGTGCTGCGACCTCCGCCGCCTTTGCGCCGCCGGACTCGCCTCCTGGCGTCTGCGGCTGCCCGGAATCCCCCTGCCCGTTGCGCTCGGCCCGCCCTGCCTGCTCGAGGGCCTCAGCCAGGGCCCGCAGCGTGTCGGCCGCGTGATTCTGGGCATCGAGCACGGGCTCACCGCTCTGGCCCGACCGCATCCGCCCGGCCGTTCCTTGCATGTTGGATGCGACCGCATCAAGCAGCTGCCGCCCGGCCGGCCCCTGTGCACTCTCGCCGGCCTGTCGCACCTGTCCGGCCAGGTCGCCCTGGCGCTGCCCGGCCTGGGCGAGCCGCAGCAGCCCGGTCCGGCCGAGCCCGCCCGCCCCGTCGCGGCCGGCGTTGATGTCGCCGGTCTGCCCCCGCAAGGTCTGCTGCTGTTCGGCCAGCTGCCGCAGCTGGGCGGCCAGTTCGTCGGCGCCGCGGTCGGCATTCTGCCCGGGCGCCTGCTCCCCCTTAAGGGCCTCCAGCGCCTGCTCCATCGCCCGGCGGGCGGTCTGCTGGCGGTCCTGCGCGCTGCTGGTGACGTTGCGGGCGATCTCCTCGGCACCGGCCGCCATCATCGCCGCGGCATTGTGCCGCCCCAAGGCGTCAGCCGCCTCTTTCAACCGCGCCTGCTGCTCGGCCGAAAGCGACGCCCCACCCTCAGCCTGCGACTGCATGTCGTCGCGGAGCTGGCCGAGTCGCTGGGCAAGGGCCCGCTGCTGCTCGGCCAGCCGCGCCAGGGCATCGCGCTGGGCACCGGACAACTGATCGACCGGCCGGCCGAGCGAGTCAGCCGCAACCCGCGCGGTCTCGCCTTGCAGCCCCCGCTGCTCGCCGATCAGGTTCTCCAGCCCCAGCGCGGCCGTCTCGAGACTGGTCCACGCCGCCGTCCCGGCCAGCACTTGCTCGATCCCCCGCACTGCCCGCCCCGCCGCCTGTGCCGCACCAGCCAGTCCCTCCCCGCCGTCCCTTTGGGACTCGCTCTCCGCCCTTCCATCACCACCAGCTGCAGTTTCCCCGCCTGTAAGATCCTGCTGCTGTTGCCGTTGCTGTTCACTGACCCCTGACCCTTGACCCCTGTCTGCTATCCCCTGTGCCCTGTCCCCTGTCCCCTGCTGCTGCCCCCTGTCTGCTATCCCCTGCCGTTGTTCACTGGCCACTGGCCACTGGCCACTGGCAACTTCGGTAACTGGCCACTGGCCACTGGCCACTTCCTCCGCCAGCCTCCGCTGCACCTGTGCCATCTCCCTTGCCCGTATGTCCGACAACTTCTCGCCTGCCCATGCGACCGATTCGAGCAGGTCGGGCCGGTCGAGGCGGTTGCTGTGCAGCCGGTCCGCGGCGGTCTGCAGCTGGTCGACCACCTCGCGGGTCTCGCGTGCCAGGTCCGCCTGGCGCTGCCCCTGGCGGGCGAGCGCCGCGGAATCCAGCCGCTTGCCCGGGGTTGTCCCCATGTCCCCCTGCTCGGTCGGCTGCGTCGCCGTGTCGCGTCGGTCGGCAGGCCGGGTAGCCGCGGCGGCAAGCGTCTCACGCAAGTCTTTTTCCTGCCGGAGCATATCGACGACCCGCCCCCGTGCCGTCGCCAGCTCACCCAGCACCGATTCCAGCAGCGACGCCTCGCTGACCACCCGGATCGTCCGCTCGCTGCTGTGGACCGGATCGTGTCGCCGGCCGGCGACCTCGAAGTTGTCCCGCACTGCCAGCGACCAGACCAGCCGGTCCCCCGGCTGCAGGCCCAGATCCGCCAGCGGCCACTGACGGTCTACCGTCAGCCGGACGCCCTCGGCCGAGGTCCGCGGCTGCGTCGCCGGGACCGGCAGGGTCATCCGTCCGGCGCCGCCAGCGGTGTTTGCGGTGCCTTCGGCGGCACTCGCGGCGCCGTCCGCAGCGCTCGTGGCTTCCGCGGCGCCAGCGGCACCCGGAGCGCCTGCGGTATTGTCCGACTCCGTCCGCCACGCCAATTGGATCTCATCAATGCCCCAGTCGTCGGCCACCGTCGCCGTCAGCGGCACGATGGCGTGCGGGGTGACCTCCAGCCCGTCGGGCGGGGCCTCGATTTGCACGGCGGGCAACTCGTCCTTGCCGACCACGACCCGCCACGGCTGGAGCGGGGTGTTCTCGAATCCGTCCCGGCCGACGAACGTCGCCTGGATCCGGACATCGCGAGTACACCACCAGCCGGCGGTGATCTGCGCGCGGTCGGCGCCGAAGCGGATGTCGAGCGGCTCGGCCGGCTGGGGTTCGGGGGTGTCCGAGGAACTGAGGGTGATCGTCGCGGCGGGGCGGTCGTCTTGGCTGGCCAAGGGCTTGCTGACGGTGACGTCAAGATCGATCCGGCTGCCCTCCGGGACGCGGACGGGGCCGCTGCCCAGGGCGATCCGGTTGGGGGCAAGGCCGGTGTAGGCCGGCGGCTGGACGACGACCTCGGCATGGATTACACGAGGGCGCTGCACGACGCGGACCTGGCCGGGATTGTCGGCGGTGTCGTCGTCGCCGGCCTCGAACCAGAACGTCGCCGAGCGGTTCAGGCGGACGGTCGCGGTGCGGACCCCCTCGCCCTGGTCGATCATCTCGACGCGGCGAATGTGATCGCCGTCGGCCAGCACCAGGCGGGCGGGCGTACCGTGCCACCCCTTGCGGATGCTGGCATCCAGCCGCACCGGCTCGCCGGCCGCGGTCAGCAGGGCCTGGCCGGCCTGGTCCGAGACGATGGCGACCCGCCGGGGCCACTCGGCCCGGACGGCTGGCCAGGCGTACCGGGCGGCACCGCGGCGGACCCACCATCCGGCAGTCGGCCAGGCGACAACGAGCAGGCCGGCCGCGAGGACCGCCCCGGCCAGCCACGCGGTCATCCACCGCCAGCGGATTAGCCTGGCTGGCGACAACTGCCGGGCGATCTCGGCTGCCGTATCGACAGTCCGGCGGGCGAAGGCGCCCGAGAGTCCCGCGGCGGCGAATTCGGCGCCGCTGGCCAGGCAGTCCGGCGGGCCGGTAAGGCCCTCTTGTACCTGTCGCGCAACGTCCGGCAACGGCGCCAGCCGGAGGTGTTTCCAGACGCACCTGCGAAGGACGGTGGCGACAAAAGCCAGCAGGACGACCGCGACGGCAAGCCGCAGAGGCCCGGGCATCCGCAGGATCCAGTCCAGCGCGAACGCGGCCAGCACGACGGTCAGGATCGCCAGCAGTGTCTGCGCGGCGCCGGCGACCAGCGCCGCCAGCGTACCGGCCGCCCGCACGGTCGACAGCCGCCGTAGCAGTTGCCGCCGCGTGTGTGTGTGGGAAATGTCTGCCGGCCATGTCGTCATGCAATGCCCCAAGTCGCGCTGCCGCGATAAACCAGCATATCCCCCGGGGAGGGGCTCGCCAAGGTGGGGACGACTGGCGGGCGCAGCGGACCCTACTATACTGGACCCGGCAGGATACCTGGAGGATGACAAACAGGATGCACGGCATTATTTTCGATATGGACGAGTTGCTGGTCGATTCGAGGCACATCTGGCGGATCGGCGAGGAGCGGATGCTGGCGGCGATGGGCCGCGCCTGGAGCGAGGACCTCGCCCGCGAGTACAAGGGGCTCAACGCCCTGGACGTGGCGGCGACGGCGTATCGCATCTGCCAGCCGGCCGGGCCGGTCGAGAAGTACCAGACGATTATGCGCGACGCCCTGATCGAGGCGTACGGGCAGGCGGAGATCCCTCCGATGGCGGGGGCGGTGGGTCTGGTCCGGCGGCTGCACGGGCTGGCGCCGATGGCGGTGGCGTCGGGTTCGCCGGTCGAGGGGATCGAGCGGGCGATGCAGCGGCTGGAGATCCGCGGCTGTTTCGACGTGGTGATCAGCAGCGAATCGGTCGCCCGGGGCAAGCCGGCGCCGGACGTGTTTTTGAAGGCGGCGGAGCTGCTGGGGGCGGCCCCGGCCGAGTGCCTGGTTTTCGAGGACAGCCTGCACGGGGTGCGGGCGGCGCGGGCGGCGGAGATGGCGGTCTTTGCGGTGCCGACGGTCGCACCGGAGGAGATCGCCCGGCTGGCGACGGGGGTGTTCGGCTCGCTGGCGGAGGTGACGCGGGACGAGGTGGGGCGGGTGCTGGGGCTTGATGGGGAGCGATGATCGCCGATCGCGCCGGGGGGCCTTCCTGTCCGGCGGCGGAATCATAGCCGCAGTACAGTCCATCGATATTCCAGGGCCTTTCTGGAAACGGCATTGATCTGGTAAGAAGGTAGCCCACTTTACAGCATTCGTCCTCTGTTTTTCTGGTAGCAGGATACGCAGCGGTCATCCAGCCCCTTCAGGGCTGTACCCAAAGATGGGGGCCCGCTACCCGGGGCGGCGTGGGTCGCGAT
>JAWLBS010000037.1:0-15297 GCA_041687575.1 Phycisphaerae bacterium | reverse complement strand
ACGCGACCCGCTTGCCCCGGGCTGACTTATACTGCCCCTGCGGGGCACTGTTGCCAACGGCATTGATTGGCGGGCGCAGCCCGCCCTACAAGAAGGCTGTGTCTTGTTCTGCACTCCGAAGCCCGGCCACTCGCATCGCATCGCTTCGCTCGCTCGGGCGGACCGCCTGAAGGCGGGACTCCGAACGCCTGCTAAAGCAGGGACTCCAAGCTTGGCGGCGCAGCCCGCCCTACTGAAAAGCACAGACCTGCTTGCGGGTGCGCCAGACGACTGCGCCGAAAGCCTCCCGGCTTGAACCCCCTGGTATATGGCCGACATGGAATGCGGGCATAGAATATCAGTACGTGCGCCTTCTCGGCGCGCTTGCGGAGTCTCATCCGATTCGTGCAGCACAGATGCGTGTTCGATCGCGCGATCGACGGAAACCCAGGGGAGATTTGCACATGGTGAGCATGCAGAACGGTTCCCGCTGGCGGGACCTGGCGGTGTCGAGCGTCATCAAGGGGACCGAGCTGGCCCTGTACGTCCCGGTGCTGCGGGGGTACCTGGTGGATCGGCTGATGCAGCGGCTGGGAACCACCTACGACGAATGCATCCCCGAGCGCGAGGCCGACAAGCTCATGCACGTCCGCTGGCTCGGAGCGCACCTCTCACCGTGGCTGCATCGGCTGATCGACGAAAGACCGGCCGCGGCCAGGGCGATCCTGCGGTTCATCAATACCTGGATGGTCGACATGCGGCGGCGGAAGGGGTCGCTCGAGACGACGGGGACCAGCCCCTGCACGGTTGTGATCGAACCGACCGACCGCTGCAACCTGACCTGCCCCGGCTGCTACGCCAAGAGCACCGCTGAGGGCAGCGACCTGAGCTACGAGCAGATGGAGGACATCTGCAAGCAGGTGATCGGCATGGGTGTCAGCTTGATCACGATCTCGGGCGGCGAGCCGTTTTTGCGCGAAAAGGCGGACCAGACGCTGACCCGCCTGGCGAGGCGCTTTCCCGAGCGGGGCTTCCTCGTGTACACCAACGGTACGATGATCGACGAGGAGATCGCCGAGCGGCTCGGGCGGGTCGGCAACATCTTTCCGGCCATCAGCGTCGAGGGCTTCGAGCACCAGACCGACCAGCGCCGCGGCCGGGGGATCTACGAGAAGAACCGCCGCGTGCGGGACCTGCTCGCCCGGCACGGCGTGATGACGGGCTTCAGCGCGACGATCACCAGCGAGAACTGCGAATCGATCTGCACGGACGAGTTTCTCGAGATGCGGATCGCCGAGGGTGATCTGTTCGGGTGGTTCTTCCTGATGCACCCGGTGGGGCGGGCGCCCCGGCCGGACCTGATGGTCAACGCCGAGCAGCGCCTGCTGCTTCGCCAGACGGTGTATCGCTGGCGACAGGAGCAGCGGCCGATCTTTTTGGGCGATTTCTGGAGCGACGGCCCGCTGGTCGGCGGGTGCATCGCCGGGGGGCGGGCCTATTTCCACATTTATGCCAACGGCGACATCAGCCCGTGCGTGTTTACGCCGGTGGCGGCGGGCAACATCTTTGACATCATCGAAGGCCGCAGCGAGCACAAGAGCCTCGACGCGTTCGTCCGCAACAACGCGTTCTTCCGGGCCTGGCGCGAGGAACAAAACGGCATCCACGACCGCGACCGGCCGTGCCTGCTGATCGACCACCCCGAGGCGTTCCGGCGGGTGGTTGCCAGGGGCGGTTGCCGGCCGGCCAAGAACATGCCGCCGGGGTACGTCGACGGCGAGATCGCGCGGCGGTTCGACGAGGTCGCGGGCCAGTGGCAGGCCCGCAAGCTGCCGCCGTTGCCGGCGGAGGTCGAACGCCGGCAGCGGCGGAACCAGCCGCCCGGGAGCGACCGGGATGATGCGGTCGCGGCGGCGGGGGAGTGATCGGGCTGCCGGACCCGTTCCGGCCGCCATCCTGAGCGAGCAAGTTGTCATCCTGAACGAAGTGAAGGATCTCTGCCTCACAGGGCGCCAATGCCCCTGGCCACAAGTAATGCAACAAGTTAGGGTGCTAACATTCTGTGACGGCAGAGAGTCCATCACAATGGAGCCATCCGATGCGTGGCCGGAAACCTTATCTGTTAACGATCGGCCAGGAAGGCGCCCTTGCCGTGGCGCATCTCGATGACGTGGCCTGGACTTGTGTGGCTGCCGGAGTTCGGCGCTGATGGCTGCGGCGGTACCACTGCTGCTCCACACTGGATCGGTGCATGTCGTGGTTAAGCCGGCGCAGCGAAGCGTGGGGACGCGCGTTCGTCGGCTGGCAGGCGGCTCGGAGGGACCATGAACGTCAGACGCGGTTTCACGCTGGTCGAGGTGCTGGTTGTCGTCGGGATCGTCGCACTGCTGGTATCGGTCCTGGTGCCGGTGCTCGCCCTCGCCCGGGAGACGGCCAGGAAGTCCACCTGCGCCAGCAACCTGCACCAGGTCGGCGTGGGCCTGACGATGTATGCCCACACGCAGAGCGGATGGCTGCCACCTTACTACAACGGCGCAGCCCCCAAGGGCATTCACCTGGACCTGCGCTGGCCGAACCAGACGTGCATCGCCTACAACAAAAAGCCGATCAGCGACGGGCCGTGGAACCTGGCGCACCTGTACGACCTCAACCTGATCGGCGACCCGGCCGTCTTCTACTGTCCCTCCCAGCGGCACGAGGATCACATCTACGAGGCTTATTCTGTCCCCTGGGGCGAGAAGCCTCCGCCGGGCAAGTTCTACATCTTCACGTCCTACAGCTACAATCCGTACAAAGAGGATCCTAACGTCCTGGACGGCCGACATCTCTACAGGCGGCTCGATGAGTTTCCGTTGCGCAGGATTCTGGCGCTGGACATCCCCTTTGCCTGGTCGAGCGCCCACCGGCACGAGGACGAGTGGGCCTGGAATGTTCTCTACGGCGACGGCCACGTCGAGCTGCGCCGCGAGCAGGAAGCGGCGGCGTTGATCCGCGCCGACCCGATGCTCGCTTCGGACTGGGTGGCGTTCGCGGAGCTCATCGGCCTGCTCGACGGCTGCGGAGACACGCCTGACAGATGATTCAGGCACCCGGTGGAGCTGCTGCCGGCGAAGGTCAAACAGAACGATGCCGGCAGGCAGCGGCCCGGGGCAGCAGAGGTGCTGGCCAGACGCTGGCAGGATATCTCCCGCCTTCGGCTGCGCCCGACCCGTACTGCCGGCACTCGTCATTCGATGCCGGTCCGCTGCAAGCGGCCCTTGCTGTCGTTCGCCGTCAGGCCCTCGCCGGCTGTCACCGGCTCGGCCGGTTGGTCGCTGGGCGGACCTTTGTGGCGGCCGTTGCGGCGGGCCGGATCGGCGTCGCCGGGGCCTGTCTTGGCGTGTACGGTTGTCCGGCCGTCGCCGCCCAGCCGCAAAAACAGCGGCAGCGAGGCCACCCGCCGCGGGACGAAGGTCAGGATCCGCGAGGTGACCGCGGCGTTTTCGTAGAGGGCCCGCAGGACCTCGCGCGTCGGCCGGCTGCGGGGCTCCTCGATCCGCCGGGCCAGCGGCACGGTCAGCACCTGCAGCCCCGCCCCCATCGCAAACAGCAAATGGTAGCTGACGAAGGTGAAGGGCCCGACCTGCACCTGCCAGCCGGTCAGGACCTGGCCCAGCACCCCGGCCGCCAGCGGCCCGAGGATGCCGCCCAGGCCGCTGATGATCGCCGCCAGCGCCTGGTAGCTGCTCACCTTGCCCCGTTCGGCGAACGAGAGCATCGCGCTGCTCAGGGCCATGTCGATGCCCGACCACATGATCCCCGCATAGACGGGGATCAGCAGGCCCACCCAGGCCCACTCCGGGCCGATCAGGCACCAGACCAGCGGCGGTACCACTACCGCGGCGCTGCTGAGCACGAGGACGGGGCGGTTGCCCCACCGGTCGCGGGCTCGTCCCCACCAGGTGACCGCCAGGTACCACCCCAGGCACGGCGAGATGATCAGCACCAGGTTGACCATCCAGTTGGACATCTGGCAGATCTCGCGGAGGTTCCGCTGGAAGAATGTGCCGATGATCCCGGCGTTGGCGAAATTCAGCAGGAACCAGTACGTCATCAGCTGCCGGAAGGGGCGGTCCTTCAGCGGGTCGACGATCAGGCCCCGCCACGTCGTCTTCACGTGCGAGACCTTCCGCGGGATCTCCGGGATGAACATGAACAGCAGCACGTCGATCGAGCCGCACACCCCCGCAATCGCAAAGACCACCGCGATGCCGCCGGCCATCCCCAGGCCGGTGCCCTCGCTGTAGTCGATGAACCAGCCGGCCAGCAGCGCCGCCGCCATCTGGAAGATCAGCCCCACGCGGCGCCGATACGCCCAATACCGCCCCCGGATTCGCCCCGGGATCATGTCGGCCATCCACCCCATCCAGGTCGGCCCGCCGACGCCGGCGAGCACCCACGAGCCGATCAGGACTGTGATCAGCGCCGCCAGGCGCAGCCGGACCCATGTCTCCGGCAGGATGAACGGGATCGCCGCCAGCAGCATGAACAGGGCCCGGTGGGCGGTGACGCATTTGATGAACAGCCATTTGCGTTTGCCGGTCCGCTCGATCAGCCAGCTGACGGGCAGCTGGATGGCCGCTCCCAGAAACGGCGCCGCCCCCAGCAGGCCGAAGAAGATCGGTGGCGCGCCCAGCAGTTCCGACAGTTCCGGCAGGGCGGTCCCGCCGGTCGCCCCGAAAAAGGCCGCCCCGAAGCCCCACGCGATCGTGATCAGCCGCAGATAGCTCTTGAGTTCGCCGCCGCGAACTTCGGATGCCTGCCGGAAGCAATTATCCCACGTACAGACGGACATTTATGTACACTCCCCCCCGGGGGGCGATCATCGCCATATACGAAAAAATCCGGACCCGCCGGGCCCGGTGTGGTAAATCGGTCTGGTTTGTCCGCTACCCCTGCTCAGGCACTATTCGCCCTGTGCGTGCGGCTGGTTACAATCCCGCCAAACTCTGCATGATACCCGAGCAGACGCACAGCGACAATAGGATCGCGTTGACCGTCAGGGCGGCATACCCGTAGGTTCGGCGGTGTTCGCCGGCTGAGAAGACCACGATCAGGCTGGTGGCCAGGCTGGCCAGCCAGAGGAAGCCCCCCAGTGTTAAGGTCAGGCTCAGCGCCGTGTGGGTCTGGAAGTAGGTCTGTATGTGCTCGACGGCCTGGGCCTGCATCTGGCGGGCCTCGGCAGGTTCTATCCGCTCGCCTGAAAGGGCCCTTTGGCGGATCGAGGGGGGCAGGTTGTGCATGGCCATGGCTATGGGCAGGGCCATCATGCCGATCGACAGGACCGCGCCGATCAGGCTGGCGAGGCCCGCGTGGGTCAGCCAGGTGCGGCCCGGGCGGGGTAGCCCGGCGCGCTCGGCGTCGAAGCGGGCCTGCTCTCGCTGGTCCGGCCACTCAGGGTGGGTGGGAGGACGACGCTCAGGGGGCTTGCTGACGGGTACATCGGGCTCGCCTTCGCTCGTGGTTTCGGTCGGGACATGGGTGTACAGGTCGGGGTGGTCCGGTTCAGGCCGTTCGGGCTGTTCGGGGGATTCCGGAACAGCGTTGACGGCCTGGCAAAAGGGGCACGCCGCCTTGGCGCCGGCATGTTCGGCGTCCACCTCGATCCACTGGTTGCATTCCCGGCACCGGAACTGTATCGGCATCGCGCCAGCCTTTCCCTGCAATGTTGCGCCGACCCATCTCACGCTCGGCACGTATTGTAGCGGCACCGCCCCGGTCGGGGCAGCCGCGGCCGGGAAAAAGGTTCCGGGGGTCTGGCCTACGGGTTGCCCGGCGGGCTGAGCAGGCTGCGCTCGACGCGGAGCTGGTTGAGCCAGCGGCGCAGGACTTCCTGCGAGGAGGCGAGCTCGGCGGGATCGATCGGTGCTTGGGGGTCTGACCCCTGGCAGCACGCCTGCATTCGAATCCACGCCCCAATTCCCTTGGCGGCCCCAATACCTGAAAGATCCACCGGGGTCTGACCCCCTGGGAGAAGCGCTCAGGATGGGTGGTCCTGCGCAGCAGGGCCGTGTCCTTCGGACGCCACGGGGTCGGACCCCGGTGACGTGCACACCCGTCCAGGCCACCATGTGATTTCAGCGTTGATTCCGCTGGGAGTCGTACGCGTCGGGGTCAGACCCCTGGAGCCGCCGCAGCGTCCGGGGGGCTGCCCCCTGGAAGATGTCGCACAGGATGGTCCGCTGACCTACGGGTTGCCCGGCGGGCTGAGCAGGCTGCGCTCGACGCGGAGCTGGTTGAGCCAGCGGCGCAGGACTTCCTGCGAGGAGGCGAGCTCGGCGGGATCGATCGGGATCTCCGGATAGCGGGCAACCAAGGCCGAGAGCCGGCGATTGGTGGCGATGGCATCGCGGACGTAGCTGATGCACCTGTCGGTATAGGCCCGCCAGGACTCGCCGCCGTCGGCAAAGACGTTGTGGTCGATGACACGGTCGGTCCGTCGGATCTCGGTGGCGGTGTCGTCGCCTGTGTTCGGGGGCAGGATGATCGTGCCGATCGAGTATTCCCGCTGGATGTCCCGCAGCTCGTAGCGGTGGTCCCGCGGGTCGCTCTGGCGGGCCGCCTCGATCGCGCTGTTGGTCGTCTTGACCAGGTCGTCGGCCAGGTTGAACATCCGCTGCATGGTGGTGTTGCTTTTGGCGACGGGATCCGGCCAGCGGATGACCCAGGCGTCGGCGAGACCGACCTGCGCAAGGATCTGGTCGATGTCGATCGCCTCGACGGCCTCCAGGGCCCGGATGCCTTGCCGGTCGGTTTTGGCCGACTGAGTGGTCGGGGCTGAACCGGGGGTCGGGTTCTCGCCTGCGTTCGGTGCGATCAGGCCGGCGCCGGTCAGCCACTCGCCGACGGGGCTCCAGCTGCGGCGATGCCGGGCGGCCCAGGTTTGCAGCAGGCTGATCTGCCGGGGCGAGAGCCGTTCGTCCGAGGTCTCGGCGACGTCGTTGACAACCGGCTGGAGGGCGATCGTGTTATCGGGCGCGACGAAGACCTCGTCGCACGCCATGGCGACAAAGGCGGCGGCTCCGAAGGCCCCGCCATGCTCTCCGGAGACGTAGGCGATCTTTCGCGGCACGTCGAGGCGGGCGATCCGGTCGGCCAGGTCAAAGGCGATCTCGCGGCTGCCGCCGGGGCTGGAGATGACCAGGATCACGGCCTGGGGCTTCTGGACGGTGACGGCGCGGGCGATCTTGTCGAATTCATCGGCGACCATGCCATAGTGCATCGCGCCGCTGAGCGGCACGACAATTGCCTTTGGCCTCTCATTGAGGGGCTGTGTCTCGGCGGCCAGCGCCGGGCCGAGGGCTGCGGCGAGCACCGCGGGAAACGCGAGGCGGATCAGCAGGTCTGATGGACGCAAGATCATGGACGAACTCCCGGTCACAGCGGTCATGCGGAACGTGCCAGAGTCAGACATACAGACGCGAGCTGCCTGTGTTGTATTCTACGACAGGTCTGTCGCCGGCGATCGTTCCCGGCGGGCGCGCGGACTGCTTTTTGAGGCGCTGCGCGCCCGGGAGGTGTTTCGGCCGGACGGGGCCGGGCCTTTCTCGGGCGCAGCAAAAAGCCCGCCGGGTTTGCTCTCGACGGGCCTTTGTGAGGTACCTGGTGCGGGGCGCGTCAGTAGCCTTCGGATTTCGGCTCGATCTCCTGGAGGATGCGATTGACGACGACGTCGATCTTATCCGGGGTTTCGTAGGTACCGTCGGCGATGGCCTGGCGGACGCTGGCGATCTTGTCTGTCCGAATATCTGTGTCTTGTGCCATTCGACTCAGCATCTGGGCGGCATCGGAGATCTCCACTTGATCCTCCGGCCGGACCCGGCCGGCCTGACCGTTGGTGCCGTCTGGGCGCTGATCCGGCCTGACCATGTTCAGCCCGTTGTTCCCGTAGATCCTGTTGATCTGCGTCATGACCATAGCTCCCGCGCTTCCGCGAGCAGTCCTGGTGTCCCTGTCGGCTCTGCCGCGGCGCTCGTCATTGCCAGTGCTGCCACACATGATATCGACCGTGCCGCGAAGGAAACTTGAGCGAGCTGTCGGCTATCTGCCGCTACCGTAACATGTTGTGTATCGGACGTGAACGAGATGCGCATAATCTGCCTCGCCAGATCTATAGGACGTCATTTTTCGAAAATCAAGTCAATGCGAATCGGGCTATCGCCCATGTTGTCGCGTCTTGTTTGCGCAGCGGCCGGTGGGTCAGGGACCGGAGAGGCCATTGCGGACACGCATTAGCCATGAGCGACAGGGACTTACACACACGCGAGGGGACAGGCGGGTGCCGCCGTCCGGCGGGGGCCGTTTCAACACGAAACCGTCGGTCACGGGCACTTTTTCTGACTTTTCCTCCGGCCGGGCCGGCGGACGCCGTGCCCCGCAAAAAGTGTTCGTTGCAGGGCACTTTTTTTACTTTTTCCCTGGACGTCGGCTGCGATTACTGTTCGGCGAGCAGCTGCCAGAACTGCTTTTCGGTCTCGCTGAGCTTCTCCAGGGCGGTGCCCAGCTGGTCCTGCAGGCGATGGAGCTGGGCGTCGTCGGCGGGCAGGGACGGACCGGCCGATTGCACGTAGGTCTGCAGCCGCGCGAAGGCGGCGTCGAGCTTGCCGGCGGCATCGGAGAAGGAGCGGGCCGCGTCGGCGACCGCGACTTCCTTGAATTCCTTGTCGCCCGGGCGGTAGAGCAGCCGCCACGGGTTGCGCCGGATCTCGCGGCTGGCCGCCCGCAAATGGTCGCTCGTCTCCAGCAGGTTGGCGATGGTCGCGTCGATCGAGTCGCGATTGACCGTCAGCAGCCGACTGGCGCCGGTGCTCATCTGCTCGATGTTGCGGAGCGTCTGGTTGGTCGTGTCGGAGGCGGTATGGAACTTGCCCAGCAGGCTCACCGCATCGTGCGGGTCGAGCTGCGCCATCACCGCGGGCATCAGCCCGTCCTTGATTGCGGCGGTGGAGTCGCGGACGTTGGCCATGGTCGCCTCGATGGGCTGGCGGTTGTCCTGGAGCATCCCGGCTGCGGTGCGCGAAGCTTGGCCCAGCGACGCCAGGATCGCGTGGAGCTTGCCGAACATGGCGGCGGGATCTTCGGCGGCCGACTCGGCGCGCAAGGCGGCGGTCACGGCCTTCACGTTGGTGAGGGCGTCATCGAGGCTGGCCATCAGGGTGTTTTTCTCATCGGCGTCGAGCTGCGTGCGGATCTGGCCGGCCGTGGCAACGAGGTCGTCGGCGATGGCGTTGACCTTGAACATCAGGCTTGCCGAGGAGGCGGGGTCGAGCTGGCTCTTGACCAGGTAGAGCAGGCCCTGGCGGTTGGTGCTGTCGAGTTCGGCGGCGAGGGTGTCGCCGAGTTGCCCGACCACGGCATTCAGGCCGGTGGGGGCGAGGCCCTCGACGGTCTGCTTGTCGGCCAGGACCTGGTCCGCGTGGCCGCGATGGACGATTACGAGGTTGCCGCCACCGCCTAAAGGGGGGGCTTCGGCGCGGATGCGGCAATCGGTCCGCAGGCCGACCTGCCGGTCGACGGTCGCCTCGATCAGCAGGAACAGACGATCGTCGCCGGTGTCGCCAGCCGGGAAGGCCGCCAATTTGGCACTTTCGACGGTGCCGACGTTCATCCCGCCGCAGGTGACCGTCGCGCCGCTGGCCAGCGGTGGCAGCGGCAGGTCGTGGGGGAACTTCACGAAGACGGTCTGGTAGTCGCGGCCCCAGCCGCCGCCGGCCACGAAGAGCACGACCCCGAAGAACAGGACCGCGATCAAAGTGACGGCCGCGCCGAGGAGCACGTAGTTCGGTTCGCTGCGCATGGTTGGCGATATCCTCCTGTGACCGGCCTGTCATTCGCGGCCGGTTACGATGAGTTTTTCGAATTCACTGATTCCTTCGACGTCGGTCAGCGGCCCGGTGGGCAGCCCGTTGAGGAACTGGTTGATCAGGCGATCGTCTTCGGCGGTGAGTTTACCGGGCGGTGTGTCACGGATCCGTTCGAAGTCCTGCCGGGGCCCGATCCGCAGGACGCGCCCCTTTTCGAGCATGACCATCCGGTCGGCGATGCGAAAGGCCGAGTCCATCTCGTGGGTGACGACAACGCTGGTGACGTTGAGCTTGCGGGTCAGGTCGCTGATCAGCTCGTCGATGGTGGCGCTGGTGACCGGGTCGAGCCCGGCACTGGGTTCGTCGTAGTAGAGGATCTCGGGATCGAGGGCCAGGGCCCGGGCCAGGGCGGCGCGTTTCTTCTGCCCGCCCGAGAGCTGCGCGGGCATCTTGTCGCTGTGGGCGAGCATGCGGACCTGTTCGAGCTTGAGGGTGCACATGATGTCGATGATGGTCCGGTCGAGCTGTGTGTGCTCGCGCAGCGGCAGGGCGACGTTCTGCTCGACGCTGAGCGAGTTGAGCAGGGCGCCGCTTTGAAAGAGGATCCCGAATTTGCGGCGGATCCGGTCGAGCCCCTGCTCGTCGAGGGTGGTGATCTCGACCGGCTCGGCGGCGTCGCGGATCTTGTAGGCGATCGTCCCGTCGTTGGTCTGCAGCTCGCCGATCAGGCAGTTCAGCAGGGTGCTCTTGCCGCAGCCGGACCCGCCCATGATCACCAGGCACTCGCCGCGGTGCACGTCAAAGGTGACCCCGTCGAGCACGCGGACACTCCGCCCGCCCGGCGAGGTGAACGACTTGGTCACGCCACGCAGGGAGATGATGATGTCGGGGTCCGAGTTTTCGGGCATCGTGGTCATTACAATAAGCCCCTGCAGCTTCGTATTCTGTCTCGTCGGGGCTCAAAAAACGGCAACAACTGCTTTATCATCTACCCAAACCTCAATAATCCAATCGTATTCTTGCGTTCAGTCAGAGGTTAAGCGCGAAAAACACGACCGTAAAGACACAATCCGTCGCGATCAGGGCGACGATGCTCTTGACGACCGTCTGGGTGGTCGCTCGGCCGACGCCCTCGGCGCCGCCGGAGACGTTCAGGCCTTCCCAGCAGGCGATCAGGCTGATCAGCACGCCGAAGACGGCCGCCTTGCACAGGCCGGTCAGGAAGTCCTGCATCTTGAGCGCCTCGCGGGTGTACTCGACGTAGGTATCGAAGGGTACCCCCAGGATGGTCACGGCCGTGATCATCCCGCCCAGAACGCCGACCACGTCGGCCAGGACGGTCAGCCCGGTCAGCATCAGGACCGTCGCGAGGAGCCGCGGGACGACGAGGAAGTGGATCGGGTCCAGTGCCATGGCCCGCAAGGCCTTGATCTCTTCCGACTCGACCATCGAGCCGATTTCGGCGGCAATGCTCGCCCCGGCGAAACCGCTGAGCACGATCGCCGAGATCAGCGGCCCCAGCTCGCGGAAGACCGCGATGGCGACCACGTCGGCGACCCGCTCGATCTGGCCGTAGGTCTTGAGCGTCGGGGCCATCTGCAGGGCGAGGATGATGCCGATGAAGACCTGGACCAGGGCGATGATCGGGATCGAGCGGACGCCCACGCGGATCATCTGGACCGCCAGGGCCTCGCCGCGAAACCGCGTGTCCGGCCGCACGATCGACCGGCCGACCCAGCCAAGGGCCGTTGCCAGCAGAAAGCAGATACCGCCGACGAACCGCAGCAGCCCCCCGGCCGCCAGGGCGGCCTGCCAGGTGGTCCTGCCGATGGCCTGGAGGCCCCGTCGCGGGTCCGCGGCGTGCAGCTGGTTGGGGCGGGCCTCGCTCATCGGGCCATCGCCTCGTCGCGGGTCGGGAAGATTTCGAAGAACTGATCGAGCTTGGTGATCTGCAGGACGCTTTTGACGCGGGGGGTGACAGCGATCAACCCGAGCTTGCCGCCGGTAACCCGCATCCGCCGCAGGGCGTCGACCAGCACCCCCACACCGCTGGAGTCCATGTAGCTGACCTCGCCCAGGTCAATCAGCAGGCGGTCCGGCCGGTTCTGCAGGATTTCCACCAGGGTCTGGTGGACGCCGGGGCTGTTGCTCATGTCGACTTCGCCGGTCAGTGTCACCACGGCGGTGCCGTCGGCGACCTGGACGTCTTTTACCGTTTCCGGGACTTGCTCGTGTGCCATTTGTATACACCCAGTTCTGCCCGGCAGCGCCGCAACCTGGGTTGCGCGCCGCTGGCGGCGTTTTCAGTTGGTTCCCGAGGCCAGTCGGCTGGACCCGCTGGAGTCCGGCCGGGCCGATGCCGAATCCTTGAACTTGACCATTCGCAGCAGCATACCGCCGCCGCCGCGGCGCCGATACTGCACCTTGTCCATGACGGACCGGATGATGTGGACGCCGAGCCCTCCGGGGCGCAGGTCGCACAGGTCGCGGCCGCCGATCCGGGTTGGGTTGGTATCGCGGCCACGGTCGAGGATGAGGATCACCAGCCCGGTGCGTCCCGCCCGGCAGATCGGGCGGAGAATCACCTCGATGCCGCCGTCGGGGCTGCAGGCGTAGCCGTGCTTGATGACGTTGGAGAGGGCCTCGTCGGTGGCGAGCACGCACTGGTCGATGGTCTCGTCGCTGAAGCCCTCCTGGCCGGCCAGGCAACCGACCGCGGCCCGGATCATTGCCAGGTACCGGGGCATGCTGGGCATGGTCAGGCGGACGCAGGGGCGCAGGGCTCGTTTGCGGCATCCGGTCTGCTTACTCACGCTGGGTCTCCTGGGCCAGCGGCTCAGCAGGGGGCACCGCAGTCGGGGCGTCCCTCGAGCCGTCCGGCGGGATCGGGCGGTGCGGTCCTCGACCCTGGGGCTTGAACCCGAAGGGCGACGGCTGCGACGCCTGTGCCTGGCGCGACGTATCGGTCTGTTTGAGATGGCGGCGCCATCTCTGGGCCATATGCGACAGATCGGCAGGACCTGCCCAGTATTTGTAGCCCAGGGTGGTGCCTTCGATCTGCTGGAGGGCGAGGATGGCGTACATCCGGACGGCCTGGTCATCGTCCTCGAGGCGGTCGACGAGCAGGGGCAGGGCGCTGCGGTCGTCGGCGTGGGCGGCGGCGATGGTGCCGTTGATCCGGTCGATGGGGTTTTCGCTCTGGAGTTGCCGGCGCCAGCTCGTCGTAGCGCAGCCGCTGACCGCAAGCGCGACCAGCAGTGTCGCGACGGTTACGGTGGTTCGGATCGTCCGCACGGTCGGAACCTTGGCGCAGACCGGATTGACCATTTGTTCAGAGTCCATCGAGCCGCTATTGTAGAGCCTGTCAGTCCAGCGGCCAAGCGCTGGTCAAGCGGTAGAGAAGAGGCATGCATATGCGTAGCGGAAGAATCGGATGGCTGGTGGTTGCGGGGGCGCTTGCGGGCCTGTGCGGGTGCGCGGCCGGCGGGCGGGGGATGGCCGCGGAGGACGCGGCGGCGATCGTCGAGGAGATGCCGGTCGATTACCACGTCTCGGGCAAGTACTGCGGGCGGACCGAACCGCTGCGGCTGGTCGTGCGGGACCGCGCGCATATGGCGCTGGTGCCGATCGGCGACGTGCCGGTGGACTTCGACAGGCAGATGGTGTTGTTCGTGACGACGGGGCGGGTCTTCTCGGAGTCGTACGGGATCCGGATTGACCGGGTCTGGCGGCAGGGCCGCCAAATCCGTGTCGGGATCACGCAAATCCACCCGTCGGCCGGCGAGACGGCTTTGCCGCAACCGTGCAGCCCGTACTACCTGGCGGTGGTGCCCAAGAGCGATCTGAACGTCGAGGGGTTCGTCACGCAGATCGCCCCGCCCCGGCTGGAGAACGCCACGCCGCGGCTGGGCTCCTGGTTGCAGGGGGCGACCAGTCGATAGGGGATGGGTTCGGGGGGCGCGTTACCGCTTCTTTTCGGCGGTGACCAGCTGGTGGGCCAGGCGGGTGGGTTCCGGCAATCTGTAGCGGACTACGCAGCGGAGCACCAGGTCCACCGCCTCGGGCAGTGTCGCCTTGTGACCCACGGATATGTACAGCGGCTTAACGCCGTCGCGGGTGCGGACGACCGCGCCGATCATCTCGTCGCCATCTACCAGGTCGGTCCAGTGGCCTCGTCGGCTGTCGGGCTCTACGTACGTGCCGGTCAGGCGGCTCTTGGCGCAACCGATGCTCGGGATGTTCAGCAGTACGCCGAGGTGGCATGCCAGACCGCACCGGCGGGGGTGCGCGTAGCCCTGACCGTCGAACATCGCCACGTCGGGGACGCTACGGAGCCGGCCGAATGCCTCGATCACGGCCGGGGCCTCGCGGAAGCTCAGCAGCCCGGGCACGTAGGGGAACGTCAGCGGGCTTCGCGCGACGACCTGTTCGACGGTCTTGGCTTCGGCCGGGTCCCACACGACCACGCCGGCGATCAGCTGGTCCCGGGGCTTGTCGATGGCGACGTCGGCGCCGGCGATCAGGCGGATCTTTTTGGGCAGCGGTCGGAACCGCACCTGGCCGGCGATGCGCTTCTGCATCTGCATGGCCTCGCTGATCGAGGGGTGCCACTGTCTTTCGCTTTGTGTGGTACGGTCCGTGGTGTCCATGTGTAATCTTCCCGCAGTCTGACGTTATCCGGGGCGATGCCGGCGATCGCGTTTGACATATTCTTGACGATCGGTCGGGATGGGGCAACGGGCGGAGCAGGCGCTGGCCGGGGGCGGGGAATTGGCCTATACTGCGGGCCGGAACGTGGTTGTGTCATGCCCCTGCGGGAACGGCTCAGGGAGGAGGCTCGATGACTCGTCTGGTCGGCGCTTTCATACTTTGGCTTGTGCTGGTTTCGGCTGCTGTCGCGGCCCCTGCGCAGCGGGTGGCTGGTCAGGGCCCGGCTGCGTCGGCGTCTCAGCCGGTTGCGACGGCGGAGAAGATCTCGGATGCCGAGCGGATCCTGCGGCTCGAGGACGGCATCGAGAGCGCACAGCAGGAGCTGGAGAAGCTGAAAAAGACGCTGGACGCCCCGGACAGCGAATATGCCAGGGCCAAGGCGGAGTTCACCGAGCTGGACGATCGGCTCAAGGCCCTGCAGGACAGGCTGACAAAGGCGCCGGTGTCGCAGTCGGTGATCCGGCAGGGCGATGAGGACTCCGCCGCGGCGACGCAAGCCGTTGCGGGCGACGGGCCGGCGGGGGCGATGAGCGAGGCCGACCTCGCGCAGCTCCGCGAAGAGATCGAGTCGCTGGTCGAACAGCGGCGACTGGCCAGGGAGCGGTTCGACCTGGCGATCGAGGCAGACGCCGTCGGCCGCGAGAAGCGGGCCGCTCTGGAGCAGAAACTGGCGCAAGATCGCGAGGCGCTGGCGCGGTTGTGGACGCCGGATGCGCCGACGTCGCGGCCGGTGGTGTCAACAGATTCGGCTGCGGAGGCGATCACG
>JAWLBS010000036.1:0-24535 GCA_041687575.1 Phycisphaerae bacterium | reverse complement strand
ATGTTGACGATGAGCGTGTTCTTGTCCGGCTGGCGCAATACGCCCTGCGAATGCAGCAGACGAGTGTTGCAGCCGACTATGCGGCAGTCGTCCTGCAGAGGGGCACAGGGTTTCATCCAGGGGCGGCGTACGAGGTGCTGGCGCAGGTGAGCGCCCGAGAACGCAGCAGAGCGCTTCTGCCGCTTCTGCGTTCTCAGTCTCGATCGGGTGTTGATGCGGCGTCTCTGCTGATGCGGGATGAGGCAGCTGCTCAACAGGCCCTGCACTATCTGAGAGAGGTGGCAGAGGGGGAGGATCAGGAATTGGCTGTCCAGGCGGACAGCATCCTCAGGCTCCAGGAAGCGACTATGGAGCACCAGCCGGACGATCGTGAATGACTAGCGGGAGAACAAGGGGCAGGAAGGGCCGGGGGAGCGGGGCGTGGCTTGCGCTGACCCGATGGCCGGCTGAACTGAGACGGCCGCGTCTGTAGCCGAGGCGGGGGACGGCAGATCGCTCTGCAGCGGCTCGTGCGGGTAGCGAAGGTGGATGATGAAGAGTGCTATGAACGGCACAGCGATTGTTCTGGCACTCGTAGTGACGTGGTTAGCCCTAGTCTGGTTGCAGAAGTCAAACCTGAAGCGTTGGGCGAACATCTCCACGACTGGTAGACTGGTGGAGGCGTTCGCTGAGCAACATGGTCGGATGCCTGCTTCCTGGAAACAACTGGATGCAGCGTCCGACGCAGAACTGCGACCGGAAGGCCTGTTCGTGCCCGAACGTGACTCGTTTGAATGGACGATCGATGTGGAAAGGGTTCGAATAAGGTTCGGAGCCGACGTGGAGGAGTTGCGGCAGCAGGACGATGAGTTGCTGGTCTGGCTGGAGCCGACTGTCTTCTTGATGGACCATGTGGACGTCGCGCAAAGGTATAGTCAGAGCATCTTTGCAGCCTTGAAGGGTGCCAGACAGTCGCACAGCACGGCACCGGCGCGGCTCGAAAATGACGCGGAGTAGGAGTGTGGGCACCGTGGTGTGCAACCGGGCACATGCGTAACGGTTTGGCATGTGCAACCGGGAACATGGGTAACGGTTTAGACCGGGCACATGGGTAACACTTTGTCGGGGTCAGTCTGCCCGAGGTCCTGGAGCGCAGCAGGTAGGGCGTGCAACTTGTTGCACGCGGGACGGCCGAGCCGACGGCCGGATGACTCCCCACGCCCGGCCAAGGCCCACACCGCTTGCCTTGGGAAAGAATGCCGAGATGGGTAGGCCGCCGGTGGCC
This sequence comes from Phycisphaerae bacterium, assembly GCA_041687575.1. Taxonomy (GTDB): domain Bacteria; phylum Planctomycetota; class Phycisphaerae; order UBA1845; family JANYLN01; genus JANYLN01. The sequence goes on along the minus strand of JAWLBS010000036.1, from coordinate 23,271 downwards.
GGGGCCTGACGATGGCGCTGTCCCCGCCGGCCCTCTGCGGGCGCTCGACGGGTCTGGCCGTGGTGGTTGGCTGCGATTGGGGCGGGTTGGCTGCCGATCCCCTCAGCGGGCCGCTTGTGTTCGCGCCATCGTTGAGTCCTTCGCGCCGGCGAGTCGTCCTCTCGGCTTTCCCACCGCCCGGCCGGTCGGCGCGGTGCCCAGCGGTCGGCGATGGCTTGGGCGATGGGCTGGGATGAGGGGCCAATCGCTTTCGGTGCGAGAGGGCACCGAGTTGGGCACCCTAGGGTTGTTCGTGCCGTAAGTGTCTACACAGTAGCGGCTTAGGGTGCGTGAATATCGGCTTCCCAAGCTGGACGTCGAGGGTTCGAATCCCTTCGCCCGCTGTTGAACGTGAAACGCCTCGCGTTGCCATTCAGCGACACGAGGCGTCTTTGTTGCGCAGCCCCCAAGCGTTACGGCCTTTCCAGGCGGCAACGTGGCGTCTGCCGTACCATGCGATTCTGCCACGCCTTGCCAGCCGCTGCCTCCCCCGGCCTGCAATCCGTGCAAGCGCCTCTGCAAGCGACCCAATCCAGGTGCAAGTTATTACTACAAGGAATGGCCGGCCGGGCTGTCGCCATTTCACGAATCAGAACCCCTATTACGAAGACAGGCCAAGATGACAACCGCAAAGAAGTCCGACCTGCTGGAAGGTTTTGCCAGGCTGGAGCTTGACCCCAAGCTGCTCGCTGTGCTCGCTGAACTGGGCTATGAGGAGCCCACCCCGATCCAGCATGCAGCCATCGGTCCCATGCTCGCCGGACGCGACCTGATGGGCCAGGCGGCCACCGGGACGGGTAAGACCGCGGCATTCGCATTGCCCATGATCCAGCGCCTGGTCGCCGCAGGCACAAAGCGGCCCCGACCCTCGGCCCTGATCCTGGTTCCCACGCGCGAACTGGCCATGCAGGTCGCCGAAGCGGTCCACAAGTACGGCCAGCGACTCAGGATCACTGTCGCAGCCATCTACGGCGGTCACTCCTTCATCCAGCAGCTGAATATGCTCAAGCGCGGCGTTGACGTGGTGGTCGCCACGCCCGGCCGGGCGCTGGACCACATCCGGCGCGACACGCTTGACCTGAGCGGGATCTCCACCCTCGTCCTCGACGAGGCCGACGAAATGCTCGACATGGGCTTCGCGGAAGATCTGGAATCCATCCTTGCACAGACGCCCGAAGATCGCCAGACCGTCATGTTTTCCGCCACGCTGCCCGCTCGCATCACCGGCCTGGCCGAACGCCACCTCAAGAACCCCTTGCGGATTCAGATTGCCTGCGAGAAAGCGACGAAGGGAACCGTCCCGCGTGTCTCTCAGGTGGCCTACATCGTGCCTCGAGCCAGCAAATTCGCCGTCCTCGGCCGCATCCTCGACGTCCAGAGCCCGGCATCGGCACTGGTCTTCTGCCGCACGCGCAACGAGGTGGACGACCTGACGGAGAAGCTCAGTGCCCACGGCTACCGCTGCCAGGCCCTGCATGGCGGGGTCTCCCAGGACCAGCGATCACGCGTCATCAAACTCCTCCGCGATGGCGCAGTCGATCTCGTGGTCGCCACCGACGTCGCGGCGCGCGGCCTGGACATCGAGAACCTCTCCCACGTCATCAATTACGATGTCCCCACGACGGCCGATTCCTACGTGCACCGCATCGGGCGCGTCGGGCGCGCCGGACGCGAAGGCACAGCCGTGACGCTTGCCGACCCGCGAGAGTCCCGACTGCTCCAGCAGTTCGAACGTCTGACCAAACGGAAGATCGCGATCGCCAAGGTTCCCACCGTCGCCGATCTGCGGGCTCGACGCCTTGAGCTCACGCGCGACGCCCTGCTGCAGGCAGCCAAGGCTGACGATCTCGACCGCTACCGGCCCGTCATCGACGCACTCACCCAGGACTGCGACCTCATGACGGTCGCGCTGTCAGCCGTCAAGCTGGCTGACCTGGCCACCTGCGGCGAACCCGACGATACGGAGATTGACATCCAGGTGCCCCGTGCCGGCAGAAAGAACGTCCAGTCGGACATCCGCCACGAGGGCAGACAGAAGAAGCTGCGGGGCAAGCGCCAGCCTGGCCCCACATCCAGCATGGCCCGCCTCTACGTCGGAGCAGGTCTGTCTGACGACGTCCGCCCCAAGGACCTCGTCGGGGCCATCGCGAACGAGTCAGGCATCAGCGGCGACGTCATCGGAACCATTGAAATCGAACAGCGTTTCTCGCTGGTCGAGCTGCCCAAGGCGGTCATCGAAGACGTGATCCTCGCCATGCGCAACACCCGCATCAAGGGCAGAAAGGTTACCGTCCGTCTGTTCGAGGAGCGGTGACGCGATGGCAGGGATGGGCAGATTTTCCTGGAATAGAGGGACAGGAATGGAGGGACAGATGCCCCATTTCCTGTTGACGAGGCTGGCGGGTAGACAGTAGTCTTGCGGGCCATGCCACGAATTGCACGAGTCGAGGCGCCGGGGATGCCTCATCATGTGACTCAGCGCGGCGAAGGTGATCGAAGCCCTCCGCCGCCAGACCATGACCGCCGCCCCCGCGGTCGCCACGCCTTTGTCGGCCGCCTCGAAGGGCTGCTCGGCCGAGCCCTGCACCCAAAAAGGGCAGGCCGAAAGCCCAAGAAGGCCAAGAACCATGAGGTGAAGGCATGAGATATGGTATCTGTCCCTGTATTCCCGACGCACCAGGATTTGTGGAGATGGCCGAGGGAATCCTCAGCAACCGAGGGATCCAATCTTTCAGCCACGCTGACGGTGCAGCCGCGACTGGAACGTCAACGATGTATGTTCTCTGTGCGGTGCTATTCCTATGTGTGATGGGGTGTTCAGACGGCGATGCGATGTGCAGCAACGCAGACAGCCGTGGGTCTCAGGTAGAGCTCAGGCAGTTCCAGTACACCGGTCATCGGGTGGTGTTGGTTAGTAAGGGATGTGATGAGCCGCTGAAACTGGAGCTGTGCTACCTGCGATCGCTCTCGGGGGTGGAAGCTGGAAAGCAACAAGTATTTGCAAATGCAGGGACACCGGGCACGCTGGAGAATCGGTGGCTTCAGGCGTATCTGAATCAGGCGGCGATCGACTTCGCCAACGGCAGGAGAGAGCGTGAATATGTGGAGATATACATTGAGAATCCGCTTGCTCTAGAGCAAGCAGTTGATGAGCCATGGTGTTTTGGCGGAGACGCACATGCCGAGTGGTGTATCGACACACTTGCGTGGCGTTGCAATGGAAACGTGATCCGGTTTCTGCCGGAAGGGCATGCTGTGATTGATCGTCAGAGGTGGGTACCCCTTACAGCGGCGTCGTATGCAGATTGGTACCGCCTTCTGGACCAGCGCATCAGCCTGAATGATCTGCTCGGACGTTAGTCTGCCAGCAGATGAAACGCGCAAACTGTTGCACGCGGGATTGCAGAGCCGACGGCGTGGAATTGACCCCACGCCCGGCCGCCTCAGCGGTAGACACAACTTTGTCGGCCGCCTCGAAGTGCTGCTCGGCCGAGCCCTGCACCAAAAAAGGGCAGGCCGAAAGCCCAAGAAGGCCAAGAACCATGAGGTGAAGGCATGAAAGATGGTACCTGTCCCTAATTCCGCTCTATTCCGTACGATACCTACGATAGAGAACATGGCTCCGCCTGGCCGAATGGTGAACCGCAGAGAGAACCACCCATCATAGGACCTCGATAGACACGGAGATCATCCAATGCATCGCCTAGTGGTCTGTGGGATCATAGCTGTACTGTCTGTCACTGAGCTGCAGGGCTGTGAAGACAGTGCGACACCGGCGCCGGTGGTCACGGTGAGATGCACCGCGGACGCCCTAACGATTGAAATGTCCCATTCGGAAGGGAGATACAGGACGATTGCGCTAAACGAGGGGGTAGGACGCGTCGGCTTAGAGCGCACTGGTGAAAAGTACATGGTTCGGGTCATTGCGGCCAAGCTGCCACACCAGGATGCCTTTGATGTCACAGTTGATTCGACGAGGGAACTCATGGTGTGTGGCGAAATCACTAGGAGCGATGGCAGTCAAATACGCATGTCGCGGAGTGTGCCGTCTGGACAGCACCAGTTTGTGCTCACGAGTGGGGAGTAGCCGGTTTGAACGTGCAACTTGTTGCACGCGGGATGGCAGAGCCGACGGTCGAATGGCAGAGCCCACGGCGGAAGGCTCCCCACGCCCGGCCGAGGCCCAGATTGTGGCCGCGGTGAACAAATGCCGAGATGGGTAGGCCGCCCGTGGCCGGGACCTGACGATGGCGCTGTCCCCGGTGGCCTGCTCCTGGCGCTCAAGAGCTTTGATCCGCCATCCACCCCCGGCTGCCGCCGGGGGCTTTCTTCTTCGTCGGCGGCGGCATCGACAGGCTGCTGTTGCTCGCCCTCGGCGGGCGGCTGCTGTTCGCGCCATCGTTGAGTCCTTCGCGCCGGCGAGTCGTCTTCTCGGCTTCTCCCATACCAACCGGTCGGCACGGTGCGGGCTGGTGAGGCCCCCCCGGCCAGGTCGGCGGCGGGGCGGCTGGTGGGGATCGGGCGTTGCGGCTCGTGCTTCACTACATCGGCGGTTGCGGGCAGATGGCTGCCGGTGTAGACTTCCTGCACCGACTATTGCACATCGGCGGCGTCAACCGGCGGATGCGCTCTCCGAGGTCCGCCACCGCGAATACCAGCCGACCCCTCGGTTGGTGGATGCAACGCGAGCCCGGCGTGGTATGGCGATAGGGCGATGTTGCGAAATTGCACCAACATGCGGCGGGAGATGCGAATGGTGGTAGAGGAATGATGATGAGCTTCGAGCATAATTACAGAGTGCCGCTGCATTCGATGCAGCTGGGTGCTGCCTATGTTGAGTAACCATTCCATCTTTGTTAAGACCGGGTGTCTCGGGGCAGTACTGGTAATACTACTGGCAGCGGTACTCTTTGTCATCAGGAAGCCGTTCGCTGAGGACCAGAGCCCCTACTGTCTCCCTGTTCTGGCCGATTACGAGGTATGTTGGTCCGGGGCGAACGCAGTATCAGACAAGGGACAGTTTGCTTTGGTGCAACGATCTGGCCTGTTCGGTCATAGGTCGGTACTGGCTCCAATCTGTTCCTACGCGTTGTCCGGCAGGTACATCGTTGGTACGACACCAAGTGAGTATTACCTGGTAGACACAGAGGAAGGGCGGGTCACGGTTACATCCAACAGGCAGGAATGGGAGGACGTTCTGGCGAAGAATGAGGTTCCGACTAGCGTGTCATTCCGCGATCCGCACCGGGTCGCCGCTTCCATGCCAGCCGAGGTATTGCGCCCCCGCGAGTTCATCGTCATGAGGGGGCGGCTGGGATTGACAGATCGGCAGTGGGATGTGATTGTACAAATGGCTGGCGTTGCGGCGTCTGCCTTCCTGGGACTGTGCTGGGCAAGAATTGTGGTGGGCGTCTCAGTATCTGCCACTATTGGTCTGGCGGCGGCTTTACTATCGCCAACCAACATTCTAGAGGGTGGTCCTGGAGCGTTGGGTGGAGCGATTACGCATCCGGTAATATGCTGTGCCGCATGGTACTGTGGGCGGCTGGTTGGGAAGCTTGTGCCGAGCCGGGTAGGGCGTGCATCTTGTTGCACGCGGGATGGCAGAGCCGACGGCGTGGAATAGACCCCACGCCCGGCCGAGGCCGACATCGCGGCGCGGGTGAATGCAGCCGAGATGGGTAGGCCGCCTGTGGCCGGGACGTGACGATGGCGCTGTCCCCGGCGGCCGTACGGTCTGAGCGTGCGAATACCTTGGCGCGAGCGGCAGCGGGCCGCTTGTGTTCGCGCCTTCGTTAATTCCTTCGCGCCGGCGGGTCGTCCTCTCGGCTTTCCCACCGCCCGGCCGGCCCTTGGGCGACAAGCCGTACGTCGGGCGGCTGGAGGCACTGCTCGGCCGGCGTCCACCGCGTGGTGGGACCGGCCGACCACGCAAGGACACAGAAGGTACGTATGCCGTCTCTAGGAAGCCAACCTGTCGGTAACTCCAGTAGGCCTGTGGAGGTGAGGACTTTTCCAGTGAAGATTCCATGGCCACGGGTGTCGGGAACGTTATACTGCACGGGCGTCACTGACGAAGACATCCTTGTCAGCGAATGCATACGTATATTGGACTTGGAAAAGGTCGATGATATAAAAGGAGAGTGTGGATGCGTAGCGTTTAGAAATCGCAAGATCAGGCCGACGCCCTCATACAAGTTGCCTGCGTTGTCGGGTTCTGGAGTGATTTGTATTCGATCTGGTGATGGCCATGTGGAGGTTAGCTACAGGGTGTCGTGGCGTCGCATTCTGGTGGGTTGGACGCTGATGCTAATACCGATGTTGGTCTTGTTTGTTGCCGCTGGCGATCCAGAACGGACAGGTGTCAGAGCCGGAACATGGCTTGTGATGCTTGGTATCGGGATAGCGGGTAATCGCCTTGCGGCGAAGGATCGTTGCGTCGTCCTGATCCGAAGGATGATTCAAATGGCTGGCGGAACTGCGCAGTCTCATCTGAGGTCGGGGGCGACGAGGGCGAGCAGGTAAGAATACGAGGCAGCATGTGCACCGCGGCAAATTGGTGGCACTGTGTCCGGGTGAGCAGGTAGGGCGGGCAGCTTGTTGCGCACATGATGGAGGAGCCGATCGCCGGCACGACTCCCCACGCCCGGCCGAGGCTCACACCGCGGCAGGGGGGAGAATTGCCGAGATGGGTAGGCCGCCCGTGGCCGGGACCTGACGATGGCGCTGTCCCCGGTGGCCTGCTCCTGGCGCTCAAGAGCTTTGATCCGCCATCCACCCCCGGCTGCCGCCGGGGGCTGCCTTCCCGGTCGTCGGTGCTCCAGCGGGCGGCTGTTGTTCGCGCCATCGTCGAGTCTTGGGCGCCGGCGGGTCGTCCTCTCGGCTGTTCCGTCCGGCCGGTCGATTCGATGAAGAGACAGCCCTATGTATACAGTTATTAGATTTGCCGCAGCAGAAGGTGGCCTGCAAGCAGTCCACAGACTAATAGCGACCGTTTGTGATGCGGGGCAGTGCAGTGATATACGCAGTTCGGCTTTCTCCTGCGACGTGAGTGACTCTGACGCTTGGGTTGCCCACGTGGAGGCAATCGAGGCCTTCTTGCTGAAACTGGGCACGGTGCTGCCTAAGGCACGCGAATGTGATGCGACGCTGCATGTCAGTCTGGATGTAGCGATCGAGCCAGAGGACAGGGGTGGTCGCCCCTACGTTCCCCTGGTATTCCCTCAAACTCTACTTGACCAGCTTGTAAAGGCCGAAATCGAGCTAGAGGTTACTTCCTATGCATAGGCTTAGCCGGTAGGGCGTGCAGTTGTCTGCACGCGAAACGGCAGAGCCGACGGCGGGACGACTCCCCACGCCCGGCTGAGGCCCAGACCGGGGCCGCGGTGAAGACAGCCGAGATGGGTAGGCCACCTGTGGCCGGGGCCTGACGATGGCGCTGCCGCCGGCGGCCCATTGCCGGGCTTACCTGCGATCGACGCGTACGAAGGCCGTGACTGCCGATTGCCCAGCGGGCCGCTGCTGTTCGCGCCATCGTTGAGTCCTTCGCGCCGGCGTGTCGTCCTCTCGGCTTTCCCACCGCCAGGCCGGGGCGGAGTGTTGCCCGGCCGGGTCGGCCCAGGGGGTCGGCGACGGCGTGGCGATGGGCTGGATGAGGGGCCAATCGCTTTCCGTGCGAGTGGGCACCGAGTGGGGCACCCGAAAATTGGTCGTGCCGTAAGTGTCTACATAGTAGCGGCTTACGGCGCGTGAATATCGGCTTCCCAAGCTGGACTGCGAGGGACGGCTCGTCGGGAGGCCATCCCGTCTTGGGTGGCTCCATTTAACAAGAAATCACAGTCAACAAACCCTCCCTTTCGCCATCCCTCCTTACAGTCTCCACATTCGTCAGGCCTTGGGTCACGACGGCCCGGACAAACAGACGGAGGGCGACGGAACCCGGCCGCGGCATGGTCTGGGCAGGCGTTCCAGCGGGCGGCTGCTGTTTGCGCCATCGTTGAGTCCTTCGCGCCGGTGAGTCGTGCTCTGGGCTCCCTCTCTCCGGCCGGGGGGCGTGCTAAGGTTGTGGCGAGTGGCCGGCGTCGCAGCGGGTGGCTGGCGGCCGCGACGGCGTCGCGGGGTTCTCTGCGGGCGGCTCAGGTTGGCACGCTGCCGGGGGGCAGGGGCTCGGTCATCGCGGCGCGAACCGTCTGTGGCCGCTGCTCCAGGAGCAGCCAGTACGCCAGGCCGCCCAAGGCTCCGCCCAGCAGCGGCATGAGCCAGAAGACCCACAGCTGCGCCAGCGCCCAGCCGCCGACCAGAAGGGCCGGGCCAGTGCTGCGGGCGGGATTGACGGAGGTGTTGGTCACGGGGATGCTCACCAGGTGGATCAGCGTCAGCGCCAGCCCGATGGCGATGGGAGCGAAGCCCTTGGGCGCCCGCTGGTCGGTGGCGCCGAGGATGATGAAGACGAACATGAACGTCAGCACGCCCTCAGCCACAAGGGCAGCCCCCAGTGAATAGCCGCCGGGCGAATGTTCGCCGTAGCCGTTGGCGGCCAGGCCGTCGGCCAGGGTGAAGCCGGCTCTGCCGCTGGCGATGGCGTAGACCAGGGCCGAGGCCGCCACCGCCCCCAGCACTTGCGCCACGACGTAGCCGGGGACGGCCCGCCAGGCGAAGCGCCGTCCGACGGCCAGGCCTAGCGTCACCGCCGGGTTAAGGTGAGCACCCGAGATATGGCCAATCGCGTACGCCATCGTCAACACCGTCAGGCCGAACGCCAGCGCCACCCCCGCAAAGCCGATCCCGAGTTCCGGAAACGCCGCCGCCAGCACCGCGCTGCCGGTGCCCGCGAAGACCAGCCAGAACGTCCCGATACCCTCGGCCAGCAGTCGCTTGCCCATATCAGTCTCCTTCGCACCCCGTACCAGCATATGCCGCTTAGACCTCCTCTGCCAACAGGCGCCGTCCCTGGCAGCCTGGCCGCCGCTGGTTGCGCCATTGTGGAGTCTCGCGCCGGCGGGCTGTCGTCCTGCATTTCTCGGCCACGTCGCTGGCGTGGAGGCGGTAACGCTCAAGCGTCTTGATCAGGAGGCGGCCGGGGGTCATACTGGCAGGCACATTCGGGAGTCGGTCTCCGGAAGATCAGAAGCACCCGCAGAAGGCCGCAGCGAAGGTCTTCAGGCTGAGAGGGCCAGCTCGAAACCGCCGTATCCGGGCAGTCACTGGAGTCAAAGACTTCTGTGTCCCCGGAGGCTTCGCGCTGCGGTCTATCGGTCCTGGGACAGCCGTCGCTGCTGTTGATCAATGATGTCACTCATCCAGATTATCGTGCTCAGTGTTGCGCTGTCCGTTGTCGCCACTGCCTTTGCGGCGCCGAAAGACGGCCAGGCCAGCAGAACGTCGTTGCCCGGTGAACTCGGCGGGCTGCCGCTGGAGCGTGCCGGGCTGCGTCCGGCCGGTTTCATCCGCCCGTCCGCATCGACGGCGGCAGGTGGCAAGGCGAACCCCTGGTGCATGGAGATCGGCCACTTCTCGCCTGAGGTGCTTGAGCGTCTAAGCGAGCTGCCTGTCGGCTGGACGCGGTTGAGCGCCGGCTGGCCCGACATCGAGAGGCAGCGGGGCGTCTACGATTTCGAGAAATTGGCCGACCAGATTCGCGAGGTCCGCAGTCGCGGCATCAAGCCCTACGTGACGCTCAAGAAGGGCAACCTGCTCTACACTCCCGCCCTGGGCGCCGACCGCGTGGATCTGTACGGAACCAGCCCGGCCGCGCCTGTCGTCAGCGAAGAGGCGATGGCGGCCTGGCTGCGGTTTGTCGAGGCGACGGTCGAGCACTTCAAGAACGACGTCGATCACTGGGAGATCTGGAACGAGCCGAACCACAGCGGATTCTGGCTGCCGGAGCCGGGCGCCGAGGCCTACGCCAAGCTCGCCGTGCCGACGATCGAGGTCATCCGCCGGGTCGACCCCGATGCAGAGGTGATCGTCGGCGCGACGGCCGGGCCGGACGCCGAATTCATCGACGGCTTTCTCTCGCGTGGCCTGGCGGAGCGGGCGGACATCGTCAGCTTCCACGACTATCGCGACATGCCCGAGGGACGCCTCTACGCCTACAACAACCTCCGGGCGGTCCTGCACAAGCACAACCCCAAGCTTCGCCTCTGGCAGGGCGAGACGGGCTATCCCTCGCACAGTTCGACCACCGGCAGCCGGCGGCTCTCGCCCTGGGGCCTGAACATCCAGGCCAAGTGGCTGCTGCGCCAGGGGCTGACGGACCTCTACCTCGGCCAGGTCGAACTGACGACCTACTTCCGCCTCTCCAGCGGCAGCGAAGGCGACAGCCAGGCCGTGCAGGAGCGTCCCGAGCCGACGGCCGAGGAGAAAATTCTCGGCTACCCGGATCGCGGCGGCTCTCGCGTCCGCAAGGTGGGGGTCAACGAGAAGTCCCTGCTGCATCAGCCTTCGAAGAAGCCCAAGCCCGGTTTCTACGCCTACCAGAACCTTGCCAGCGTCCTCGACGGCCGCTACCGGCCCACCGAGCGCGCCGCCAAGGTCGCGATCCGGGTGGAAGATGAGGGCGACTTCAGCGGCATCTCGCACGGGGATGACGTCTTCCCCTCCGTCCCGATCGTCGCGAGCTTCGAGACCAGCGAGGGCAGAGAGCTCCTGGCGTACTGGCTGCCGTGGAAGATGCAGGAGCACATCGCCAATCCGGCCACCGTCACGCTGCACGCGGCGGGCGTCGTGTTCGACGAGCCCGTCCTGGTCAACCCGCTCAGTGGGCGCGTCTATGAGATCACCAACGCCCGCAGGGAGCAGGGCGGCACCGTGTTCACCGGCCTGCCGATGGGCGACTGGCCCCTCCTGATCGCCGAACGCTCGCAGGTCGAGACCGTGATGACGCGCGACTTCGAATGATCGGCCCGGTCATGTGCCGGCGGGCGTCTGGGCCGTGACGACGTGATCCCGGCTGAGGTAGGTGCCCTGGGCCTGCTGCTCGGGCATGGTCTGGTTCCACTTGCCGACCACGCCGTACTTCTGCGAGAGCTTCTCCAGAAGCGCGTTGCGGTAGGGGTACCAGAGGCAGGCTGGAATGTACCTGACCTTGCCGTCGCCGGCGGGGGCCGTCCGGTCGAGGTCTTCGTAGGCAAAGACAGCCTTGCAGTGCTCCAGCCGCCGGGCGTCGATGGAGTGCTCCTCCTCGAAAGGCAGAACGCCGACGCGCATGATGCGTCGCGGGCGGCGGGCCTTGGCCTGCCGGCCCGCAAGTCGCCTGCCCGCCCAGCCCGATGCCAGCCGCCAGAGCGCCGAGACCGGGTTGCCGATCAGCCGGCCGAAGCGAACCGACGAAAGGATCAGCCAGGCGAAGGCGAGCACGATCACCAGCCGGCCGCGCTGGCGCTGCCAGAATTTCTGCGGGTTGAGCCTGTCGAGCCGTGGCTCGATGCTGTCGGCCCGGGCGACCAGTTCGACCGCGAGCCGGCTGAAGGGTCTGCGCAGGTAGTGGTTGAGGCCACGGTACCGCCTGCCGTCGGAGATCAGCAGCGTCCAGCTTTCGCAGTTGGGGTGCACGCCCGCCAGCAGCAGGACTTCGCTCCGCGGCTGGCGGTGGCGGAAGAACGCCCGGGGCTTCTTGAGCGCGTAGACCAGCCCGGCGGGGATGAACTCGGCTTCGCCCTCCGGCACGGCCGCCTGCACCATCTTCTCGACGTCCTCCATCGTCGTATGCACGCCCGCGTCGAAGCTGCCCTGCTCCCAGTTCTCCGTCAGCGGGATGATGCCCAGGTCCGAGATCAGGTCGCGGTTCTCGTGGACGAACTGGATGAGGTCGCCGATGTGCTGGTCGTTGAAGCCCGCCCCGGCCGTGGCAATGATCGTGTGCCGCCGCCGGCTGTGCTTGGCGAGATTGGCCAAGGCCTTCATCTTGCGGTCGTAGGCGGCGCGGTTGTGGCGCAGCTTCTCATAGATGTCGGCATTGCGGCCATCGAAGGCGAACCGCAGGGGCACCCGCGCCTCGCAGAGCTTGCGGGCGTATTCCTCGTCGGCCAGGCGGATGCCGTTGGTGACCACGTGCGGCTTCAGGCCGTGCCTGCGGGCAACGGCGATGATGTCCAGCAGATCGTTCCGCACGGTCGGTTCGCCGCCGAAGAGCAGGACCACCGGCGTCGGCTCAATGCGGGCGATCTCGGCGAAGAGGTTCTCGAAATAGGCCAGAGGCGGGTTGAAGTCAAAGCCCATGCCCCGGATGGTGGCGATGCAGATGGGGCAGTTCATGTTGCAGCGGTTGGTGACGTCGACGAACACCATGTTGGGGCGATGGTCCCTCTGGCACTGATCGCACTCGAGGCTGCACGGAGCCGAAGCGGAGGGAACGTACGGCCAGAGGTCGCGCTTGGCCTGCCAGGCCGCGGCGTCCTGGCTGACCAGACTCTCGCTGGGCCCGCAGGCCGGGCAATCCTTGCGGATCCACACCGCGCCCTCGCGGACGAAGAATTCGGCCCCTACCCGCTGGCGGCACTGGTCGTTGTTGCACAAGCCGATATTGGCTGCCTGCTGCGAAGGCTCCATGGCGATTACCCCTTATCTGCTGTTCCTGCGGAAGCTTGATGTGCGCACCCCGATCATAACAGAGACGCCGGAACGATCAAAGGGCGATCTTGGTCCCGGCCGATATCCCGCGTGTTGCATGCTGACGGCCGACTGGATGGCGAGCGAGACGTTCACAGCCGCGGCCGCGCGAGCAGGATCCCTGAGCGGCTCGCGTAAAACGCGTCCGGCGACAGGAAGTCAACGCAGCAGGTCTGCCTCGACTCCACAGCTGCAGCGGCGGGCGGCGGGGGCGCTTTGTTCGCTTGCCCCTTGCGTTGACCCGGCGAAGCGGCGATATAATCGCCGGCCGGCCTCGGCTCGCTGAGTGGGCGGGGGCGCTTCCCTCAACGTAAGGAATTCCATGCCTCCGCAGTTTGTCTTCGAAATGCGCGACGTCTGCAAGAGCTACGGCGAGAAGCCCGTGCTCCAGAACATCAGCCTGTCGTTCTTTTACGGGGCCAAGATCGGCATCGTCGGCGAGAACGGCGCCGGCAAGAGCACGCTGCTGAAGATCATGGCCGGGCTGGACACGAACTTCCACGGCGAGGCCCGCCTGGCCAAGGGCATGCGCGTCGGCTACGTCGCCCAGGAGCCCCAGCTCGAGCTGGACAAGACTGTCCGCGAGAACCTCCAGATTGCCATGGCCCCCACGCAGGCGCTGGTCGACCGCTTCAACGCCATCGCCGACCGCATGGGCCAGCCGCAGGAGGGCGACGACCTCGACCAGCTCATGGAGGAGATGGGCAGGCTCCAGGAGCAGATCGACGCCTGCGACGGCTGGGAGATCGACCGCCTGATGGACATCGCCAGCGACGCCCTGGTGCTGCCGCCGGACGACATGCCCGTCCGCCTGCTCTCCGGCGGCGAGCGGCGGCGCGTGGCCCTGTGCAAGGTGCTGCTGGAGAAGCCCGACCTGCTGCTGCTCGACGAGCCGACCAACCACCTCGACGCCGAGACCATCGCCTGGCTCGAGCAGGCCCTGCGCGAGTACCCCGGCACGGTCATCATCGTCACCCACGACCGCTACTTCCTCGACAACATCACGCGCTGGATCCTCGAGATCGAGAACACCCGCGGACTGCCCTTCGAGGGCAACTACTCCAGCTGGCTGGCCCAGAAGGCTGAGCTGCTGCGCGTGACCGAGAAGCGCGAGACCGAACGCCAGCGCGTGCTCTCGCGCGAGCTGGAATGGATCAACAGCTCCTCCAAGGGCAGGCTCAAGAAGAGCCAGGCCCGCATCCACGCCTATGAAGAGCTGGCCGCCCAGCAGGGGCTCGACGCCCGCAGCGACGCCGTCATCCAGATCGCCCCGGGCCCGCGGCTCGGCGACAAGGTGCTCACCGTCACCGGGCTGAGCAAGGGCTACAACGGCAGCTTGCTGCTGGAGGGGGTCGACTTCGACCTGCCGCGCGGGGCCGTGGTGGGCGTCATCGGCCCCAACGGCACCGGCAAGACGACGCTGCTGCGGCTGATCACCGGCCAGGAGAGCCCCGACGCCGGCTCGATCGAACTGGGCCCCAGCGTCGTGCTCAGTTACGTCGACCAGCACCGCGACCACCTCGACTCGTCCAGGAGCATCTACCAGGAGATCACCGGCGGGGCCGACAAGATCGACCTGGGGCCGGTGGAAATTCCCTCGCGGGCATACGTCGCGCGGTTCAACTTCCGCGGACCCCAGCAGCAGAAGCTCGTGGGCGACCTCTCCGGCGGCGAACGCAACCGCGTGCACCTGGCCAAGCTGCTGCGCCGCGGGGGCAACCTCATCCTGCTCGACGAGCCGACCAACGACCTGGACGTCGCGACCATGCGCGTGCTGGAGCAGGCGATTCTCGACTTCCCCGGCTGCGTGCTGGTGATCAGCCACGACCGCTTCTTCCTCGACCGCATCTGCACGCACCTGCTGGTGATGGAGGGCGGCGGCAAGGTTCGCTGGTTCGAGGGCAACTTCGCCGCCTACGAAGAGGCTGTGCTGGCCGAGAACCCCGACCGCCTGGCCCACCGGCGTGGCAAGTACAAGCGGCTGGCCTTGAGGTAGGCGGAATCGACGATTGACAATTGTCAATTTGATATCGGCGTCATTAGATGTCGCCGTCGGGGCCAGAAAGCGCCGTCAGAGCCGTAGGGCGTGCAACTTGTTGCACGCGGAACCGCCGACGCCAAATCGTCAATTGTCAATTGACAATTGTCAATAAGAAGTCGGCGTGGCCAATGAGCGAAGCCACTCAACAGCGAGCATTGACCATGACCAACGACAACCTCCCCCCTGTGATCGGCCTGGTCGGCGGCGTCGGGTCGGGCAAGAGCACGGCCGCGGCTGAGTTCGCCGCCCTGGGCTGTGCCGTCGTCGACGCGGACAAAATCGGCCACGAGCTGCTGGGCGACGACGAGGTCCGCAGCCTGATCGCCGAGCGGTGGGGCGGCTGCGTGATCCGCGACGACGGCAGCGTCGACCGGGCGGCCCTGGGCGAGATCGTCTTCGGCGACGCCGACGAGCGCGAGCACCTCAACGCGATCATGTGGCCGCGGATGGACGCGATCATCGCCGACCGCCTCGCCGCCCTGCGCCGTCGGCCGGGGGTGCCGGCGGTGGTGCTCGACGCGGCCGTGATGTTCGAAGCCGGTTGGGACCGTTTCTGCACGCATATCATTTTCATAGAGGCTTCGCCGGAGGTCCGCGCGGCGCGGGCGGCGGGGCGGGGGCTGAGCGGGCGGCAGTGGCAGGTCCGCGAAAATTCGCAGATTTCGCTGGACAGCAAACGGGGCAGGTGTTACCGTGTGATCGACAACAGCTTCAGCGTTTCCCACCTGCGCGAGCAGGTCCGCCACGTTTTCCGCCGAATTGCCCACGCTGCGGAATAAGCCCTCGCTAAGCCCGCCAAGGCTCAGCTTTCGTTTTTTTGAGGTGTGGTGCTGAGGTTGCCGCCGGAAGTTTCCCCTGGTTTCGCGTCGCTCGTCTCCCTGGCGTTGCTGCGTTGCCGGCGGCAGGTTCCGGCCGAAAACAGGCAGGCCTCGGCAGGCGTAGAGGGTGTGGGGTTCGCAAGGCTGCTTCATTCCGAGTGGTAGAACACTACCCGCCGAGTGGTCCGCACGCCGTGGCGTCGGATCACCATCCCCGAGCATGAGCATGGTCTTCGGTAAGTCGTTTCGCGGCCGCGACGCCGGCTGCGAAAGGGTCTTTACTGGCAGCACGTGCCTTCAGGCCCCCGCGGATGCGACGGGCAGACCGCTCGGTCCGGCAGGGACGCCGACTGCCCCCGACTGCTGAGTAGACGGCCCGGGGCGTTTGACTTTTCACAGTGGAGTTTTGAGAGACATGGCCAAGGTTGAGAAAAAGGTCCGCAAGACCACCCGTAAGACCCGTAAAGACGCCGACGCCGAACTGCTGGAGTCGCCCGAGGCCTTCGAGCCGACCCCCGGCAACGAGGCCACGGCCCCGCAGCCGAACTTCGAACCGGTCGACCAGGCCCCCGAGGCCGACGAGGCCGACCAGCAGCCGCAGGAGCCCGCCGCGCCGCCCGCTCCCGCCGACGAGCAGCGCCCCGCGGCGCCCGCCGGGCAGGTGGTCGAGGATGAGTTCGAGACCGGCTTCGACCAGGAGATGCACGCCAAGTACGAGCGCGTCAAACGCGGCGAGCTGCACATCACCGACCTCCAGAAGATGTCGGTCAACGACCTGCACGAAATCGCCAAGCGCGAAGACGTGCCCGACTACGCCGGCCTGGGCAAGCAGGACCTGGTCTTCCAGATCCTCCGCAACCGCATCCAGGCCAACGGCCTGATGTACGGCGAGGGCGTGCTCGAGATCCTGCCCGACGGCTTCGGCTTCCTTCGCAGCCCCGACTACAACTACCTGCCCAGCCCCGACGACATCTACGTCTCGCCCAGCCAGATCCGCCGCTTCGGCCTGCGGCCGGGGAACATCGTCGCCGGGCAGATCCGTCCGCCCAAGGAGAGCGAGAAGTACTTCGCGCTGCTGCGGGTCGAGGCGGTGAACTTCGAAGACCCCGACCAGCTGACCGACAAGGTCAACTTTGAAGACCTCACGCCGATGCACCCCGAGCGGCGGATCTTCCTGGAGACCGTCTCCAGCGAGATCAACATGCGCGTGGTGAACCTGGTCACGCCGGTGGGCTTCGGGCAGCGCATGCTGATCGTCGCCCCGCCGCGCACCGGCAAGACCGTGCTGCTGCAGAAGATCGCCAACGCCATCACCGCCAATCACCCCGAGGCCTACGTCATCGTCATGCTGATCGACGAGCGGCCCGAGGAAGTGACCGACATGAAGCGGAACACCAAGGCCGAGGTCATCAGCTCGACCTTCGACGAGCCCGCCAGCCGGCACATCCAGATCGCCGAGATGGTCTCCGCCAAGGCCCGGCGCATGGTCGAGTACGGCAAGGACGTGGTGATCCTGCTCGACAGCATCACCCGCCTGGCCCGCGCCTACAACGCCGAGGCCCCGCACAGCGGCAAGATCCTCACCGGCGGCGTCGACGCCTCAGCCCTGCAGAAGCCCAAACGCTTCTTCGGCGCCGCACGCGCGGTCGAAGAGGGCGGCAGCCTGACGGTCATCGGCACGGCCCTGATCGACACCGGCAGCCGCATGGACGAAGTCATCTTCGAAGAGTTCAAGGGCACCGGCAACAGCGAGCTGCACCTCGACCGCCGCCTGGTCGACCGCCGCGTCTGGCCGGCGATCGACATCAGCCGCAGCGGCAGCCGCAAGGAAGAGCTGCTGCTTGACCCGGTCGAGCTCAAGCTCGTCCACCGCCTGCGCAAGGTTCTCAGCGAGATGCAGCCCGTCGAGGCGATGGAACTGCTCATCAGCCGGCTCCAGAAGTGCAAGACCAACGCCGAATTCCTGATGTCGATGAACATCGACTAGAGCGACACACGCGTGGCGGGTCTCCTGACCCTCCACGTAGCGCAAGAATCGCGTGGCGGGTCTCCTGACCCGCCACGCAAGCCTCGAAGCGACGAAGCTTCAAAGAGCCGAAAGAAGGCCTAAACGGCGAAACTGCCGAAGCGACCCCGACCGCCGTGGCGGCTGGAGCGCACAGCCTCTGCGGCTTGGTTGCTTCGACTCTTGGTCCTTCTTTCGAGGCTTCGCCGCTTCGAGCTTCGTCGCTTGCCTCTCGCGTGGCGGGTCTCCTGACCCGCCACGAAAAGTAAGAATCGCGTAGCGGGTCTCCTGACCCGCCACGAAAAGTAAGAATCGCGTAGCGGGTCTCCTGACCCGCCACGAGAAGTAAGAATCGCGTGGCGGGTCTCCTGACCCGCCACGTAGCATTTTGGGGAGATTGTCCGATGTACAAGGCCGTGATCTTCGACCTCGACGGGACGCTGCTGGACACCATCGACGACCTGGCCGACTCGATGAACGCCGTGCTGGCCGAGCTGGGCTGCCCCGCCCACAGCGTCGAGCAGTACAAGTTTCTCGTCGGCGACGGCATGGACGTGCTGGTCTGGCGGTCGCTGCCGCCGGACCGCCGCGACGACGAGACCTGCCGCCGCACGTACGCGATGATGAAGGCCCAGTACGCCCGCTGGCAGGCCCGCAAGACGCGGCCCTATGCCGGCATCGCCGAGCTGCTGACGGCCCTGCGCGCCCGCGGGCTGGCCATCGCGGTGCTGAGCAACAAGCCCGACGACGCAACGGTCGAGGTGATGGCGAGCTACTTCCCGCAGGTGCGGTTCGATGTCGTCCGCGGCGCCCGCGAGGACGTGCCGAAGAAGCCCGACCCGGCCGCCGCACTGGAGATCGCCGCGCAGCTGAGCGTCCAGCCGGCCGAGGTGCTCTACGTCGGCGACACCAACACCGACATGAAGACTGCCCGCGCCGCCGGCATGAAGGCGGTGGGCGCCCTCTGGGGCTTCCGCCCGCGCCAGGAGCTGATCGACAACGGCGCCCAGGCCCTGATCACCTACCCGCTGGAACTGCTGGCCCTGCTGACCAACCCCGAACAGCCGAGGCAGTAGGGCGGCGGCTTCACCGCCGCAATGTTCAATTCGAAATGTTCAATGTAACTGCTGGAGTGCCAAAACTCGCCGCGCCTCGTCAGTTGAACATTGAACATTTGCCGTTGAACATTGACGTCAGATGTTCTCGCCGTACAGCAGCGCCCGCGTGAACTTCGGGACGATGTTCTTGTTGACGAACAGCAGCGGCAGCAGCAGGCGAAGCGAGGTGTTGGGCGGGCGGAGCGTCTCGGCCAGCTGCTCGCGCCAGATGTTCTTGTACTGCATGAGGGTGTTCTGCGGCTCGTCGCTGTCGATGGCTGCGCGGGCGATGTCGGCGGCGAGGATGGCCGAGCTGACCGAGGGGTAGAGCGTCTGCCCGGTGATCGCCTCTGAAAAGCCCCCGGCCGTGCCGACCAGCAGGCAGCGCTTGGCCACGTGCGTCTCCATTTCCAGCGCGACCCCGGCCGGGGGGTACCACACCGCGCCGCGCGCCTTGGCCAGACTCAGCTGCTTTGGCAGAAGCTCCGCCGACTGAAGCGCCGAAACCAGCCTCGACAGCTCCAGTGCCCGGTTGCCCGACGCGGCCGAGCTCGAGATCACCCGGATGTGCAGCGTGTCGCCCAGCCGAAAGAACACCCCCAGTTCGCTGCGCTCGTGCATCTCGACCACGTGCAGCAGGTCGTTCAGCTCGTCACGGGGCACCTTCACCGGCACGTCGAGCCCGGCCACGATCAGCTGGCTCTGGGGCACGCTGCGGACCGGCAGGGCCAGGTCGCTGAGCACGTTGTCCGGCCGGCTGTGGGCGATCAGCAGAAACTTTGCGGCAATCGGCCTGGGCCCGCCCAGGCGGACCTCGTCCTCGTCGAGGTCGATCGCGTAGTCGCCCTCGAGGCTGCGGAATTTCACCTTCGCCTGTCCGGCCAGCGTGCGGAACGTCTTGTCCAACACCTCCCGGCGGACAAAAAAGCCCGACCGCGCCCGCGAGACGTAGTCCATCTGCTTGTCGAGTGTGGCGTTATGGTAGCGGACGTTGCGGAAGTCGCCCGCCTGGCTCTTCTTCTGGAGGCTGCGCGGCAGGCCGCTGAGGCCAAAGAAGTTGGCCGGCACCCAGTCGATCAGGGGACACTCCACCGGCGGGCTGGGGGCGGCCACCAGCACGACACTGGCGCCCCGGCGGGCCAGGTGGTAGGCAGCGGCATACCCCGCCGCCGTGGCCCCCAGGATGGCAAAATCGTGCAGATGGCTCATAGGGCATGTACCGTAGCCGCCGCCGCCATAGATGGCAAGTGGTGATGCTGCCGACAGTTGAAACTTCGACCCACGACATTGTAGCGCGTCAGACGGGGCGATGACGGATGGCCACCGGTAATCCTGATCCGCCAGGCCCCCCCGGACGCTCCCCTCCGGCGGCGGCGCCCCGGCTCCGAGGCGGGCTGGGCCGGTGCGACCGGCGGAAGGAGGCCCGGGCCGAAGAAGCGCCGTTCATGGCACTACACTTACGTATGCGGCGGTCCCCGGCGCGTGGGCCGGGGGGGCCGGCTGTCTGCATGCGGAAGGAGAACCGCCATGAAAGTCTCCCATATCATGACCGCCAACCCGCGCATGGTCCGCAGCGACGCCCCGCTGTCGGCGGCCGCCCAGATCATGCGCGACACCGACGTGGGCATGCTGCCGGTCTTCGAGGACGACCGCCTCGTCGGTACGGTGACCGACCGCGACATCGTCGTCCGCTGCCTGGCCGAGGGCGACGACCTGAGCCGCATGAGCGTGCGAGATGCGATGAGCCCGGAGGCCTTTACGGTGCTCGACCAGGCCGAGCTGTCCGAGGCGGCCGGGATCATGCAGCAGAAGGCCATCCGCCGGCTCGTCGTGGTCAGCGCCGACCGCGAGGTGGTGGGCATCATCTCGCTGGACGACATCGCCGCCGGCGCCGACGACGACCGCCTGGCCGGGCGGATTCTGCGGAGCATCTTCGGCGGCGTCGCGGCCGGTGGGCCCGGCGGGGGGCTCTCGGGCGAGGGCCCGGTCGAGGGGGCGCTGAGCTACGGCGACTTTCTCGAGCGGGTGGCGATGCTGGGCTTCATCCGCGACGTCGAACGCGCCGACGCCGCCATCAAGGCGGTGCTGGGCATCCTGGCCAACCGTCTGGGCCGCGACGAAGCCGCCCGCCTGCTGGACCGCCTGCCGGCCCCGCTGAGCCTGGCCACGCTCCGCCGCCGCCAGGCGCGCGGGCTGGAGCTGGACGTCGAGCGCTACATACGCGACGTCCAGGTGCAGTTCGACCTCAGCTGGGACCAGGCCTACACGCTCATCGAGCGCGTGCTGCACCTGGCGCGCGAGCACGTCGGCGAGCAGGCCTGGCAGCAGCTGCACGGCGAGCTGCCCGAGGAGTGGTGGACCAAAGTGCTGGAGGCGGCTTAGGCGATGGACGACGGCATGGGCACAGCCATTGCGGCCCGCCTGCGCGAGCTGGCGCGCAACCTGTACTGGACCTGGCACCCGGAGCTGGTGGCGATCTTCCGCGACATGGACCCGCAGGTCTGGCGCGAGGCGGGGCACAACCCGGTGGAATTCCTGCTGCGCTTCGACGAGCAGACCATCGAGGAGCGGGCGACCTCGCTGGCGGTCGAGGCCCGCATCACGCAGGCCTTCCACCAGATGCGCTCCTACCTCGAGGCCAAGGACACCTGGGGCGCCCGCCACGCCGGGCCGCTGCTGGCGGCGCCGGTGGCGTACTTCTCGGCCGAGTTCGGCCTGCACGAGTCGCTGCCGATCTATGCCGGCGGTCTGGGCGTGCTGGCGGGCGACCACCTCAAGGCCGCCAGCGACCTGGGCCTGCCGCTGGTGGGGGTGGGGCTGTTCTATGCCCGCGGCTACTTCCAGCAGCGGATGGACGAGTCGGGCTGGCAGCACGAGGAGTATGCCGTCAGCGACGTCTCCAAGCTGCCGCTGGACCTGGCCTGCGATGAGCAGGGCAAGCCGCTGATCGTCAGCGTCGAGGCCGGCAGCTCGACCATCCGCCTGCTGATCCGCACCGCGCAGGTGGGGCGTACGCGGCTGATCCTGCTCGACAGCGACGTCGACGGCAACACGCCCGAGGACCGCGGCCTGACGGCCAACCTCTACGGCGGGGGGCCCGAGATGCGCATCCGCCAGGAGATGGCCCTGGGCGTCGGCGGCATGCGGGCGCTGGCGGCGATGAACATCACCCCTGGCGTGCTGCACCTCAACGAGGGCCACGCCGCCTTCGCCGTGCTCGAGCTGGCCCGCTGTCTGATGGCTCGCGACGGTCGCAGCTTCGCCGAGATCAGCGAAGAGGCCGCCCAACGCTGCGTCTTCACCACGCACACCCCCGTCGAGGCCGGGCACGATCGCTTCGACCCCAGCCTGGTGCTGCGCACGCTCGAGCGCCTGCGCAGTCAGCTGGGCCTGGGCGACCGCGAGCTGCTGGCCCTGGGGCGGGTCAACCCCCAGGACGATCGCGAGAGCTTCTGCATGACCGTGCTGGGCCTGCGCATGAGCCGCCACCGCAACGGCGTCTCGTGGCGGCACGCCCAGATCACCCGCGCGATGTGGAAAAGCCTCTGGCCCGGCCGGCCGGAGAACGAGGTGCCCATCGGGCACGTCACCAACGGCGTGCACGAGCCCAGCTGGCTGGCCATCCCGATGATGCCGCTGTACGAGCACTACCTCGGCCGCGACTGGATGCAGTGCATGACGCAGCTCGAGCTGTGGGACGGCGTCGAGGCCATCGACGAGACCGAGTTCTGGGAGCTGCACCAGATTCTCAAGGCCCACCTGGTCGAGTACGTCCGCCGCGCGTCGGACTGGCAGGCCCAGCTCCGCGGCCGCACGCCACCCAGTCAGCAGGGCCGAAAACTGCTCGACCCGCGCGTGCTGACGGTGGGCTTCGCCCGCCGCTTCGCGCCGTACAAGCGGGCCGACCTGCTGCTGGGCGACCTGGACCGCCTCGAGAGGCTCATCCACCATCCCGAGCGCCCGGTGCAGTTCATCTTCTCGGGCAAGGCGCACCCGGGCGACCAGGTCGGCAAGAAGCTCGCCCAGCGCATTTTCCAGATCAGCCAGGACGAGCGCTTCGGCGACCGCTTCGTGTTCATCGAAGACCACGACATCAACGTCGACCGCCACCTCGTCCAGGGCGTGGACGTCTGGCTGAACACGCCGCGCCGGCCCCGCGAGGCCAGCGGCACCAGCGGCATGAAGACCGTTCTCAACGGCGGACTGAACCTCTCGGTGCTCGACGGCTGGTGGCTCCAGGGCTACGACGGGCAGAACGGCTTCATCGCCGGCAACGGCAGCGAGCACAGCGACGCCGCCTACCAGGACAAGATCGACCGCCAGTCGCTCTTCGAGGTGCTGGAGCTCGAGGTCGCGCCGCTGTTCTACCAACGCAACGGCCGGGGCATTCCCCAGCGGTGGGTGGCGATGCAGAAACACGCGATCCGCACCCTCTGCTGCCGCTTCAGCGCCCGGCGGATGGTGCAGGACTACGCCCAGCTCTGCTACCTCCCCGCCTCGGGCGGGCTGATGGCCCACATCCCCGGCCAAGGCGACAACGGGCTGGTCAAGCCGTCCTGAGAATAATCGCGCGGCCGGGTCTCCTGACCCGCCGCGCCGGGAGAATCGCGCGGCCGGGTCTCCCGACCCGCCGCGCCGGGAGAATCGCGCGGGCGGGTCTCC
>JAWLBS010000035.1:0-24875 GCA_041687575.1 Phycisphaerae bacterium | reverse complement strand
GATCTGCACGCGGGCCGATCGCCCCTGCTTCAGGTTGCGGGGAATGTGCACCTCCGGGAAGTAGACGACGACCGGCTCGGCATCGGGGAACATCGTGCCATCGAACGATCCGGCCTTGTAGACCGGGTCGTCGAGGTAGTCGCCGTCGTCGTCGAAATCGAGGTAGATCGTGTCGTACGCCGCGCCGGGACCGCCGGCCGCATCGAGGATCCACCGGGTCGGCATGGGCGAACGGTGCATGTCGAACAGCAGCGGCTTGTCGGACCGGACAAACGATGGCCGCTCGTCCCCCGAAAGCACGGTCGGCCGCGGCAGACCCTGCAGGCAGTTGCCGTCGGCGAAGCGGGAGGGGAAGGTCTCGAACTTCAGGTTCGGCCCGCCGGCCGGGGACGTTCGCGTCGCCGGCGACGAAGACGAAGCGGGATCGGCTGAGAGGTGTTTCGCAGGCTGCCGACAGCCGACGAGCAGGAACGAGCCGATCAGCAGCACGCCCGCGAGGCGGCTTGCGGCCATCGCGTCGGCAACGGGAGCAAGACGGAAAGAGTCTGTCATGACTACGCATCCTCCATAGGCATTGATCAACGGAACCTGCTCACCGCCAATCGCGTGCGGCAGCGGCCATGCCCCGGCCAGCGGTGCTACTATCGGCGCTGGCGGCGGCGAGAGCAAGTGCATGGGGCACCGAGGGACGAGGCGTTTTCCAGGAGGCTGACTCCCGAGTGAACGCGTCCGTTGAAGACCAATGCCCGACTTCGTGATCGTGCCCTGCGGCCCTGGACCTTCCGGAAAAGAAAAGGCGTTCGCATCATGGATGCGAACGCCTTTTTCGGAAAGTGCAGTAGATCGCCGGGCTTGCGATACGCAGGCAGGGGGTCTGCTACCGCCTGCGCCGGCGGATCAGTACGCCGCCCAGCGCGAGCAGTGCCAGGCTCGCGGGCTCAGGCACGACTGCCACGAAGTCATCGACAGCCGCCCGGCCCCAAGCGTCGTACCTGGCGTTGCGGGCGGCCAGGTAGGCCCCCACATGGCCGGATAGCGGCGCACTATCGGTCAGGCTCAGGGTGGCGGTTGGGCTGCCGACGGGCGAACTCTGCCCAGCCCACAGCTCGCCCGTAACCTGGCTGCCCTGCACCGTCAGCCGCAAAAAGTTCGGGGTGTCTTGCGCAAAACCGGTCAGTTTGGCTGCCTCAAATGCATTGCCCGCGCTGAGCGGATAACTGGTGCCGGCGTCCTTGCGGACCAGCACGAACTGAAACCCGCTCGTGCTCGTGCCGCCGTTGATGGCCTGATCCCACCAGGCACCACTCCCATTGGACCAGGTATTGCAGATGTAGAGCAAATATCCGCTGCCGCCGGAACCTGCCATCCCGGCTGCCAGACCGCCTCCAGCACCGTTGTACCCCTCACCGTACAGACCCACCACGCCACTGGCGACGACGTCGGTAAAGGACATCTCGTTGTCGATGACCGCCTTGTCCTGCCCCGGACTGCCATAGCTGTAGTTTATGTACAGCTCATTGTCAGCGTCGGGCAGGGCCTGGCTGGAATTGCCCACCGTGACTGTCAGCGAACGACTGGACACGTTCACAGCCACATCCAGGTCGCCCCACGTGCCGTCATCGAAATCGGCCACCACCATCGCCGCCGATGCCGAACCCGAAAACAATATGGCTGTTGCAACGACCATAAGCAAGGCGTGCTTTTGCGCGTAGAACATGGCCATCCCTTTCGTGATCCAAGTGCATTTCATAAGTTTCCCCCTGTTTATCGCAGCAACTTCCATGCCATACGGAGAGATAATGGCTTGGTATGGCGTTAAGTCGCGCCACACAGTCGGCTTAGCGTGCCGCCTGTGTGGCGGCACTTGAGATCTGGCGTTGCTCCCCCTCAACATCGGGCAGATCGGTTGTTTACAAATAGCAACATTCCGAAGGATCTGCGTGTGATCCTGTCGCCGGGCGTGCGGCTCGCAAGGCCATCGGGAAGATTTCTTCGGCAGGAATGGGAGGCGTATCGTCGGAGCCGTCGCTCCCTCCCGGCAGGCATCGCGGGTTCTGCGAGATATTCAGCAGAAGGGCACCGGATCCTGCTGTCCCTGGCCGCGCCTATACTAACTCGTAAAGGCCGCACAGGCTTGGGAAATTCAAGAACAGACAAGCGGAGCAAAACGATGCCGACACGCATGTCCGAAGCCGTATGGGAAGGCAACCTCAAGGATGGAAAAGGCACGATGCGCCTGGGCAGCGGCGCGTGGGAAGGGAGCTACTCGTTCGCCTCCCGTTTCGCCGAGGACGGGGGCACGAACCCGGAAGAACTGGTCGGGGCGGCGCACGCGGGGTGCTTTTCAATGGCCCTGTCGCACGCGCTGGCTGAGGCCGGCCACGCGCCCAAGAGCGTCCGCACCAGCGCCAAGGTGCACCTGGAAAAGGCGGGCGAGGGCTTCCGGATCCCGCGGATCGACCTGCACTGCGAAGCGCAGGTGCCGGGGATCGATGAGGAGACCTTCCGCAAACATGCCGAAGGCGCCAAGCAGAACTGCCCGGTTTCGAAGCTGGTAACGGGGGCGGAAGTCACGCTCGAAGCGAAGCTGACCCAGTAGAACGTCGCCAGATCAGGTGGAGAGGAGAGATCGTCGGGTGGCACGGCCCTGCGGTTGTTCGCAGGGCCGTGCGCCTCGAACGGGCGCGGACGCTGCCAGCCATGGTGCGCATCGAGAACGCCTCCCCTGCCTTGCCGCCAGACCAGGGATGCTCCCCCATTTCCGCAGGCAAGCGCTGTTGCGTTGACCCCGGCGGATGGCGCCCATAACGTTTAACAGTGGCTTTGCCACCTTTTCGGCTAACGGGGGCCTTCCTTCCGGAAGAGAGATTCGCATGAGCCGCAGACCCGCCCTGATTCGGCGTCTCGTGCTGTCGACATGCGTGCTGTGCGGCGCGTGCGCGAGCACGGACAATACGGATGTTCGGGCCACGTTGAAGCACCGGACATCGGACACGCCACGGCAGATCGAGCAGATCGTCGACGCCACCTTCGACTCGATGTTGAGCCTGATGGCGCCGTTGTATCTGTTCTACGCACAGAACGACCGCTGGCCGGACACGGGCGGGGAACTTCAACTGGCCACGCAGGAGCTGGGCCTGAATTTCGATCTGGCCGAGTACTCGCAGCTCACCCTGCACGAGCTCCAGGACGGCAGCCTGCTCGTGCGGTTCGAACTGGCCCCGCCGCGGGAAGGGGGCGGCGAGTTCGTCCTGGCCCGACCCGAATTCGATGACGAGCCCGTGCAGCCGAGAGGATCCGAGCGTATGGCTTGACGGGCCATACGGAATCCTGCTTTCCCTGTGCACCACTGGACCGCCAGGCACTGTGCGCGATATTGTCTTCGCATGGAATCAACAGGTGCCAGCGGAGAATCCCTGTACGAGTGCGGGAGGCATTGCACGTTGTTCGATTTCGATACGATCGTGGACCGTAGCGGCACCGACAGCGCCAAGTGGGACCGGTACAAGGGACGGGACGTCATCCCCATGTGGGTTGCCGATATGGACTTTCGCAGTCCGCCGGCGGTGATCCGGGCGCTGCACGAACGGGTCGAGCACGGGGTGTTCGGCTACTCACACACCCCGGCCGACCTGCTGGAGGCGGTCCGCGAGCGGCTGCTGAGCAGTTATGGATGGGACGTGGCTGGCGAATGGATCGTCTGGCTGCCCGGGCTGGTGTGCGGATTGCACGTTGCCTGTCAGGCTGTCGGGACCCGCGGCGACGACGTACTGGCGACCACGCCGGTCTACCCGCCGTTTCTGACGGCGCCGGCCCACTCGCACCGGCATCTCGTCACGGCGCCGCTGCGCAGCGAGTCGAACCGCTGGACGTTCGATCTGGATGCGATCGAGGCGGCGATCACCCCGCGGACCCGCCTGCTGCTATTGTGCAGCCCGCACAATCCCGTCGGACGCGTCTGGGGCCGGGACGAACTGGCGGACCTGGCGGAAATCTGCCTGCGGCACAACGTGGCGATCTGCTCGGACGAGATCCACGCCGACCTCGTGCTCGACGAGGACAAGCCCCACATACCCACGGCAACGCTGTCGCCGGAGGTGGCGGCCGCGACGATCACGCTTCGCGCCCCGAGTAAGACGTTCAACATCCCGGGGCTGGGCTGCTCGTACGCGGTGATCCCCGACCCGCAGCTGCGGGCGGCATTCAAACGGGCGATGGCGGGGATCGTGCCGCACGTGAACGTGCTGGGCTTCACGGCTGCGCTGGCGGCGTATCGCCACGGGCACGACTGGCACGCGGCGCTGCTGGCGTATCTGCGGTCCAACCGCGATCTGCTCGAAGCGGCGATCGGCCGGATGCCGGGCCTGTCGATAGCCCATGTCGAGGCCACATACCTGGCCTGGATCGACGCGCGGCAGGCGGGGTTCGAGGAGCCAGCCAAGGCATTCGAGGCGGGCGGGGTGGGCCTGTCCGACGGCGCGGCCTTCGGCGCGCCGGGGTTCGTGCGGCTGAATTTCGGTTGCCCGCGGCCACTGCTGCTGGAGGCGATCGAGCGGATGGCGAAGGCGATGCAAGGCAGACCGTCATCCTGAACGAAGCGATCGCGCACGATGCAGGAGCGGCGTTGTCGTTTGCTCGCAAATTCGCTACCATGGGACGCTTAAGGTCCCGCGTGCCGGCTGTCCGGCACAGAGCCAGCCGGGACGTGGGGTACATAGAGTGTCAGCATTCCACCCGCAACAACCCGATCCGTCGCAGCCGGGCCCCGGCGGCTACGCCTGCCCCGATCCAGACCTGCACCGCCTGGCGTCCAGGCTCCAGCAGGAGCAGGTCCAACTCGCAGCCGATCGACGCCAGGTCCGCCAGCAGCACGCCGAACTGGAGCGCCTGCGGCAGGAGGTCGAGTCCGGCCGGGACGATCTGCAGCAGTCGCGCGACGCCGTCGAGCGCGACCGCCGCGACCTCGACACCCGCAGCCGCACGCTCATGGCCGACATCGAGACGCGGCAGCACGACCTCCAGACCGAGCAGGATAACCTCGCCCGCCGCAGCGAACAGGTGCGCGAGTGCGAGCAGCGGTTGCAGGCCCAGGCCGAGCAAATGGAAACCCGGCAGAACGACCTGATCGCACGGGCCGAGCAGCTCAAGGAGTGGGCCCAACGCCTGGAAGAGGGGCAGCGGCAGCTCGACGCGGGCACAGCCGCCCTGGAAGGTGAGCAGTCCCGCCTGCAGTCGCGCCACGCCGAGCTCGACGCCCGCCAGGCCGACCTGAAGGCACAGACCGACCGGCTGACGCAGCAGCAGGTTGAGCGGGCCCGCGACGCCGAGGGCCTGACCGGCGAGCGGGAGGAGCTCCGCCGCCGCGAACAGCAGCTTCGCCAGGAGATCGAGCAGCGCGACCGGGAGCTGCGCGAGCAGTCGTCGCTGCTGCAGGACGCCCGCCGGCAACTGGTCCGCGAGCAGGCGATGCTCCGCGACCAGGAAAAGGCCCTTCGCGACCATCAGGCCCGCCACCGCGCCCGCGAGGAGGACCTCGAACGCCAGGCCCGGCAGATCCAGGCCGAGCGGGACTACCTCCGCGAGCAGACGCAGAGCCTCAGCGAGCAGCAATCAGCGATCGCCCGCCTTCAGGCCGATCTGGCCGCCACGCAAAAGGGCGTCCAGCAGCGCGACGCGGAGCTCCGCGAGCTCCAGGCGGCCCTGGCAGAGGCGCAGAGCGATCTGCAGCGCCGCGAGGCGCAGCTCGCCGACCTGCAGGCTCACGCCGAGCGGCTGGATCGTCAGCGACAGGAACTGGGCGGCGGGAAGGCATCGCCGGATAAGCAGCAGGCCCGGCTCCAGCGGCTGCAGGCGGACCTGGCAGACAGGGACCGCCAGATGGCGCAGCTCCGCCGCGACCTGGAGCAGGCCCGGCACTCGGGGCCCGCCCCCTCCGGCAGGCACGACAAGGAACTCGCCGCCGCACACAAGGAAACCGCCAAACTCACCAAGCGCCTGGAGAACCTGCAGGCCGACCGCAACCAGCTCAACGAGAAGGCGCAAAAGGCCATCACCGAGCGAGACCGCCTCGTCGAGCAGTACAACCAGATGGAGGACTACGTCGCGCAGCTGCACGCCGAACGGGACGTCAGCGAGGACATCGCCCCGGCTGATGAGCTCGCCGCGATCGCCGCCCAGGCAGCCACCGCACCGCGCCGGCCGCGCACCGCGGCGTCGTCGCAGGTCCGCCCGCTTCGCAGCCGGGTCGCAACGGCCGCCGTCGCGGCGATTGCGGCGGGGTGTCTGCTGGTGGGCGTGCTGTACGTGCTGCAGCCGGCGAGGTATCGGCTTGAGGCGGGGATCTCGTTCGCGGATGGATCCGCCCTGGCGGCACCGGAAGAGCTGATCCGCATCCAGCATGAACTGACGGGCTGGCTCATCGAGGCGGGCGTGCCGGGGATGGCGTTGCCGACTGACAGGCCGCCCGTGGTCGCCGACGCCGAGTCGCCACGACTGACGCTGCAGGTGCAAACGGTCCGGCCCGATACGTCGCGGCAGGCGGTGCACGACTTGCTCGCAAACTACGCGGCGGAGCTGGATACAACTGTGCAGACCGCCGCTCGGTCCCGCCAGCAGCAGGCGCTCACCGAGCAGGTCGCCGCGGCAAAGGCCCGCGTACAGCAGCTGCTGGCCGAGAAACAGGATCTTGAGCAGCGGACCGGTCCCCTGGAGCCGCGGCTGGCCGAATACGACCAGGCGCTGGCGACGGCGGAGCAGACCCGCGGGGCGCTCGAGGAGGCGGCATCGCGGTCGGCGGATGTGTCGGCCAGGCTCCGCGTGCTGCGCCGCACGCCGCCGGGGGCACGCGTGGAACTGACAGCCGAGCAGATCGCCGAGGCGGTCGCGAAGGACATGCAGTATGCCGAGGTGCGCGGGCAGGTCTCGCGCCGCGCTGACGAGCTGCGCGATCTGCTGGGTAACCTGCTGGCCGCGGCCAAGGCCCGGTGCGATACGCTGCAGTCGCAGGTCGACGATTTTCTGCGGTTCGTCGAAACTGAGCAGCAGCAGATCAGCAATGAGCAACTGCAGAACGAAATTGCGGCCGTCGCCGAGCGGGCATCGAACCTCAGGGCGCTCGCCGAGCAGTCACGCCTGCAGATCCAGGGGCTTTCGGACGCCCTGGCGCGGACGCAGGACGTGTCGCGGGCCGGCGACCTGGTTACGGTGCAGACCGGCTCGGAGAAGGCTTTGGAGACGTTGACGAACCAGGCAGCCGGAGCGATCGCCGCGGTCGAGGAATTGCTCGGCAAGATCCCCGCCGGCGGAGCCGACGTCACCCGCCGGACGGTGCTGCAACAGCGGTTGCGGTCGCGGTTCGCCGAGGTGCAAAAGACCCAGCACGACCTGAGCGAGACGCTCGGCGACCTGCGGCCGGCGGTGAGCTTCCGGCTGGACGCGGCACTGACGGCGGTCTCGGGCCTGTCGCGGCGTATGGCCGAACGCGAGCGAGGGCTCGTCGAGCAGTTGCAGCAGGACCTGGCCGGACAGCGGCGTCAGACCCACGACAAGCAGGTCGCCCAGGCCCAGGCCGAGCTCGAGGCGATTGGCGTGCAGCGCGACCGGCTGCTGGCACAGCTCAACGACGCGACCGCCCGGATGCTCCAGGCCGAGCCCGGCCGGACGGAGCTCCTCCAGGTCCGCTCGCAGATCGAGGACCTCGATAGCCGCATCGCCGCGGCCGATAAGCAGATCGCCGCCGCCACCGACCGGCGGGCGGAGATGGCGTCATCGGCGTCGCAGCCGGCGGTGGCCTCGATCGACCCGCCGCAGGTCCTCGAGCCGGCCGTCAACGTCAAGACTCGCCTGGCCTTGGCGATCGGCGGGGGCGCAGCGGCAGCCCTACTGATCTTCGGCGGCCTGCTGGTGGGTTGGACGGGGCAACGCAAGGAGGCCGCGCCCCCACGAACACGAGCACCGGCGGCGGTGTTGCAGCGGTAGCGGGATCTGGCCTCGCCCCTGCTTCGCCACTACGGCTGCGCAGGACGCAGACGCAGGACCGTGGCGCCCGGCGGGTTTACCGCTCCCTCACGGTCGCGGCTCGTTGGTGGGGATGGCGCGTGGGGCGGCCCTCGCAATTACCCATGGCCCCCCAGCTCCCGAATCCTGCCCAGGATCAGGTCCCCGATCTCCCGGCGAACCTCCCTGTCGAGCGGGCGGTCGTAGTACGCCGACAGGTCGATCGGCTGGCCGTAACGGACGCGGGCTCGGTGGCGGCGGATAAGCGTCCAGAGCAGGCTTTCGCTGAAACGGGTGCCGCTGATGTGCACGGGGATCACGGGGGCACGGGTCCGCATCGCCAGCATTGCGATCCCGCCGATGGCGCCGATCGTCTCGCCGGGCCGCTCGATACGACCCTGCGGGAAGACCCCCAACAGTAGCCCCTCTTGGAGGTGGCGAATCGCCTCGCGCGTCGCGGCCAGGTCCTGGCCTGTACGGGCCGTGGGGATGCACTTCAACCCCGCCAGCATCGCGTGGATCCCCGGCAGATTGTAATACTCCCTGGCGACCAGGAAGCTGATCAGGCGCAGCCGGCACGTGGCGTACAGCAGCATCGGATCGACATAGCTGGTATGGTTGGCCGCGATGATGGCGGGCCCCTCGGCCGGAACGGTGCAGGGCCCGTCGCGCTGCACGCGGTACCACCAGCGGGCGTAGAACTCGTTGACCCGCCAGAGCAGCAGTTGCCAGCCGCGAAGATTTGCCCGCCTGCTGAGTGTCATGTGCATCCCGATGCCGGTGGCGATCATGGCGACGCCGAGCGCTGTCAGGATCTCGGGGACCAGGCGGTCGAGCCCGGGGATCGGCCAGAGCCCCAGCAGACCCGTAGCCGCCAGCAGCCCGGCGATCGTCGCCATGTCCGTGATGCCGAAGACGCGGCCTCGCCATCGGTTCGGCACGATCCGCTGCAACATCGTATTTACGCTGATCAGCAGCATCGCCCCGTTGAAGCCGACCAGGATGCCCATGGCCACACCCACGCCCCTCCTTTCCGCCCAGGCGAAGGCGATCAGCGAGAGCCCCGCCCCGACCAGGGCGACCAGGTTGACCAGCTCCGCGCGCACCCGCTCGCCCAGGGCGGTCAGCGCGATCGCCCCCAGAAGCATCCCGCCGGCCAGCGTGCCTCGCATGTAGCCGACCCACACGTAGCCCTGCTCATGATCCAACCCGTACCGGCTGAAGACCACGCTGGGCAGCGTGCTGGTGAAGATCCCCGCCCCCGCCCAGAACAGCGACGCCAGCAGGATCAGCTCCTGCACCCGCCGGTGGGTACCGACGTAGCGGACCCCGTCCAGGACGGTCGCGACAAAGGGTTCGGCCGGACGGTGCACCATGCGGCCTTTCGGCACGCGGATGCCCGCGACGAAGATGGCGCTGATCACGAAAGTGGCTGCGTTGGTCATGAAGTTGAGCATGGGGCTGATCGCCGCCAGCACGCCGCCTACCAGGTTGCTGAGCATCGCGCCGATCGTGCCCAGGCCGCTGATGGCGGAGTTGGCGCGGACGAGCTGATCGTCGCGGACCAGCACGGGCAGCAAAGCCTGGCGGGCGGGGCTGAAGAAGGTGGCAAACAGCCCCAGGCCCATCAGCGGCATCAGGGCGACGTACAGGTCGCGCTGGTCGAGGTCCGCCCCGGTGGTCGTGATATGCGCGGCCAACCAGGCCGGCAGGGCCAGCAGAATCGCCGCCCGGGCCAGGTCGGCGGTGATCATGACGGCCCGGCGAGGCAGCCGGTCGGCGACCGTGCCCGCCAGCCAGCCGAAGGCGAAAAAAGGCACGAAGAACATGAACATCATCAGGGCCTGCGTCTGGACCTGGTGGGTGCTCTGTTCGATCTCGAGGGCCCGCATCAGGCCGAGTTCGGACAGGTGGTCGCCGAATGCGCTGCCGCCGTACGCGCACCAGAGCAGGATGAAGCTGCCGTTGCGAAACAGATTGCCGGGCGGGTCGGCGCGGTCGGAACCGCCGGCGCAGCCGGCAAGACGACTCTGTTTATCCTGCGTCGAGGCCACCCGATGACTCTCCGATTCACGTGCGCGGGCCTGCGGGCACGATGCCCGGTTGAACCGAAGCACCTTACGCACCCGCACTGCCGGCCGCAATGGGCAGCGGCGCGTGGCACCCGGCATCGGGTGTCGGGTGTCGGGTTTCGGGTCTCGCAGCGGCGGCGGGCCGGGATCAGGGGTCTTACCCCGATTTGTTATGAGAGATCCGCCCGGGACAGAGCGGGCCGCACCGTTCGCACCCCGTCCCGCCTCATACGCATGTCGCCATCTTCACCCCGCAGGGGTGACACTATCCAGCCCGGGGCAGAGCGGGTCGCGCTGTGTGCGACCCGCGCCGCCCCGGGTACACGGCGCAACCATTGTCTTTGTTGTTTCTTTTCCAGGAACCCTGCAAGGGTTCCACAACCGTCGAAAGGACTCGTTCTGCGACGAGGCTCGGGGGCTCCTCGTTCGGTACGACATTCCGTATGGCGAAGAGCACCTGTGGAATTGAGGGTTTTGGAACCCCTACAGGGTTCAACGGCTAAAACGGAAACAAACGGTGGATGCCGCTCCGGCTACCCGGGGTGGCGCACGTCACATCCTGCTCCGCCAAACGACGGCTCCGCAGGATGGACCCGCTTACCCCGGGCTGGATAGTGTCACCCCTGCGGGGTGAAGGCATGGCCAACGTACCCGCAGGCGTATCGCGCATCGGCCGGTCGTATAGTTGCGGCGGGCAGGCGATCGCGGGTTGCGAGGTCAACGGAGGCAACCTTGGTGACCGGACGTAGCGTCGCTGCCCGCAGGCGGGCAGGCCAAACGAAGGCGCGACTCGGCCACTTCATCTTTCGGGATCCCTGGCAAGCCGGCCGCATTCCCCGGCGAGTCATCCGCCCGATCCTTCGCGGCTTGCCGGAAACCCAGATCGCTCACCGGTATCGCAAACGTCCTGGAGGGCTAGCACGAGGATGCGGTAACCATGCGCCGCAGGCACGGAGAAATCGCCTCCACTGGCCGGACGATGCGCTGCCGCTACAATGGCCACCTTTTGAGGGAGCCACATGAACCAACGGAACGAACTCCGCCTGCTGGTGCTGGCCGATCCGCACGTCGCGCTGCACCCCCGAACCATCGCCGCCGTCCACGAATCGCGCAACGGCGGCCTGGGCCTGGAACTGCTTCGCCGCGCCATCGAGGACGCCCGCAACCGGGGCGGGTTCGACGCGATCGCTTCTGTGGGCGACGTGCTCAACGACGGCCACGCGCCCGACGCCGAGGCCGAACTCCGCCTGGTCGCCGCCGAGCTCCAGCGAGCCGTCCCGGACGTACCGCTGCTGGTCGTACCGGGCAACCACGACGGCGACCCGCAGCGGCTCCTGCAGACGCTGGGCACGCGGGCCGGTGGACACGACATCAACGGTTGCCGGCTGTTCGTCTTTGTTGACCACTACGACGAAAGCGACGTGTGCACCCGCCCGGCCGATCAACAGCAGGCGTTTGTCGACTGGGCCGAAAAGGGCAGCGGCCCGATCGTCGTCCTGCAGCACAACCCCCTGACGCCGGAGATCGAGGGCGACTACCCCTACATGCTGGTCGGTCGCGAGAAGGTCATGGCCGACTACGCCCGCCTCGGCGTGCTCGCCTCGCTCAGCGGCCACTACCACCAGGGCCAGGCCCCGCGCGTGGCCGATGGCGTGACGTACTTCACCGCCGCCGCCCTGTGCGAGGGCGAGTGGCCCTACGCGGTAGCGACGATCCGCGGCCGCGAGATCGACATCGAGCGGAGGCAGCTCCGCCTGCCCGAACAGCTCGGGCTGATCGACGGCCACGCCCACACCGAGTTTGCCTATTGCGGCCGCAACACCTCCGCCGACGGCGTGATCGACCGCGCCCGGCGGATCGGCCTGGCCGGGGTCCGGCTGGTCGAGCACGCCCCGCAGCTCTACTGCTCGAAGGAGCAGTTCTGGGTCGGCCGGCACATCTTCGAGCCCGCCCTGTGGCACCGTGCCGAGCACTCGCGGACGAAGGCCTTCCGCTCGGCGATGATGCCGCGGCGCGACGGGTTCGCGAAGATCGGCCTGGAGGTCGAGCTCGACGCGGACGACCGGCTGACACTGCACGACGAAGATCGCTGGGTCGACCTGCTGGTCGGGGCGATCCACTGGCTGAAGCGCGACCCGCGCGAAATGACCGACGCCGAGATGGGCAGCCTGTTCATGGCGACGTGCGAGGGGCTGATCGCCGGCGGGGCAAAGGTGCTCGCCCACCCGTGGCGGATCTTCAGCTGGGCCCGCCGCCCCGTCCCAACCGACCTGTACAACCCGCTGGCGGACCTGCTGGCCGCGACCGGCACGGCCGCCGAGATCAACTTCCACGTCAACTGGTCGGACCCGGCGTTCTTCGCGGCGTGCGTCGAGCGAGGGGCGAAGATCGCCTTCGGCTCGGACGCCCACGAGCTCTACGAGGTCGGCTCGTTCGGCCCGCATCTGGACGTCCTGCGCCAGGCCGCCGGCAGCGACGACCCGGCCGTACTCCGCGGGTGCCTGGCGGAGATCTGAGGCCGCTCCCTTGCCCTTATTCCGCCGCCCCGCCACAATAGCCCCCTCACACAAACCACGTACCGAAACGAGGACCGAAATGCCCGCAAGCCAGCCGAACATCCTGTTCATCATGAGCGACGACCACGCCGCCCACGCGATGAGCTGCTACGGCAGCCGCATCAACAAGACCCCGAACCTCGACCGCATCGCCGACGGCGGCATGCGATTCGACAACTGCTTCTGCACGAATTCCATCTGCACGCCCAGCCGCGCCGCCATCCTGACCGGCACCTACAACCACATAAACGGCGTGACCACCCTGGCCACCCACATGGACAACCGCCTGAACACCTACCCGAAGATCCTGCAGCAGGCCGGCTACCAGACCGCCATCTTCGGCAAGTGGCACCTGGGCACCGGGCCGGAGCACTGCCCCACCGGCTTTGACGACTGGGCGGTGCTGCCGGGACAGGGCCTCTACCACGAACCCGAGTTCATCTTCAAGGGCCCGGATGGCGGCCACCGGCGCGGCGTCCGCGGCTACGTCACCGACCTGATCACCGACATGTGCCTCGACTGGCTCGGCCAGCGCGATCCTGACAAACCGTTCTGCCTCATGTGCCACCACAAGGCCCCCCACCGCGAGTGGGAGTCCGACGACAAGCACGCCCGCATGTACCTCGACGAGACCATCCCCGAGCCCGAGACCCTCTTCGACGACTACGCCGGCCGGTCAGCCGCCGCCGCCGAGGCCGAGATGCGCGTCGGTGTTCACATGAGGCCCCAGGACCTGGACCACAGTATCCCCCGCTGGATGCCCGAAAACGACCTCCGCCGCTGGGCCTACCAGTATTACATCAAAAAGTACCTGCGAACGATCGCCTCGATCGACGACAACGTCGGCCGGCTGCTCGACTACCTCGACCGCGAGGGCCTGGCGGAAAACACCATCGTGATCTACACCTCGGACCAGGGCTTCTTCCTGGGCGATCACGGCTGGTACGACAAGCGGTTCATGTACGAAGAGTCGCTCCGCATGCCGTTTATCGTCCGCTACCCCCGCGAGATCCGGCCGGGCAGCGTCTGCGACGAGATGATCCTCAACGTCGATTTCGCCACGACGTTCTGCGACTACGCCGGTGCCGAGATCCCCGCCGCGTTCCAGGGTCGCTCCTTCCGGGACCTGCTGGGCGGCACCACCCCTGCGGGCTGGCAGCAGTCGATGTACTACCGCTACTGGATGCACGACGACCACCACAAGGTCCGCGCCCACTACGGCGTCCGCACCCGCACGCACAAGCTGATCTGCTACTACAACGACGGCCTGGGCGTGCCCGGCAGCCGCGAGGAAAAGTTCCCCATCGAATGGGAGCTCTACGACCTGACCAGCGACCCGCACGAGCTGAACAACCTCTACAACGACCCCGCCCACGCCGAAACGGCCAAGGCCCTCAAAGCCGAACTGTCCCGTCTGCAGGCGCAGGTCAAAGATGAGCCGTACCCGGGGGCGGTGTAGCATGCCCCCCGTTTATCGCTGCCGCGGTCGTTGTTCTCAATCTGTGACATCTGCGAAATCTGTGGATAACCCGTCGTTGCCGCTTGCTGTCCCCTGCTTGCCCGGCGTAGCCGTCGTTTGGCGAAGCCGGGTGCAGGGCCGTGCCAGACGCCGCCCAGCCGGGCATGCCCCGGATCTCGCGTGGAACGCCGCCGCGCGACTATGGAGTGCGGCGCCGCAGACGCCGCTTTGCCTTTTCCACGGGCTCCGATGGCGTGCAGCGTCAACGAACGACGTGCGGCGAGACCCCTGATCCGCTGCGAGACCCGAACCCCGAGACCCGAGACCCGATCTCCATCTGCGTACTCTGCGGATAACCCGTTGTTCTCACTCGCCGGCCGATCCCGGCGCCTCGTTCTCGCCCGTCTCCCCCTGCAGCAGGTACCGCTGGGCGGTGGCAACCTCCTCCGCGCTGCCCAGCACGCCCAACACGTCGCCGGCCTGCAGCTCAAAGTCCGGCCCCGGGTTGCCGATGATCTTCTGCCCGCGACTGATGCCCATCACCGAGGCCCCCGTCCGCCCGCGAAGGTCGAGGTCGCGCAGCGTCCGCCCCACCGCGGGCGAATCGGCCGGCAGCGCGAACTCCGCGAAGTCGGCGTGCGCCAGCATCTCACGCAGCGCGGGCCTGCGGACCGGCCGGGCCTCCTCTACCCGCAGGAACTCGTATTGCTCGCGCCGCAGCAGGTCCTCCTGCCGCTCGATCATCCGCTCGGACGCGCCGTAGATCGCCATGAGCCGGCCGACCAGGGCGATCGATGTCTCGAACTCTTCGGGCACCACGTCATCCGCCCCGAGCTGGCGGAGTTTCTCCACCTCTGCCACGAACCGCGTCCGCACAACGATCGTCAGCTTCGGGGCGAGGCTGCGGGCGATGACCACAACCCGCCGCGCCGCCCGCGGGTCCGGAATCGCGATCAGAAGCACGCGGGCGTCGAGAATGCCCGCCCGGTAAAGGATCTCCTGCTGCGTGGCGTCGCCATACACCACCGGCTCGCCCTGCTGGCGGATCGACCGCACCGTCACCGGGTTCAGCTCGATCACCGTGAAGCGGACCTTCATCTGGCGCAGGACCCGGGCAACGTTGCGGCCGTTGACGCCGTAGCCGACGATGATCACGTGGCGAACGAGGTCGGCGGCATGTTCCCCGACGTCCGGCCGCGCCGGCGCCGCGACTTTGCTCCGTCCCGCCCCGCGCGGCAGAACCAGCCCCCGGCGGCGCCACAGGCGAAGCAGCCGCAGGCCCTGCTGCGCACGGATCGCCAGCTGCGGCGCCAGGGCCATTCCCAGCGGCGCCAGGGCCATCGTCGCCACCGAGACCAGCAGGAATTCCTGGTAGAGCTCCCCCGGCAGCAGCCCGAGCGGCTGGCCGGCCTGGACAAGCACGAAGGCGAACTCCCCGACCTGCGCCAGGGCCACCGCCCCCAGGATCGCCACGCGCAGGCCCTGGCGGAAGACCAGGGCGATGGCAATGACGATGACCGCCTTGAGAACGATCGTCCCGACCACCAGCCCGATCGACAGAAGAGGCTGCTCGATCCAGAGCCGGGGGTCCAGCAGCATCCCGATCGAGACGAAGAACAGGCTCGAGAGGGCATCGCGGACCGGGCCGACCTCCGCGAGGATCTGGTGCGAGTACTCCGACTCGCTGATGACGATGCCCGCCACCAGCGCCCCCAGCGACAACGACAGGCCGATCCGCTCGGCGAAGTAGGCCGTGCCCAGCGCAATCAGCAAAGCGGTGAACGTGAACATCTCGCGGTTGCGGGTCTGGGCGACACGCTCCATGACCCACGGGATCAAAAACCTCGCTGCCACGATGATCAGGGCCACCGCCAGCGCCGATGTCAGCAGCGTCCATCCGGCGGCCGCATAGGAAAGGTCCTCAGCCTGCCCCAGCACCGGGACCAGCAGCATCAGCGGAATCACGCCCAGGTCCTGGAAGATCGAGACGCTGAGCATCAGCCGGGCCTGCGGGGTGTCTATCTCGCCGCGCTCCTCGGCCACCTTGAGCATGACGGTCGTGGAACTCTGGACGACCAGAAAGCCCAGGAAGATCGAAATCGGCAGGCTCAGGCCCGCGAAACGGGCGATGGCGGCCGTCGCCAGAATCGTCAGCACCACCTGCAGCGAGCCCGCCCCCAGCACCAGCCACCGCAGCCGCCAGAGCTCCTCCAGGCTGAACCGCAGCCCCACCGCGAACAACAGGAACACCAGGCCGATCTGCGCGATGGTCTCGATCGTGGGGATGTCGCCGATCAGGTTCAGCACGCCGGGTCCGACCACCACGCCGGTCAGCAGGTAGGCGACCACGGCCGGCACGCGGATCTTGCGCAGCACGTACACGCTGACCAGGCACGCGGTGAGCACCACCACGAGTTCGTTCAGAATAGGCAGCTCATGCTCGGTCATCCGCTATCCGCCGATCGGTCGGTCGCGAAAGTTGCACCATCCGTGGCCCCGCCGCTTAGTCCGATCCGTCCGGCGCGGCGCCGCCGGCCGCGGGCGCCACCGTGACCCGGACCGTCCGCTCGATCGGCCCCTTCCTGCCGACCGGAGCCCTCACGGTTACATCATAGGTCCCGCCGGTGGCGTAGGTGTGGGTGACCGCCGTGCCGGTGGCGCTCTGGCCGTCGCCCAGCGACCAGGTGATCGGCTGGGCGGGGTCCGGGTCGACCTTCGCCCATAGGCGGACCTTCAGCGGCTCGCCGCCCCAGCCCGGCCGGTAGCGCACGACCAGCCACGGGTAGGCCTTGGTGATGCCAGCCAGGTATTTGTACGCCAGGTCCGGCACGCGGCGGTGGGCGCCGACGATCTCGTCGGCGAACACGGGCATCTCGTGCTCCCTGAGCCATTCGACACACGCCATCGCCTGCGGGCGCAGCAGGTCGACCTGGCCATAGAAGACGACCACGTGCTGCGACGTGTCGAGGCGGCCGGCGAGCGGCTCGAAGAACTTCGGATCGAAATTCCCCTGCCGCACCGCCAGGGCGCGGAAGACCTCGGGGTGGCTCAGCCCGGTCCAGAGCACCGCGTAGCTGCCGGCCGACCAGCCGGTGAGATAGACCCTGCCCGGGTCGATGTTGTAGCCGGCCCGGACGTGGTTGACGGTCGCCAGGATGGTCTGCTCATCGACCCGCTGCCGGCGGATCTGGTCCTCGACGGTGGCCTTGCGGGTGTCACTGCGGGCCTTGGTCCCCGTCAACACCGGCGCGGCAATGATGAGCCCCTGCTGTTCGGCGATGTCGGTCCACTCGCGGATCTGGAGCTTGGCGCTGTCGAACGGCAGCGTGCCGTGACAGGTGACGATCAGCGGAGCGGGTCGGTCTGGGCTGTAGCTGCTCGGCACATACAGCTCGTACAGCTGGCCGGAAACCGGCTCGTCGCGCTGCAGCACCTGCCCGCGCTGCGGCCCCCGGACGATGGCCGGACAGCCCACCAGGCCCGGCAACACGATAAGCAGCGCCGCCAGTGCTGCGGCCCTGCGGATGACGCGATAACGCATATGGTTCAACTCCCTGCGCAAACAGTCCACGCTCGAATGCCTCAGACTATACCGATTGGCGGGCGGGATGCCAGAGGGAGGGGGCCGCGTCGCCGACCAGGCAGGTGCCTCGGTCCTGCGTCCTCGCCACGGCGCAGCCTGCGTTTGGAGTCCCCGCTTCAGCGGGCGCTGGGAGTCCCGCCTTCAGGCGGTCCGCCCGAGCGAGCGCAGCGATGCGAGTGGCCGAGCTGCGAACTGTCGGGCGCCAGGATCCCGCGTCTCGCTGGCGTTGTTATCGCCCAGCGAAACCCGGACCTGTCACGGCGTAGCCGTCGTGTGGCGAAGCCGGAAGGCAAACGACCTTCCGCAGATTACGCGGATGTGTTGACGGCAAGTTGCCAGTTACCCGTTCACTGACTAGTGGCAACTGCTATCAAAAAACACCGGGCCGGCAGCCTCGCGGCCCCGGCCCGGTGATTACTCTCTGTCGCAGCGCCTGCTGCTACTCGTCGTTGTCTTCCTGCTCGCGGTTGGCGTTGCGGAGGTACTCCGTCTGGTCGATCAGCTGCGACCGCCCCGCCCCGATGCCGGGACCTTCCAGGCCGCCGCGCAGCTCGCGACGACGCTCCGGGCCCGCCTCGGGCTGGCCTTCCTGGTCGCCCGCCCAGTCGGCCCGCTTCTTGGACAGGCCGATCTTCCGCTCGGCCGGGTCGACGCGCAGGATCTTGACCTCCAGGTCCTCGCCGACCTTGACCACGTTGTGCGGGTCGTCGATCTTCTCGTCGGCCAATTCGGAGATGTGCAGCAGGCCTTCCAGCCCCGGCTCGAGTTCGACGAACACGCCGAAGTTGGTGATCTTGGTGACCTTGCCCTGCACGATCTGGCCCGGCAGGTACCGCTCGGGGATCGCCCGCAGCCACGGGTCCTCGCTGAGCTGCTTGAGGCCCAGCGCGATCCGCTGCTTGTCCTCGTCGACCGCCAGGACCACGCAGCGGACCTGGTCGCCCTTCTTGAGGACCTCGGACGGATGGCTGACTTTCTTGGTCCAGCTCATGTCGGTCACGTGCAGCAGACCGTCGATGCCTTCCTCGATCTCGATGAACGCACCGTAGTTGGTCAGGTTGCGGACAGTGCCCTCGACGATGGTGTTCGGCGGATACTTCTCGGCCACCTTCGTCCACGGGTTCTCCTCGGCCTGCTTCATGCCGAGGCTGATTTCCTTCTTGTCCCTGTTGATATCCAGGACCACGACCTCGACCATGTCGTTGGGCTTGACCATCTCGCTGGGATGGTTGACCCGGCGGGTCCAGGACATCTCGGAGATGTGCACCAGGCCCTCGACGCCCGGCTCGAGCTTCACGAAGATGCCGTAGTTAACGACGTTGACCACCTCGCCCTGAATACGCGAACCGACCGGGTACTTCTCGTCGATGCGGCTCCACGGGTCCTCGCTCTTCTGCTTGAGGCCCAGGGCGATCTTCTCTTTCTCTTTGTCGACGTTCAGGACGACGATCTCGATATCCTGCTCCGGCCGGACCATCTCGCTGGGATGGTTGATCCGGTCCCAGCTCATGTCCGTGATGTGCAGCAGACCATCGATCCCGCCAAGGTCGACGAACACGCCGAAGTCGGCGATGTTCTTGACCACGCCCTTGCGCCGCTGGCCGACCTGGATCTCGGCCATCAGCGACTTTTTGGCCGTCTCGCGCACCTCTTCGAGCAGGCGGCGCCGGCTGATGACGATGTTGCGGCGCTCGGGGTCGATCTTGAGGATCTTGGCCTCGATCTCCCGGCCGAGGTACTCGCCGGCATCGCCGGTGCGGCGGATGTCCACCTGGCTGGCCGGCAGGAAGACCGGCACGCCGATGTCCACCAGCAGCCCGCCCTTGATCTTGCGGGAAACGCGTCCCTTGACGACATCGCCTTCTTCGGCGGCGTTGAGGATGCGTTCCCACGCCCGGGCGCGGTCGGCGCGGTTCTTGGAAAGTTTGATGATCCCGCCGTCGCTCTCGACGGCCTCGAGCCAGACCTCGACCTCGTCATGGATGTCGACGCTGGAGGGGTCCGACCACTCGTTCAGGGGCACGATGCCTTCGCTCTTGAGGCCGACGTCGATGATCGCGTTGCCGCCTTCGATACGAACGATATGACCGCTCAGGATGCTGCCCGGCTGGAACATATCGAACGTGCCGGTGAACAGCTCTTCGAGGGACTGTTCGTCAGGGGCCTGCCCGAAGGCCTCTTCAAAGGCCTTGTTGACGTCCGCGTCGTCGATCTGCAGTTCCCGCAAAAGGATTGGATCCGTCATGCTGAATCGTTCTCTCTGATTTCCGTTTACACAACTAGCAAACTGGTTTGCCCATCCCGCCGACGCGATAAACCCCGACGGGGCCCCGCCAGCCCCGGAACGTCCGGGCCTGCCATAACAGGGCGCTAAACGCGGGAGTATAGCAACACCTCGTGTCCATTGCCACTGCAATTTGAAACCCGGTCGAAAATCGACAATAATAACGGTGGCATGGACCGGGGCGCCCGTGGGGGCTTACAGGTCTGACGGGCCGTGGTCGTCGGACCTTATGCGAGCGGATTGCCGCCCCCGGCGGCAGCTCGCGCAACCATGGCGATCTCCGGGTGCCCTTGAGAGGCAACAGGAAAGGAGCCCTTTGAGCAAAGAACGCAGAATTGACCTTTCGGTCAAAAAAGAGCGGGCCCTGCTGGTTGGCGTGATACTGCCCGATTCCCAGATCGACCCGCGAGACCCCCTCGGCGAACTCGCCAGCCTGGCCGCCGCCGCCGGCGCCAAGGTCGTCGACCGCGTCCTGCAGAAACGCGACCGACCGCTGCCCGCTTACTATGTCGGCAAGGGCAAGGCCGAGGAAATCGCCACCCGCGCCAAGGCCAACGACGCCGACGTCGTCATCTTCGACAACGACCTGACCCCGGCCCAGATCCGCGACCTGGAAGAGATCACCGATCGCAAGATCATCGACCGCAGCGAGTTGATCCTCGATATCTTCGCCAGCCGAGCCCGGACCAAACAGGCCCGCCTGCAGGTCGAACTGGCCCAACTGGAATATACCGCGCCACGCCTGCGCGGCATGTGGACCCACCTTGAGCGGGTCGCCGGCATGGGCGGCGCGGGACAGGCCGGTGCCGTCGGCGGCATCGGCACGCGCGGCCCCGGCGAACGCCAGATCGAGATCGACCGCCGCATCGTCCGCAAACGGATCACCCAGCTCAAGCATGACATCAACGAGATCGAGAAACGCAAGCAGCGCGAGGTCTTCAGCCGGCGCGACTGGTTCACCGTCAGCCTGGTCGGCTACACCAACGCCGGCAAGAGCACCCTGATGAACGCCCTGACCGACGCCGGCGTGCTGGTCGAGGATAAACTCTTCGCCACGCTGGATACCCGCACCCGCCGCTGGAACCTCGGTGACGGCTTCGTGGCAATGC
This sequence comes from Phycisphaerae bacterium, assembly GCA_041687575.1. GTDB lineage: Bacteria > Planctomycetota > Phycisphaerae > UBA1845 > JANYLN01 > JANYLN01. Next base: position 3,818 of record JAWLBS010000035.1, on the reverse strand, counting down.
TCAGCGACACCGTCGGGTTCGTCCGGGACATCCCGCACCACCTGGTCGCCTCGTTCCACGCCACCCTGGAAGAGGCCGTCAACGCCGACCTGCTGCTGCACGTGGTCGATGCGGCCAGCCCCGTCGCCGACCAGCAGGTCGCCGCCGTCGGGACCGTTCTCGATCAACTGGGCTGCAAGGACAAGCCCAGCCTTGTGCTGCTCAACAAGATCGACCACGCGGACCCGGCACTGCTCCGCCTGCTGCAACATGTGAACCCCAACACCATCTCCCTCTCGGCCCGCACCGGCGTGGGGGTGGACAAGCTCGTCGAGGCGGTCAAGGACGAGATCCGCAAGCAGCACCGCGTCGTCGAAATCGCCGCCGATCCGGGCGACCACGAGCTGATCAGCTGGCTCAGCGCTCACAGCAAGATCATGGATCAGAAGGCCCGCGACGGGAAATACATCGTCAAGATCGCCATGACCAATCACCGCTACGAGCAACTGCACAAACTCCGACCGGGAATCGGTGACTTGGTCTCAAGCGCAACCTGACGCACCGGGAGGCCCTTTGCATGGACGTGATGTCGTTCCGCTCGGCCGGACTCGTGCTGTTGTTTGTGGCCCTGACGACCGCCGCCGCCCCAGCCGCCCGCGCCCCTCACAGGGCCGATGCGGCCAGTCGACCCGCCGCAGGCACGCTCCAATCGCACCCGCGACAGTCGTCGAAGACCGAATCGCCGCAGATGCACCAGGCCGCCCTCGAGGCCGAAAAGCGGTTCGCCGAGCAGATTACCCAACAATTCAACATCCGCATGCCGCTCGTCGAAACCGACCACTTCGCGGTCTGGACGACCCTGGCCGATCCGCAGCAGCACCAGATGCTCGCCCGGCAGTGCGAAGCGATGTACGCCGCCCTGCAGCGGATCTTCCAGGTGCCGGCCGATGAACCGGTGTTCCTCGGCAAGTGCGGCGTGTTCGTCCTGGCCAACCAGCACCAGTTCCAGGCCTTCTGCCGCAGCGTGCAGCAGATCCCCTCGGACCGGGCCGAGCACGCGCTGGGGTTTCACTGTGGTTTGCCGGACGGGCGGAGCCGCATCATCGCGTTCTGGCCGGGCAACCTGCAGGACATCGCCGAGGTCCTCGTGCACGAGGGCTCGCACGCCTTCCTTCAGCGGTACGGCGGCAACGGCCGCGTGATCACCTGGTTCAACGAAGGGCTGGCCGAGCACGTTACCGCCATGGTCTTTCCCAAGACCTCGCCCCAAGGCCGCGACGCGATGCAACACGCGGTGAACCTGCTGCGCAACGACCCGCAGGTCCTGCAGAAGCTGCTCGCACTGGAGGATGGTCCGATGCCGGGCGAGTACTACCCCCTCGCCCAGTCGGTCGTGGCCTTTCTGATCCAGGCCAACGGCGAGGCCTTTGTGCGGATCATTCCGATCCTCAAGAACACCGAGCCGTTCGCGCAGGCCCTGCAGAAGGCCTACCAGGCCACCCTCGGCGAACTGGACACCCACTGGCGCCGTTGGCTGCTGCAGACCGCCCAGAGCGGCCGGCCGCGCTACTGACGCTGCCCTAAGGTCACCTCACGCGGCCGCGGCACAACAAACCGCATATTCGCCAGATCCCGCCCGACCAGCTCCCGGCGTACCCTTGCCGACCGACCCCGACCCGCAGATTCCTTCAGACACGGGATTTATGCGCCATAACCCCTTTTCCCGACAACAGTTGCCAGCCATCCATGGGGACAGTGGCACAGAACTTGCAGCGTGACGCCCTGCAGCCGGGATAACCGGCAGCGGCCGGGCCGGACACGCCGGCCGGCCGGGCCGGAAATGCGTTGTAACTGCTTTGCGGTTCGGGTATAAGGGAGTTGAGATCGTATTAAGACGCTTTCCTGGAGGAGGAAAGAGATTGAAGAATGCGGCAACCTGCGCGCTGATTGTCTTCGTCACCTGCAGCCTGGCCGTCGCCGACACCGTCCGCGTCACCACCTACAGCAATCTGCGAAGTGCTGTGCTGAATGCCCCTGCGTCCGGCAGAACGGTCGTAGTGGCGCCGGGGACCTACTACCAGAACGGTGCCGCGATCTGGGTGAGCGGCAAACCCAACCTGACCATCCGGGGCGAGACCGGAAATCCCGCGGACGTCGTGATCGTTGGCCGGGGTATCAATAACTCCGGGCAGCACCACAACGTGTGGATCGGCAACTCCCCGAATTTCACGATTGAGAATGTCACCCTCAGGGACTCGTACTACCACGCCGTGTCGGTCAACGATGCCTCGCACTACGCCGTGATGCGCAACTGCATCATGTGGGACAACGGCGAGTCGGGGGTAAAAGCGACTCACGCCCACAACAACCCTGATGCCCGGTACAGCGACTATGGCATCGTTGAGAACTGCCGCATCGGCTTTACCACCTACGGCCAGCGAGGCGTCATCGAAGGCGTCGATCTGATCGCGACCAAGGGCTGGATCATTCGCGACAACGTCTTCGTAAACGTCCGCGGGCAGTCCAGCATCGCCTACGGCTGCTTCCCCAAGGGCAATGCCCTCGACAGCATCATCGAGAACAACCTGTTCTACAATTGCGATATTGCCGCCAGCTTCGGCGGCGGCGGCACGGGGCTTTCGTTCTTCAGGGACGGCGATTCGACCTACGAGCACCGCAACGGCATCATCCGCAACAACATCATGATCGGCGGGCGGGACGCGGCCGTCTACCTGAACAAGTCGCTCAACGCCAAAGTGTACAACAACCTGGCGTACAAGCACGGCCTGTCCTTCCAGGCGCGGTTCCCCCAGACGTCCGCCACCTTCCGCAACAATATCGACGTCCGCGGCTCGCTCTACCCCTCCGAGCCTGTCGTCCGCTGGCGCGACGGGGCGGCAAACCTCGGCTCGAGCCACAACGTCCGTGGCGATGACAGTTGGTTCGTCGCCCCAGCCGTTTCCGAATCCGCCGATTTCCACCTGGTCGAGACGGCCGGGGCGATCGATGCGGGCTTCGCGCTGCCCGACGACGTGCCGACGGACATGGACGGCGTGGCCAGACCGCAGGGATCCGCCTGGGACTTGGGTCCGTACGAGTACGAGGTCCAGGTGAACCAGTGGCCGACCGTCAGTGCCGGGGGCAACCTGACCGTCTACGAAGGCCGGCTCGTCGTACTGCAGGCGACCGCCGACGACCCGGACGATGACCCGCTGCAGTACATGTGGCTGCAGGGCACCGGCAAGCCGGTCGCCCTGGCCGGGGCCGACACGGCCGAGGCCTCGTTCACCGCGCCCGTCGTGACGAGCCTCCCGGAGGCGACCTTGACCTTCTACGTCACGGTGGATGACGGGCTCGGCGGGTATGCGTTCGACGAGGTCACCGTCCGCGTCTACATGACCGGCGACATCAACCGGGACGACAGCGTCGACGTGATCGACCTGTTGATGCTCGCCGGCGCCTGGAATACGACCCAGAACGACCCGAACTGGGACCCGCGCTGCGATCTGAACGACGACGGGGCCGTCAACGTCATGGATCTGCTGCTGCTGGCGAACAATTGGACCCGGGCGCTCAACTGACGCCCCCTATAGGTGCGGAATATGAAGATCAGAACCTTGCAAACGCTCGTGTGTGCGGCCGCCATCCTGGCCGCCGGGTCGATCTGTGACGCCGCCGTTCGCATCGTCCGCACCGGCGCGACCTACAGCACGGTGCAGGCCGCCTACGACGCCTGCATCAGCGGCGACACCATCGAGATCGAATCGGGCACCTACTACCGCGATGCTGGCTGGGTCTACGTCAACGGCAAGCACAACGTGACCTTCCGCGGCGTGGGG
>JAWLBS010000034.1:0-24915 GCA_041687575.1 Phycisphaerae bacterium | reverse complement strand
TGGCCGATCGAGATGCCGAACTGGCCGTTCCGCTCGCATCGCAGCCGCCGGAACGTCCCCTCCTGCACCCGCCAGCACAAAAAGTACCCGCCGACGTCGTTGTCAGCAGTTCGCTGCACACGCCCGGGGCGTTGCGCAGGACCGTCCGCTCGCCGCTGCCGACCAGGCGGACCCCGCTGGCCAGGTAGATCGCGCCGTCGCAGATGTACTCGCCGGGCAGGACCTCGACCGTCCCGCCAGTGCCGGCCAGGGCATCGACGGCGATCTGGATCGCCCGGTTGTCATTGCCGCGAACGTCGCCGGCCTCGACGCCGACAGTGATCGTGCGTTTCACCTCAAACCTCCGTACCTATCGTTGCGGGTGTTGCGCAAGGCCTTCGCAGGCGCAGCGCCGCCCTACGCGCCGGGTGCCATGGCCGCGATGTTTGCGGCCATGGAATTCTGCAAATGCGCAGCGTACTCCAGGGGCGACCACCACCCAAAGCCGTCATTCTGACAGGATGACAACCACTTCGCTCAGGACGGCAACCCGCCCGGCGGCCCCGCGGATCGCCCGCCCCGCACCGGCGCGTTGCGGACGAACAGCGGCAGCGCCGCGGCCGGCTGGCCGTCGATGAGCAGGTCGACGGAGTACTCCCCGAACTTGTCGAACTTGAGGCTCTGCAGGTTCAGCACCATGTTGATTGCGCAGCTGGAGGCCCCTTCCGGCAGGTTGACCTGCAGGCCAGCGTCCAGCGGGGGGATGATCAGGTTGCCGTCGGCGTCGATCATGTTGACCCGGATCTTGTGCGGCCCGCGCTCGATGCGTTCGAACCGCAGCCGCATGGCGACCGCACAGAGCGGATGCACGGCCGGCACCTGTCGCGCGTGGATCGAGTCGAAGGTGCCCAGGACATTAAGTTTGCCGACGTAATCGGTCGCCGCGTCGCACAAGACGAACATTTCGACTTTCATGAATTCGCTTCCGTTGCCGTCCCGGTCGGTTATCCCCGCCGGGTAGCATCGCGGGGCGGGGGGCGGCTGTCAACGACGGACGGAGCTTCGATGGTCTGTCGGACGCGTCCTGGGATCCGTAGCGAAACGGCTCGCTTGTCGGGGGGCTGACCCCTTCGCGCAACACCCGGGCATGAGTACACCGCCGAAATCTCCACGGCGGCACCAATACCGGAAGGATCCAACGGGGTCCGACCCCTTGGGCAAAACGCTGCGTAGGATGCCACGGCCCTGCGCCAACGAGCCGCGACCGTGAGGGAGCGGTGAACCCCGACGGGTGCCACCTGCCCTTGCCACGGCGTAGTCGTCGTTCGACAAAGCCGGGCATATCACGGCGTAGTCGTCTTTTGACGAAGCCGGAAGCAGGACCGTGCCGGTCGAACGCCACGGGGTCAGACCCCGGTGGCATGCACGGGCATCCAGACCGCCAAGAAGTTTCCGCGTTGATTCCGTCGGGGGCGTACGCTTCGGGGTCAGACCCCTGTGAAAACGCCCTGACCCCAGCGCCGCGGGGTCAGACCCCGATGACGTGTACACCCGTCCAGGCCGCCATGAAGTCCCGGCGCTGATTCCGCCCGGAAGCGTACGCCACGGGGGCAGACCCCCGACAAGCGCCCGGCGCTGATTCCGCTGGCAACGTGGCGGCGGTGTGCCGGCAGGTCGATCGGTGCCTTGAGCCGGGTTACCGGCGGCCGGCGCGAGCGGTCTCGCGGGCGGCGCAGAACTCCACGACGTTGCCGTCCGGGTCGAGCATCCGGAAGTCCACTTCGCCCCACTCCTTCTGCCGGGGCGGACCCTCGGGCTCCATGCCCATCTCGCACAGGTCCTCGTAAAGGCTCTGCAGGTCCGGCGACTCGAATTCAACGTGGAACTTCGTGGGCAACCGCGCCTGCAGCAGCCCGATGTGGCCATGCCCGATCCGCACCATCGCGAATTCGTCCGGCCGATGGACCACCACTTTCGCCCCGGGCAGCCGTTTATAGAACTCCAGCGATCGGTCCAGATCATCCACGTGGAGAGTCAACCCCGCTAAGGATGCCTCTTCCATGAGCATTTCCCCCTGTATCTGATACGTCTGTGATAAACGCTATGCCCGATCGTGCTGCTTTTCCACGGGCGATCGGCCCGTCGGCAGCGGGTCCGGTCGGGCGCACGGGACAAGCCGGCAGGTGCGGCCGCTGCGAAGACTTACAGGCGCAATGGGTTCGGGTTTGGTGTTGCTACGTTTCTGAAATGAACGAAGAAAGTGCGCTCCGCCGTGTCGACCTCAGCGCGCGGCCTCGTTCGTCGTCACCGGCGCCGCGGTTTCGCCCCGCTCCACACCGCGCTGCAGGTACCGCTGCGTCCACGGACAGACATTGATGCAGACGCCGCAGATCGTCCGCTGCACGCCGACCCGCCCGGCCAGATCCAGGGCGGTCTCGCGGCAGGCGTGGGCGTCGTAGAGATCCTCGCGGAACATGCCGACCCGCCAGTTGATCCCCTTGATCGCCCCGCCGGGACATGCCCGCACGCACGCGTCGCACGGGCCGCAGTGCGAGTGGTTCATCGGCCAGCCGACCGTCAGCGGCGCATCGGTCACGACGCTGGACAGGCGGACGGCCGATCCGTAGAGCCGCGTGATCAACAGGGCCCCCTTGCCGATCCAGCCGAGGCCGGCCCGGGTGGCGACGGTCTTGTGCTGGAACGGCGCCGCGCAGGTCAGCGGGTCGACGTAGGCGACGCTCGATTGGAAGGCCTTGGCCCTGTAGCCCAGATTGTGAAGGTAATCGGCGGTAAAGGTCGCCAGGTCGTTGAGCAGCCCGTTGACCCGCTCGTACTCCTGCAAGTAGGCCCGGGTCGGGCCCTTGTCGATCCCGGCGATGATGCGGGGGTCCAGGGCCACCGCAATCGAGATGCCGCGAGGCAGGTGGTGGCGGACATCGGCCCAGACCTCGTGCAGATCGGCGTAGCCGACCAGCGAGGCACCCCGCTCCATCAGAATTTCGCGCAACCGCTCCATCGGGCCTCCAATGTGGACGTGCCGACTCTCATGCGTCGCCCGTGCGCATCGGGTGTCGTCCCGGGCATCGGGCAACCTGGCTATATATGACTGGCGTGGCGCGTCACCTGAATTTTCGTCTCCAGTCGAACAGGACTTGAACATCGACGGGAGAAGCGCACGCCCGGACAAAGATGCGAAGTAGACTACTCGAGGCTGCAACTGTAGTGAGTGTACTGCGCCGATGCCGCCGGATCAACCGGGGATTCATGTGTTTGCGCGTTAATTTTCCATTAGGGGCTTTACCCCGGCAGGCAGACCGGCTCGCAGGTCTCGGCGCAGCGGCGGATCGCCAGCAGCACTTCCAGCACGTGCCGCCCCTCGCGGATCGGCACGATCGACAGCGGCCAGGCCCGGTTGTGCGGCACCCCGGTCACCTCGGCGATAAAGGCCGCCATCGAGTCGTCCTGGTAGGCCTCCGGGGTGAACACCGTGCTCCAGCCGCCGTGACCGTAGTTGTTTTCCTCGCACTTGCCGCGGAAATTCAGGCCATTCTCGGCATCGACGTACGCCAGCGCCTTGGTGCCCAGATAGGACAGGTGGTGCGTCATCTGGGGCGCCACGCCGTCGGCCAGCTCCAGGATCGCGCCGGTTTCGGTCGTCACGATCGCCGAGATCGACTCCTCCGACGGGCACTTCGGGTCGCTCCTGACGGCCTGGGCGTACACCCGCACCACCCGCTGGCGGCTCAGCCGCAGGGCGAAATCGACCTGGTGGCACATGTGGTGCAGGATCCACCCGCCCGACAGCTCCGGCTGCAGCACCGCCTTGTGCGGCGAGCCCAGGCTGAACAGCCCCGTGCCCCGGCAGATCCGGCTGACCAGGTGCATCGGCTCGCCGAAGGCCCCGGCGTCGGCCAGTTCGATCATCTTGCGCCCGGGGCCGCTGTAGCGAATGCCGAAGTTGCAGTGGTTGACAATGCCAGCCGCCTCGACGGCCGAGAGGATCTCGTCGTAGTCGGGCAGGTTCAGCACGAGCGGTTTTTCCGCCCAGAGGGGCTTTTTCGCCGCGCACACCTTGAGGATGTGCTCTTTGTGCAGGGCGTTGGGCGAGGCCACGATCACCGCCTCGACGCTTGGATGGTTGATCAGCTCATCGACGTCATTGGTGGCCTCGAACCCGTTGGCCCGAATCTTATCAGCTGTTTCAGGGCTTCGCGTCCAGACCATCGTCACGCCGGCGCGGGTGGTGTTGGTCACGAGCCGGGCGAGGTGCTGGCCGTACGGGCCGTAACCGATCAGGCCGATACCGAGTCGTTTTGCGGGCGTGGTCATGGGTTCTTCCTTTTCTGCCTTGTCATGCACACACGTTTCGTTGGCCCCTTTTCTAGCGGCCCGGGAGGGACGCATCAACCTGCGGGGGGGCCGAAGAGGAATCGCACGGCTTGCTGCTGTACTTTTTTGGCCCACTGGTCCGCACCTATCAGGTATCGCAGCAAAAAACATTGAGCCATCGGCACGCAATCGGTATCCTTGGAGGTGCCGTTCGGAGTGAAGGTTGGTAATGCGTTGTCATATCAGGGGTTGAAAGTCGCTCTCGCGGTTTGTTGACCGGAAGGGAAGGAAAGATGATGGGCTGTTTCCGTACTCGTTGTTCCTGTCTGATCATGGTTCCGATCATCTGTCTGCTCGTGTTGCCATCGCTGGCAGCCGGGCGAGTGGTCAATGTCGCGACCACAGCCGATATGCAGAACGCCGTCCGCAACGCCTGGAGCGGGGACGAGATCATCATCGCCCCCGGCACGTACCAGCCGACGGTCTACCTGACTATCAGCGCCAACAACGTCACTGTTCGTGGCGCCACGGGCGATCCGGCCGACGTCGTCATTCGGGGCGCGGGCATGAACGTGAATCCCGGCAACGGGCCCAGGGAGGGATTCGCCCTCTACGCCGACGACATCACCATCCGCGATCTGACTGTTGCAGAGTACTACTACCATGCCATCCATTTCGGGGTGGGCGCCGACCGGATGCACATCGACAACGTGGTCACCCGCAACAACGGCCAGCAGCACATCAAGGGCGCCAAGCCGAACGTTGGCGGGATCATCGAGAATACCCTGTGCGAGCAGACCTACGTGCGGACCAACGAGCCGAACGACCCCCGCGGGTACGACTACGTCGGTGGCATCGACCTGCACGGCGGGCGGGATTTCATCATCCGCGACACCATGGTCCGCAACATCATGGGCGCCGGCGGCGACGCCGACGGTTCGATCTTCGCCTGGAACGAGAGCGCCAACGTCACCGTCGAGCGGTGCATCGTGATCGGCGGCAACCGGGGGATCTGCTTCGGCAACAACTCCGGCGGCCGGTACGGCTACGACGTCGACGGCGGGATCATCCGCAACTGCTTCGTCTACGCCCGCACCGGCGCCACGCCCGATCCGAACCAGCCCTGGCTCGGCGACGCCGACATCGGCATCGATCTGGCCTTCGTCCGCAACGTCAAGGTCTACCACAACACCATCTGGACCAACAGCGACGGCTACGGTCGGACCGTACAGTTCTACGACAGTTGGAGCCTGCCCAACGTCAACCTGGACCTGTCCCGCAACATCATCCGCGGCAACATCAGAGACTGGACCGGCGGACGCTACACCGCCAGCGACAACATCACCGGCGGCACGGCGCGGGCCAACTGGTTCGTCGATGCCGCCAATGCCGACTTCCACCTGACCCGAAACGCCGTCGGCGCAATCGACCAGGTCGCCGCGCTGGCCGATGTCCCGACCGACATCGACGGCCACCCGCGCCCGCTCGGCCTGGCGGCCGACATCGGCGCCGACGAGCTGCTCGCCGGCGACATCAACGGCGACAACAGCGTCGACGCGATCGACCTGCTGACGTTGGCCACCGCATTCAACACGAGCGTCGGCCATCCCGATTACAATCTTTCAGCCGATCTGAACAGCGACGGCATCATCAACGCGATCGACCTGCTGATCCTCGCCCGCTGCTGGCAGCTGTAGCCGACGCCCGAAATGGGACAAGAATCTGGTGTCCCGATCTGAGAAAAGGAGGAAGGGATGCGATCGAAGGTATTGACGACAGCGGTCCTGTTTGCGCTGGCGGTCGGCTTGATGGCGACCCCGGCGATTGCCAGGGACTGGAACGTATCGACGGTTTCGCAGTTGAGCAATGCCGTCAACAACGCCGTCTGGGGCGACGTCATTCTCGTCGCCCCGGGCACCTACGTGATCAGCAGCGAACTCTGGATGCGGCGCAACGGCGTGACCTTGCGGGGCGCCACCGGCAACCCCGAGGACGTGTTCCTGCGGGGCGCCGGGATGAACAACTCCGGCTATGCCCGCACCCCGCTGCACATCGACGCGGACTACATCACCGTCGAGAACATCACCAGCGGCGAGTGCTATTGGCACGCCATCCAGTTCAGCCCCGGCGCCGACTACGCCGTGATCCGCAACTGCCGCACGATCAACGCCGGCGAGCAGCACATCAAGGGCAGCAAGCCCCTGGTCGGCACGCTCATCGAAAACGTCTGGATGGAGAACACCTACCCGCGGACCAACGACGGCGGCCCCCGCCCCAACGATTACCTCGGCGGCATCGACATCCACGGCGCGATCGGCTGGACGATCCGCGGCTGTGTCGCCAAGAACATCATCGGTATCAACGGCGGCGGCGACGCGGGCATCTTCCTGTGGAACGTCTCCTCCAACTGCACCGTCGAGAACAATCTGATCATCGGCTGCAACAAGGGCATCGCCTACGGCAACCCGTCCAACAACTCGGGCACATGGCACATGGACGGCGGGATCATCCGCAACAATTTTATCGTCAACCTCGATTCGGCCGGCGGCGATCTGGGCATTGAAATGTGCTTCACCAGGGACTGCAAGGTCTACAACAACACGATCTACAGCGAGAACTCCAACTTCTTCCGCAGTTTCCACATCTACGCGACTTCCAGCATTCCGACGGTGAACCTGGACCTCCGCAACAACATCATTCGCGGCCGGATCCTGAGCGTCAACGCCAACGGCACCTGGACCTCCACCAATGACATCGTCGGGACGTCCGTGGCCCCCGAATGGTTCGTCAACCCGCTGGCCGGCGATCTGCATCTGACCCGCAGCGCCGTCCCCGCGATCGATCAGGGATTGACCCTGCTCGATGTGCCGACCGACTTTGACGGCCATCCGCGCCCGCTCGGTCTGGCGGCCGACATCGGCGCCGATGAGCTGCTCGCCGGGGACATCAACGGCGACAACAAGGTCGACGCAATCGACCTGCTGATGCTGGCCAGCGCGTTCAACACGAGCGTCGGCCATCCCGATTACGACATGGCGGCCGACCTGAACTACGATGGCATCATCAACGCGATCGACCTGCTGATCCTGGCCCGCTGCTGGCAGCTTTAACCGGGCGGGGCGGCGCAGTCCTGCGCAGGGTCGCGTTGGATAGAGGCGATGCGCTGCGCCGGGCCGCAGCCTGGCGGGCCGACCGGGCGGAAGACGTGGGGCACGAGGGCCGCTGCAGGACTGCTTGCCGTGCACGATCGGATCTCTGCTGCCGCACCAAGAGGCGGGCGGCGCTGGTGGACGGGCGATTCGCCCGGCAAGGGAGACATGAATGAGGTGCGTCGGCTGGTTCAATGCATCGTGCACGATCGCCATACTCGCCGCACTGGCGGGACTTGCGGCGCCGGTGTCGGCGGCGACGTGGGATGTCCAGGACGTGCGGCAGCTGACCACGGCCTTGGGGCAGGCCTCGCCGGGCGACCTGATCCTGATTGCCCCGGGGACCTATCGCATCGGCAGCGACAGGTGGCTGTCGCGTGACGGCCTGACGCTCCGCGGGGCGAGCGGCGACCCGCACGACGTATTCATCGACGGCGGCGGGATGAACAGCGCTGCCTATTGCCGCACCCCGCTGCACATCAACGCCGACCATGTCACCATCGAGAACATCACCGTCGGGGAGTGCTACTGGCACGCCATCCAGATCAGCCCGGGTGCCGACTATGCGGTCATCCGCAACTGCAGGACGATCAACGCCGGCGAGCAGCACATCAAGGGCAGTCCCCAGACCCGCGGCGGGCTCATCGAGAACGTCTGGATGGAGAACACCTACCAGCGGATCAACGACGGCATCGAGCGGCCCGACGACTACCTCGGCGGCATCGACCTGCACGGGGCGATCGGCTGGACGATCCGCGGCTGCGTTGCCAAGAACATCATCGGCGAAAACGGCAATGGCGACGCGGGCATCTTTCTGTGGAACGCCAGCGCGGACTGCCTCGTTGAGAACAACCTGATCATCGGCTGCAACAAAGGCATCGCCTTCGGCAACCCGTATATCGCCTCACCCGTCCCGGCCATGGACGGCGGCATCATCCGCAATAACTTCATCGTCAATCTCGATTCGGCCGGCGGCGATCTGGGCATCGAACTGTGCTACACCCGCAACTGCCAGGTCTACCACAACACGGTCTACAGCGAAAACGCAAACTTCTTCCGCAGTGTCCAGATCTACGCCTCGAGCTGGGTCCCCACCCAGAATCTGCAGCTGCGCAACAACATCATCCGCGGGTGGATCTACAGCGCGCGTGCCAGCGGCACCTGGAGCAGCGAGGGCGACATCGTCGGCCCGGACGTGTTGCCGGAATGGTTCGTCGACCCGCTGGCCGGCGACCTGCACCTGACGCGACAGGCGGTGCCTGCCCTGGGCCGCGCGGTCAACCCGACCGCGACGACCGATTTCGACGGCCACCCCCGCCCCCTGGGGCTGGCTGGTGACGTCGGGGCGGACGAGTACCTCGTGGGCGACACGAACGGCGACGGCATCGTCAACGTCCTCGACCTGCTGCGTCTGGCGCGGGCGTTCGGGGCGACGGCGGGGGATGCCGGCTACGATGCCGCCGCGGACGTAAACGGTGACGGCGCGGTCAACGGTGTGGACCTGCTCCTGCTGGCGGAAAGTTTCGGCCTGTAGGATCATTTGTTTCCGGAAAACCGCCGCGAAGCTGTCATTCTGAGAGCCTGTGAAAAAATCGGCAGAAAACCGCGTTTTCAAGGTCAAAAACGCGGGTGAAAGCCGAAACATTCACAGGCTCTGAGCGCAGCGAGGAATCTCTACTGGACAGCGTACCCATGGTGTAGCAGTTTGCGAGGTCGCCATGGCGTGGAGGACACAAACGCAAGCGGATAGCCCGCCGCTTGGCCGAGATCCTTCGCGTTGCTCAGGATGACAGCACGGAGCGCTCCGAGAGGCAGAGGTCCTTCACTTCGTTCAGGATGACAGCGGGACACTGTGCCCATGGTATGGCGTCCTGCAAGGCAGAGCCTTGCATTGGCCGCACGTCCGACGACAATACCCTGCGCTGAACGGATTCAGTGTCGACAGGCCGCTGCAAGGGAGTCCCGCGTGCCCGCCAGACGTGTCAACAGACGAAAACGAACCACCGCCGCCCGCCCGCGCCGCACCGGTCGCCGACCGCGCGGCGCCTCACCCGTCGCCCGCGCGACTGCGGCGGCTGCCGACCGGCATGGGCGGCGCAAGCGGTCGCGCGCCGCCGGCCAGTCCCGATGGCGACGCCGGCTGATCGCCGTCGCCTCGGCCCTTGCGTTGGCCGCGCTGCTGGCGGTCGCCGCCTGGTGGCTCGGCGGCGTCTGGGTCGAGCGGACGTACCGGGCCGGCTGGCAGGCCGAGCAGCCCGCCCGCGCCATGATCGCCCGCTTCGATGGCCGCAAGGTCCGTCAGTACATCGGGCCGGCCTGGTTGCGGGGCCTGGTTCCTTCGCGCAGACACCTGTTCGAGCGGATCGAGCGGGTGAGCCTGGCGCGAGCGAGGCTCGCCCCCGTGGACGTCGCCCTGCTGGCCGACCTGGGCGACCTTCGCGACCTGAACCTCCGCGACACCCCGATCGCCGGTGACGACCTGTCGCATCTGGCAGGCCTGACGCAGCTGCGGGCGCTGGATCTGGCCGGCACCGCGATCGGCGACGCGGGCCTGTCCCACCTGGCCCGGCTGGCGAACCTGGCACGTCTGGATTTAACCGAGACCGCCGTGACCGACGCCGGACTGGAGCACCTGGGCGGGCTGACGGGGCTGGAAGAGCTGCACCTGTTCGCAACGAAGGTGACCGGGGCCGGGCTTTCGCACCTGGCGAGCCTGGCGAACCTGCGAGAACTGTATCTGGGCGGCACACCCATCGACGGTGCATCTTTGGCGTCGCTGCCGGCATTGCCGTCGCTGCGGGTGCTGTCGCTGGCCAAATCCCCGATCGACGACGAGGCGCTGGCGCACCTGCCGGGCCTTGACGGGCTGGCGGTGCTGGACCTGATGGACACCCCGATCACGGACGCCGCTCTGGCACCCCTGGGGCGGCTCGGGGGCCTGCGGGAATTGTGGCTCTCCGGCACGCGTGTCACCGGTACGGGCCTTGAGCATCTGGCGGACATCGACGGCCTGCGGGTCCTCCGCCTGGCCCGCACGCCCGTCGACGCCGATTACCTGTCACAACTGTCCGACATGCCCTCGCTCAAGGCCGTCGATCTGGAACACACGGACCTTGGCGACGAGGCGATCGCGGAGCTGCGCAAGGCCTTGCCGGGCGTAGAGATCTGGGACTGATCCGGCTCGTACGTCACCCGTACCGCGAAATCATCCACGTATGCCTCCGGCGGCCGCAGCGACAGGACGCCGCCACTGACCGTTCGGCGAGCCGGTTCGAGGTATCGACCCGCGATCGGGTCGAACCAGTGCACCGTCACCTCGCCGTCCGGCAGGGACAGCCGCAGGTCTTTCGTCGCCGGGGGTCCGGCCTCGGTGTTGCCGTCGTCCTTCTGCATGTACACGATCGCGTGACGCGGCGAACGGATGCCCTTGGCGATCTCAGCCGGCGCCGCGGCGATGAACGAATCGTCCGGCCTCAGCTCGAACAGGTCGTCGGCCACCGGGTCGACGAAACGCCGCAACGCTACCGTCGAGGCATAGTACTGATCGAGCGCGTCGTCGTGGTGTTTCCACGACCACATCACCAGCGTGCTCGCGTACGCCCCCTGGGCAAAGGCCCCGAACTTCATGTACCGGCACGCCGGCACCCACTCGGCCTTGTTCTTGCCGACGTAGGCCTTGATCTCCTCGATCAGGCACGGCACCGGCCGGCGCCGCTCGAAGATGAAACTGCTCACCCCGCCCAGCCCGGTGTGCGTGGGGTGAAGACAGTCATAGTCCCCCTGGTCCAGCGGCTTACAGCCGACCGGCGCGCCGCTGCAGTAGAGGATCGAGCGCCCAGCTGTCTGCTTGACGGTCTCCATCGTCCATCGGTCGAAGGCCTTCCACTTTTCCTGCCCGAGGGTGTAGCCGTCTCCAGGCGGTTCGTTGCCCATCTGGAAGTGCACGTTGTTGAAGGCCCCGTACCGGCTGACCAGGTAGCGGACCCAGCGCTGCCAGGCGTCGCGCGCGGTGGCGTTTTCCAGCATGTCGTCCGGCTGTTCCCATCCCTTGCCCAGGTTCACGCCTTCGATCGTGTTGAAGGGGTGCTGGGCGTACTTGCCCTGGCACCACTCCTGCAGGTTGATCTTGACGTAGATCCCTCGTCGCATCGCGCCGGCAAGGAAATGGTCCCACACCCGCCCGGCGCTGGGGTCGTAGCGAAGCGGCTCGGTGAACTCCCCCGCCCGCTTGCCGTGCCAGTTCGAGGCGGACTGGAAGCCCCAGCCCATGTGGTCGGCCGTGACGCACACCAGGTTGAGCCGGTGCCGCGCCAGATCGTCCAGCAGCCCGTCGAGTGCGGCGAAGTATTTCGGCGTCGGCCGGCGGTCCGCATCGATGTAGCCTTTCTCGACGGCATGGTCGTAGTAGCGGTTGAAGATGGCGGGGTCGGTGTCGTACCAGGGGCCGAATCCCTGGCCGGTGATGCTGGCGATGTCCAGGCTGCTGTGCGACCAGGCGCCCGACAGGAAGACCGGCTCGCCGTCACGATCGGCGAACCAGATCGGATTGCGCCGGCTGACCCGCAGGGGACCCCTCGACGCGGCCGACGACTCTCCGGCGATCCGGAATTCCCCCTCGAAGACCGCTGGCTTGCCGGCGCCCTGTCGCGAAAGCCGCAGCCGGTAGGTGTAACGCCCCTGCGGACCGTCCGCCAGCCACCGGGCGAGGTACCGGCCGTCGCCGGCGTAGAAGCCCGCTGCGCGGACGATCGTTTCGCCTGCCGAACCGTCGGTGTCGCCGGGTCTGCGGATCTCCAGGTCAAGCGTGCAGGCCGTGTATGGGTTGACTGCTTCCAGGCTTTTCGCGTCGAGAACGACCGCGAATTCCGCCACGTCGAACCGGGCGACCCGATCCGGGGCGGTTGCGCTCTGCGGGTTAGGATAAGGCTGTGTCTGCGGCGCTTCCACCGCCAGGCACGACAAGGCCGCAACGACCGACAGTACACACTTCATTTGGGATCCTCCCGTCTTGTTTGCGCTTGCCATCGCTCTTGCCTGCTGCGACACTCTACCCGTGATACCAGACGATGCAACGGTTACGATCCGCCCGTTACCGATCCAGGAGGCAGACGCATGAAACGCGCAGGCACGGATGTCCTTTACTTTGAGACGGGTCCGCAGAACGCCCCGACCCTCCACGTCGAGCCCGACGAGGTCTTCGAGGTCCAGACGGCGATCAACCCCGGCCCCTGGTGCGACGGCGAGCAGCTCGAGCAGTACCGAAAAAAGGTCCCCTACGGCAACCCGACATCCGGCTGCATCCATGTCGACGGCGTCCGGGCCGGCGACATGGTCAGCATCGAGATCCTCGACATGCAGCTCGGGCCGGTCGGGTACACCGCCTTCGGGCCCGGCACGCCGATCTTCTACAACTGGCTGGATGCCTCGAAGATCGGGCGGCACCACAAGCGGGTCGAGATCCGCGACAATTTGATCCACTGGAGCGACACCCTGAAGATCCCCGCCCGACCGATGATCGGCTTTGTGGGTGTGGCGCCCGCCCGTGAGCGGCTGCACAACGGCTGGTGCGGTCCCTGGGGCGGCAACCTGGATCTGCAGGAGCTGACCACCGGGGCGACGCTGCACCTGAAGGCCCAGTGCGACGGGGCGCTGATCCACGTCGGCGACGTGCACGCCATCCAGGGCGACGGCGAGATCTGCGGCGCCGGGGGCATCGAGTCCGACGCGCTGATCCGCATGCGGGTGTCGGTAACCCGCCCGGCCGTGCCGCACCTGCACTGGCCGCGGCTGGAGGACGCCACCCACATCATGACCTGCGGTCTGGCGCGGCCGGCCGAGGACGCCTTCCGGATCGGCCTGGAGGCGCTTTTGCTGTGGATGACCGCCGGCTACGGCATGGCGCTGGAGGAGGCGTATATGCTTCTGGGGCAGGTGCTTGAGGCGCGCTGCAGCCAGTTTGTCGACCCCGTTTACACGTACGTCTGCAAGGTTCGGCGGGAGTTTCTGCCGAATCGGTGAGGCGATTGCGGTGCAGTGGCGTATAAGAGCATAAGGGCTCTTGCAGACTGGATTGCCGTTGCCGTTCATCCGATATGTTCATCGGGGGCCCAAAACGGCTTTTTGGGGCTGGAGGCGAGATTCCCGATGCGGTAGAATGCGAACCAGGACGGTCCGCGAGAACAGGTGCCGAAGTACTGGCGGAGGATGGATATCCATGACGAACCGGATTTTTATGACCATTGTGTTGCTGGCCGCCGTTGCCCTGGCAGGTGCACCGCGGGTGTGGGGGGCGGATGCTCCGGCGTTTTCCCCGGAAGAGATGAAGGCCCTGGACGAGCAGCTCGATCGCCAGGTCGACAAGTACGTCGAGTGGCTTACCCAGATGTACGACCTTGATGCCGGGCAGCAGGGCGAGGTCCGCAAGCAGCTTCAGCAGGTCAAGCAGGCCCATGTCGAGTATGGGCCCAAGGCCGCAGCCCAGATGACCGACCTCCAGGCCGAGCTCAAGTACTACATGGAGAAGGCCCGCAGCGGCGAGGCCGTCGACAAGAACATGGTCCAGGACCTTCAGGCCCGCCTCCAGGCGGTGATCGAGCAGGCCCCGATGACCTTCAACAACGTGATTCTCACGACCGAAAAAGTGCTGCCCGACGCCCAGGTGGTCAAGGGCCGCGAGCGCCAGCGCGCGTTCCGCGAGCGGATGAAAGAGACCCAGGAGCGGGCCGCCCGCCAGTACGACTCGCGCCTCGCGCCCGACCTGCAGGCCCTGCAGCCCTACCTGGCCGACGAACAGGCCGTCGGCGCCGATCCGCTGCCGCCGGTGGGGACCCAGCCGCCCGTGGCGACGACCGAGCGGAAGCCCACTGTCGGTCCGGCGTCGCAGCCCGCCCCGCAACCCAAACCCGCCGTTCACCAGCCGGTGATCACCGGCCCGATCGTGCTGGATGAGTGGGGCAAATACGTCAACGACTTCATCGACAGGTACAAGCTCGACCGCAGCCAGCAGCAGCAGAGCCACCAGATCCTCACCCAGCTCCGCAGACGGGCCGACGAGTATCGCATGACCTATAAGGTGGACTACGACGCGGCTGAGAAGATCGAGGACAAGGCGAAGCGTATCGCCACCATCGAGGCACTCGACAAGCCGATCGCCAGGATGTTCGACGAGCTCAAGACCCGCCTGGCCGACATCCCCTCCGCCGAGCAGCGCAAGCTTGCCGGCGACACGAAGGCCCCGGCCAGCCAGCCGCGCCCGGCGGCAACCGCGCCGGCGACCCGGCCGGCCCCCGTCGCGGGAACCGGTAAGTAACCGCTGGACCGACGTGTCGGCAAGATGATCGTTCAGCGCCCCCGGCCGGTTCCCCCGAACCCGCCGGGGGCGCAATGTTTATTGCAAGGCCCCGCCATGATGCACCTGCCCCGGCCGCGACCGATTCCAGTTGAACCGGCCACGTCGGGTGCCACGGTTCGTGCAGGGCGGGCTGCGCCCGCCAAAGAGACGCCTGTAGGGTGGGCTATTGCCCACCAGATCCTTCCTGGGTGCCACGCTGCCCCAACGAGCCGCGACCGTGAGGGAGCGGTAGACCCGGACAAAACGAGCCGCGACCGTGAGGGGGCGATAAACCGTGCTGTGCCCCTCGACTCCCACGGGGTCAGACCCCATATGCGTGCACAGGCATCCAGGCCGCCACGAGATCATGGCATTGATTCCGCCGGCAGGCGTGCGAATCGGGGTCAGACCCCTGATCCCCAACGAGCCGCGACCGTGAGGGAGCGGTAAACCCCGGCATACCCCTCGAACCCCACGGGGTCAGGCCCTGGTGACGTGCACATCCGTCCAGGCCGCCACGAAGTCCCGGCGTTGATGCCGCCAGGAGACGTGCGCGCCGGGGGGCAGGCCCCTGTTACCTCCCCCGGCTCCCCGGGCCGCCGCGAGGTTTCTGGAGTTGCCTTCGATCTGATGCGCTTACGCACCCGGTCAGCCCCCCGAGTCGTCGCCTACATCGAAATCCGCGCCGGTCTGTAATACAATAACTACTGCGGCGGCCGCATTCGGGAGGCGGCCTCGCCTCTGGCGGCACGCGCAGGGGTGTGCCGATCCGCACGCAATTCTGACGCAGGGGAGACGCACGATGTGGAAGAAAGCAGGCGCTGTTTGGATCGCGGTGATGGCGGTTGCCGCCCCAGTGTGGGCGGTCGATTGCGTTTGGCAGGACGTGACGCCCTCGCCGATGGGACTGTTCGGCCACGCGACGGCCTTCGACAGCAGCCGGGACAAGGTCGTCCTCTATGGCGGCGGCGTGACCTACCTCGATGAGACCTGGGAGTGGGACGGCAACGCCTGGACGAATCGTGACGTGGCCGGCCCGCCCGGCCGGTTGTTGCACAAGATGGTGTACGACAGCCATCGTGGCGTGGTTGTCCTGTTCGGAGGGCGCGACGCGTCGGGGCGGCTCGGCGATACGTGGGAGTATGACGGCACGGCCTGGACTCTCCGTGCGATCATCGGCCCATCGCCGCGCCAGGGCCACGCCATGGCCTATGACCGCGTCCGCAAGGTGACGGTCCTGGTCGGCGGATCGAGCGACACCGGCTACCTCTCCGATACATGGGAGTGGAACGGGACAACATGGATCCAGCGCCTGATCCCGGGCCCGGCCGTCCGCGCCAACCACCAGATCGCCTACGACGACAGCCGCGGCCGGATCGTGCTGTTCGGCGGGACCGACGGCCTGGAGTGGGGCGACACCTGGGAGTACGACGGCCTGACCTGGAGCTTCCGCACCGCCACCGGCCCCATCGCCCGCGCCAACCACGCGATGTGCTACGACGCTGATCGCGGGGTGACGGTGCTGTTCGGCGGGTCGAGTGCGGGCAGCACGCTGGAAAACGATACGTGGGAGTGGGACGGCTACGGCTGGATCCAGCGGCTGCCCTTTGCGAGCCCCAGCCCCCGCCGGCATGCGGCGATGACGTACGATTCGATTCGCAAGCAATGTGTGTTGTTCGGCGGGTTCGACCAGCCGCTCAGCAGCGAGACGTGGCTGTACACCGGGTCCACCTGGAAGCCCGCCGCCACGGCCGGTGCGTCCGACCACATCGCCTACGGCTTTGCCTGGGACAGCGGCCGGGGCGTCGGCGTCGCCTTCGTCGGCGACGAGGCCTACGGGCGCAGCGACACCTACGAGTACGACGGCGAGCGGTGGTATAAAAAGGCCACCTCGGGTCCGTCGCCGCGGCTCGTGCCGGCGATGGCGCATGACAGCGGGCGGGGCGTGACCGTGCTGTTCGGCGGAACGACCGGCGGCGACGAGACATGGGAATGGAACGGCACGGCCTGGACGCAGCGGATGGTGCCCGGCCCGAGTGCCCGCTACTATGCGGCGATGGCGTACGATGCCTATCGCGGCGTGACCGTGCTGTTCGGGGGCGCCGCCCCGGGCGACACGCCGCTCAGTGAGACCTGGGAATACGACGGCACAACCTGGACGCAGCGGTTTCCTGCGCTGAACCCCACGCCGCGGGCGGGCGCAACCATGGTCTATGACAGCCGGCGCCGCGTGATGGTCCTCTTCGGCGGCGATACCGGCTCAGGCACGACCAACGAGACCTGGCAGTACGACGGGACGACCTGGACCCTGCTGGCCAATACCGGCCCTTCGCCGCGGATCGGCCACAGCATGGCCTACGATGCGCTGGCGGACCTGACCGTGGTGTTCGGCGGTAACGACGGCGGTTCCCCCGCCGCGCACAACAACGAGACCTGGGTCTGGGACGGCACAACCTGGTCGCAGTGCCTGCCGGCTTCCCCGCCGTCGGACCGCAGCCACCAGGCGATGGTCTACGACGCCGCCCGTGCCGTGGTCGTGATGGCCGGCGGAGACGACTTCCTCGGCCCGGACTACGGCGGCACGTGGCACCTGCTGCTGCCGATCATCGGGGACATCAACGGCGACCGGCACGTCAACGTCATCGACCTGCTGATGCTGGCGCACGCGTTTCCCAGCGACCTGGGCGACCCGGCATACAACCCCGACGCCGATCTGAACGCCGATGGCCACATCAACGTCATCGACCTGCTGATGCTGGCGAAGAATTGGAATAAGCCGTGATCATGGCGCCAGCGGCGCGTTCTGCGGATCGCTGACGGCGCTGATGTCCGCCCGCAGGAACATGTCGTCGAAGCGCCGCTGCAGCAGCGACGGGTCCGTCGCCAGCGCCGCCGGGAGCGTAAAGATGCCGATCTGGCCAGCTGTCACGGCGCTGACGTAGGCCGGCGGCAGGCCGGGGTGCGTCAACAGGTCGGGGTCCTCTTTCGGATTGCCCTGCTCGCGGACCGACGTGTCCTGGTACAGGATATTGACCTTCGTGCCCTCGTGCTGGAAGTGCTCGTTCGCGCCAAAGCCCGACGTCTGCATGTCCATCGCCAGCGCCTCGACCCTGACCTCCGTGATCGCGCCGTTGGGCCGGGCCGCCTTGTTGTCGCCCAGGTCGCCCAGCAGCGCCTTGCCCTGGATCATGTCGTGCTGGCGATACAGATAACTGGAATAGATGGGATTGTCCCGGTCGGACTCCGTCATCTGCGTGAGCTTGCGGATCTCCTCGGCCTGGTCGTGCAGGGGATCGGCCGGGCAGAAGAACAGCTCCGGCGAAGCCGACTTGATGTCCAGCAGGACCCCCAGGCCCACGCGCTGGTGAACGATGTTCGACGCCGACGGCCGCTTACCGGGGTCGCCCGACCAGATCTGATTGGTCGCCACGTCCTTGTTCGGCACGCCGAAGTCGTTGTACGCCACGTCATTGCTTACCCTGGCCGGATAGCCGGGAATCACGCCGTTGAACATATTGGCGTAGTTGGTGATGCCCACGCCGATCTGGCGGAGGTTGCTGGCGCAGACCCGCAACTTGGCGCTGGCGCGGGCTTGCCCGAGCGTGGGCACGAGGATCGAGATCAGCAGCGCGATGATCGCCACCACCACCAGCAGTTCCACGAGTGTAAACGCCGTTCGTTTCATCGTAAGTCCCTCAAGAATCGATGATGGTTCGCTGGAGCGTACCTGTACACCTTCGGTTGCCGGCCCGCCATTATACCAGACTGGCCGGAGAGCGTCTGCAGCGTTTTGCCGTCGCCAGCTGACGCGACAAATCACGCAACACCGTTACAATGCGAGACTTGTGAAGGTGTGCTTGCGCCCGCCCGCCGGGCCCTGGATTGGGAGATGAATCTGATGGAATTGCAGTCGTTGTTCACTGGTGTCGTCGTGGCGGCCGCGCTATCTGTCGTGTTGTTCGCGAGTCCCGCTCAGGCCGAAACCGCCATACGGATCCCCCTGTCGGTGTCGATGGTCGATCAGGCGAATGTTTCCGGCGAACCGGAGTACATCGGCTCGCCGTTTCCGCGCGAGCATCGCCCCTTGCCGGTGACGATCCCGGTCTGGACCGGTGTGCCGCTCGCCCGCGGGGCCGTGAGCGACGCGGCGACGCTCCGCCTGCTTAACAAGGATGGCAAGGCCGTGCCCGCCCAGTTCGACGTCGAAGCGACCTGGGACGACGGCAGCGCCAAGTGGGTCCTCGTCTCGTTCTTTACCGATGGCGATACGGGCTATACCCTGACCAACGACCCGGCCATCGAGCCGGCCAAAATCGCCCAGCCGGTCGACGTCTTCGACGACACCAACGAATGCACCCTGACCACCGGCCCGATGCGCATCCGGATGAACACCCAAGGCATGCGCGGCCTCTCCCAGGTGTGGCTGGATACCGACGGCGACGGGCGATACACCTACGAAAACCTGATCAGCACCGAAGCCGACCCCTGCGGCATCGTCGCCACAGACGAGAAGGGACGCCTGTTCACCAGCGCGGCCGGCCGGATCCACGCCGTCGAGGTCGAGCGGGCCGGCCCGCTGCACGCGGTGGCCGCCATCCGCGGCGATCTGCAGAACCCCGACGTGCCCCGGCCGCTGCTGAATTACACCATGCGGGTCCACGCCTTTGCCGGCAGCTCCCTGGTGCGAGTGGTGCTCACCGCGCACAATCCGCGGGCGGCGACGCGGGCGGAAGACGGTTCGCGGTACATCCTCGGCCAACCGGGGGCGGTCCTGTTGGAATCCCTCGAGTACGTCCTGCCCGTGCAGCTGAACGTGGGCCTGAGGCAGGTGACGCTCTCGCCGGAGCCCGGGCGGATGCTCGACCGCCTCCCGCTGGTCGCTCCCGTGTCGGTCTACCAGGACTCCAGTGGCGGCGAGAACTGGTTCCACCGCACGCACGTCAACCGCAACAACGAGATCCCGCTGCGATTCAAGGGCTACCAGGTCCACTACAAGGACCGCCAGGTCGAGACCGGCCTGCACGCGACCCCCTGGGTCGATGTGGCGGATCTGAAATGGGCGGTGTCGGTGGCGATGCCGGCCTTCTGGCAGAACTTCCCCAAGGGCCTTGGCGTCGATGACAACGGGACGATCCGCGTGGGGCTCTGGCCGGCACAGTTCGGCGACCTCCACGAGATCCAGGGCGGCGAGCAGAAGACCCATGAATTCTGGGTCTACTACCGCCATCGCCGGGCGCTGCCCAGCCAGGATGAGGGGCAGGAGGGTCGCCGCCGCCGGGATCCGTCGCGGATGGCCCTGGCCCGCGAGCTGATGCCGGTCTGCCTGAACCGGCCGGTCGTCTGGGCGGACTCCGGGGCGTACGCCGCGGCCGGCGCCGATCTCGATCCGCTGGTCCCGGTCCGGGACGGCCGGTTCGACAAGTACGAGGCCGTCGTGGCCGCCGGGGTCAACGGCAGGGACAACCTGTTCACCCACCGGGCCCGTTACGACGAGTACGGCTGGCGCCACTTCGGCGACACCTGGGCCGCCAACGAGCGCAACAAGACCGAGGGCCCGCACCATGGCCTGGACGTCGTCAGCCACTACAACAATGAGTATGATCTGGGCTTCGGCATGCTGATGCAGTCGCTGCGAAACGTCGATGCCAGGCCAGGCATGGCCCATGCCTGGTGGGACCTGGCCGTCCAGGGCCTCTGGCACGAGGCCGACATCGATATCTACCACACCCTGGAGGACCGCGCCCCGATCTACAACGGCGGGACGTTCACGCACACCGCCCACGGCGTCGAGGCCGGCCGCAGCACTCACCGCGGTTCGCCGACCGACCATCTGTGGGGCCTGCTGGACTGGCCGTGGGCCCAGGGCAGCTCGCCTGAGGCCGGCCACTTCCGCACCCGCGGCATCCTGACCGCCTACTACCTGACGGGAGACCGTCACCTGGTGGATGCCGCCCGCGACGCCACGCGGCTGGTCCACTGGAAGATCCAGCAGGACCGTTTCCCCCAGATCGGGACCCCGGACCGCAGCGGCGGCAATAACCTGCAGATCCTGCTCGACTGGTACCTGCTGACGGGCGACAAGGAATATCTGGATTCGATCGACAAGCTGACCGCCAGCCTCGATTTCGACGTCGTCGTCAAGCGCTTCGGCGAGTGGCGGCCGCGCCAGGCGTGGAGCGGAGCCCTGTACATCAAGAATCTCGGCCGGCTGATCGACGTGTACGGCCGCCAGGGTCTGCCGACCGAGAAATTGGTCGAGTCGTACCTGAAATTTGCCCGGACCATGTATGAGGTCAGCTACGAGCGCCTCGGCGGCTGGCGCGAGGGGACCTGGTCGTACCTGGCCTGCGAAGCCATGGCCCAGGCGGCCGGGATCACTCCGGACCCGGCCGAGCGGGAGAAGTTCCTGACCGCCGCCGGCGATGCCTTTCGTGCGCTGGATGACAGCGTCGGCGCCGACGGGCTCGCCCCGTTCCGCAGCAGCAAATCGCTGACGATGATCCTGCAGGGCGGCGGGGCGTACATGCAGACCCAGGTCGATGGCGCGACGGACGCTGCGGCCGCGTCCAGGTCCGATTCCGGCGCCGGCGTGCAGGCGGGCGCCCAGGCCGATGGGGAGTGAACAAAGATAATGCCCGACTCGTAGGATACGCATGCCGAAATGCGACACGGCATGGAGGTAGATCGCGCGACGATGGCGTCGGCGATGGTGGTTCCACAGGGGAAACGCTCCCGCTGGATGGCGGGAGGCCTGGGTGTGGAATCCTGCTGTAAGTCAGGCATTCAAGAAGACTTATCTTTATCAGGAGCAGCCGATGGCTGATCAGGCTTCTGTCCGTCCCGCCGAGACGGGTTCGGTACAGTCGGTGCAGCGGCAGGCCCTGCGAGCCAGTGTCTTGCTGGTCGGGACCATGATGGGCGGGTTGTTGATCTTCAACAGCTACCTGGCGGAGTGGCTCTATCCGAACCGGCCGTTCCACTCCGACCTGTCGGCGGCCCTGGGGGCGATCCTTCTGGGCGTTCCGCTGATGTGGAGCTCGGTGGTGAGTCTTCTCCGCGGCGACATGCGGATGGACATTCTGGCCGCCCTGGCGATCCTCGCCGCCTTCGCCCAGCAGGAGTACCAGCTGGCGGGCGTGGTCGCGTTTTTCATGATCATTTCCAACCTGATCGAGACACGGACCGCCCTGGGTGCCCGGGCGAGTATCGAATCGTTGATCCGCATGACCCCGACCGTCGCCTCGCGCCTCAAGCCCGACGGCAAGGAAGAGCAGGCCGACGCCAGGAGTCTGCGGGCCGGCGACATCGTCCGTGTCCGCCCCGGCGACAACATCCCCGCCGATGGCATCGTGATCGACGGCGTCAGTTCGGTCAACCAGGCGACCATCACCGGCGAATCGCTGCCGGCTGACAAGCAGAACGACGACGAGGTCTTCAGCGGTACGACCAACCTGACCGGCGTGCTCGACGTGCGGGTCACGCGGGCCGGCCGCGACACGACCCTGGGACGCGTCCAGCAGCTGATCCTCCAGGCGGAACAGACCAAGGCGCCGATCATGCGGCTGATCGACCGCTACGTCGGCTGGTATGCCCCGACGATCCTGATGATCGCCGGCATCGTGCTGTTTTTCACCCGCGACACCGAGCGGGTCATCGCCATGATCGTGCTGGCGGTGCCCGCCGCCCTGATTCTGGCGACGCCGACGGCCGTGGTCGCCGCCCTGTCGTGTTCGGCCCGGATGGGTATTTTGATCAAGAATGTGGCGGACCTCGAGCGGGCCCGCAATCTGACCTCTGTTGTCTTTGATAAGACCGGTACGTTGACCACGGGCGAGCTGAGCGTCACGCGGATCATGCCCGCGCCCGGCATCGACGGCGCCGAGCTGCTGCGTGTGGCCGGCGGGCTCGAGCAGATGTCCCGCCACCCGGTGGCCCGGGCGATCGTCGAGGTCGCCCGCCGCGCGAAGCTGGAACTACCCGGCGCCTCGGGCGTCGAGGAGGTCAGCGGCCGCGGCGTGCGGGGTACGCTGGCCGACGGGACGGTGGCGGCGGTCGGCCGCTCGACATGGCTGGCCGACGAAGGCGCTGACATGTCGGTCCTGGACGATGAGAACTTCCACGAGCCCGAGGGCCTCTCGACGCTGTACGTGGTGGCGAGCGGCAAGTGCCTCGGCTGGATCGGTCTGGAAGACCGGACCCGGCCGGAGGCCCGCCAGGCGATCGACGGGCTGCGCGAGCAGGGCATCAAGAATCTGGTCATGGTCACGGGCGACCGCTGGTCGGTTGCGCGGCGGGTGGCCCGCGAGATGGGCTGCTCGGAGGTCAAGGCCGAGGTCCTGCCGCAGGACAAGCTCGACCTGGTCGACCAGCTGCAGCGCAAGGGTCACACGGTCTGCGTGGTCGGCGACGGCGTCAACGACGCTCCGGCTTTGACGGCCGGCGACCTGGGCATCGCGATGGGCGCCGCCGGCAGCGACGTGGCGATCAACAGTGCTTCGATCGCCCTGATGACCAGCGATCTGCGGCGGCTGCCGTTTCTGATCCGCCTGAGTCGTGCGACCACGCGGACGATCTGGCAGAACCTTCTGTTCGGCATTCTGTTCATTGTCGTGGCGATGACGCTGGCGGGTATGGGCGTGCTCGGCCCGATGGCGGCCGCGGTCCTGCACACGTTTGCCGCCACGGTGGTGATCTTCAACAGTGCCCGGCTCGTGCGCTTCGGCGAGGAGTTCCAGCCTGCCGGTGCGGCGGCTGAATCCGGGACGGACGCTCCGGCCGATACGGGTACCCAGCCGGTGACGGCGGCGGTGTAGCGGGTCGTGTCCGCCGCCTGCGGGCGGGTCGTGAGGTGTGTGTATGGCGGGCCGGTGACGGTTCGCCATACGCGTATCCGGGGCCGGGCGGTTTATGGGGCGTTGTGTGGAAAGATCGGCGTGTCGGGTGAGCGGGTTGTTGTGCCGGGTGAAGTGACGGATCTTTGGCTTTTTTGGGTGTTGCGTAAGTTGTCATCCTGAACGGAGTGAAGGATCTCTGACAAGCGGGCCGCTCAACCCTGGAGCCGCTGTCCAATAGAGATTCTTCGCTGCGCTCAGAATGACAGCGTTGGCGGGCGCAGCCCGCCCTACGTGCACGGCCCTGCCTCGCAAGACCGTGATACCGGGCGCAAAGAAACGGACCCGCCGGGAAGGCGGGTCCGAGTAGTGGGTCGAATTCGCGTTTGGCGCCGAGGTCGGGCCGGGTCGCCTCTAGCCGACCTCTCGGGTCTGGAAGAGGGCGACGGCCAGAGAGAGCAGGCCCATGGTGTACAGCATGCCGTAGGCAACGGCTGTGCCGGCATAGCCGAGGCTGACCGATTGTTGCTGGGTCAGCGCGTCGGTGATCCAGAACGGTTGGAGGTTCCCTGTAGCGTGATAGGCGATGTTAGCCAGGATATTCTCGTCGGCGAACCGGCCGAACAGGTAATTGCTGACCAGGCCCAGCAGAAAAAAGCCGGTGCAGATGATCAGCGTCAGGACCTGGCCGACCCGTGTCGAGGCCGCCAGGGCGACGCCGGAGATCATCAGGATCGCCATGTAGATCAGCACCAGGGCGACGATCAGCACCGACAGGCTGCCGGCCCCGCTCTTGGTGGCGAAGTCCGCCCCGAACGACTGGAAGGCCCAGTCGCGGCCGATGAAGCCGACCAGGATGAATGCCAGGGTCATCAGCGGCACCGTCAGCCGCAGCAGCGTACTGGAAAAGTGCCAGCGATACAGGTAGTTGCCCAGCCCCGCGATCAGCAGGGCGATGCCCAGGGCCGTAAGGCCGAACAGCAGGACCGGCTGGTCGTACGCCTGGCCGGTCGACTGGATGACGCGATGCCGCACCGTCAGGATGAAAATGATGCTCGAGAGGTAGTAGGCCATCAGCAGGGCCGCGTTGAGGCCGACGAACTTGCCGAGCACGAAGGTCATCCGGCTGATGGGTTTGCTGACGATCGTCAGTACCGTGCGGTCCTCGATTTCGCCGCTGACGGCGCCGCTGGCACAAAAGGCCGCCATCAGCAGCCCGCTGAGCAGCAGGCTGGACAGCCCCAGGTCCAGCAGCAGTTTCGTGTCGTCGTCCAGCGAGAATGCCGACAGCGAGACG
>JAWLBS010000033.1:20388-25541 GCA_041687575.1 Phycisphaerae bacterium | reverse complement strand
TCCCAAGACCCACGTGCTGGCCAGGCTGATAGCGCTGATCGAAACGCGGGACGCCGCACTGGCGATGTCGCTGCTGGAGGCGGTTGCCCTGACGCCGTACGGCGTGGAGCTGCGATATCCCGGCGACCGCCCCGACGCCTCACCCGATGATGCCCGCGAAGCGGTCCGCCTGGCGAGCAGCGTTCGAGACCGCCTGCTGCCGCTGCTTCCGGATATGCCTGGTCCCGAGATATGATCTCCGTGGTTCATACGGCAATGTAACATGGAATCCTTGGCAAGCGCAAGACACCCACACCCTGTGTTGCGCGCAAACGAGCCCGAAGCGTGAGCGAGGGAGTCCTTTCGGCCGTTCTGACGCGTTCAACGCCCGCATGACGCGGCAAGCGCCACCCCCACGCATCTGTCGTCCCTGACGGGACTCCGACAACAACAACAGTTCAAAAAAGTAAGGGGCCGACCTTGAAGAACTCCGGCGCGCAGGCCGGCCAGACCTGATTGCCTGTCGAAAGGCTCAACATCTGCGTCGCACGCGCAAGAAAGACACGGCCGCTGCAGCCAGCGCGACGGGCGGCACTACCGTACCGATTCTCCCCGCGACAGACCCGATCAACACCCGCCTCCGCATTGCCGATGGCGTGTACACCCGGGGGCGCATGAAAGGCAACATTGTCTTCGGCAGCCTCGAGCGGGCCCACTCCGACCAGGGCAGACACACGCCCGGAACGGCGAAACGTCCGTAGCTGATCTCAAAGGACGACAGGTGGCACGGCTGCCGATACCAGTCGGGGCCGACACTCATCCACAACAGTATGACCGCCGGCGTCAGCACGCACAGCAACGCCGCCGCCCGCCGACGGAACGACCACAGATGCACGGCCAGCCGCGGATAGAACAGGCACGGCACGGCCAGCGTCACCGGCTTCACCCAACCGCACGGGTAGCGCCCCAGCATATGCAGGGTACCGCGGATATCCGTCGGTTCCGGCCGCACGAGCAGCGCCGCCAGGTACAGCCCCAGCACCACCCCGCAGGCCCGCATCGCGTATCGCCACACCCGCAACACCGGCGACTCCGACACTCCCGAAGGCCTGGCGGCAGCCACCCACAGGGCGACGCTGCCCGCTGCCCACCCGACCAGCCCCACGGCAAGCCGGATTGCCCCGCCTGGAGTGCCTGGACCAAGGATGACCGCCACCACGGACACCAGCATGAGAGCCGATGCCACCGCCAGAACGCTCGCCTGACGAGCCCTGCGTGCAGGTTCTCCTGCTGCATGGGAAAAAGACTGACGAATGCCCCGCCCGCACTCAGGGCATCGCCCGTCGGTCCTCAGCGAGCGCAGGTTGTATCCACATCGGCTGCACGACAGATCCTGCTGGACAGTAGGCATGGCCTCCATCCTGCCCCAATAGAGTTCCGCCGTCAACAACCTGCCAAGGCTCCCGTTATCCTGCAGCCCCATCGTCCCCTCTTATTAGCGACGGGGCCGGGTTTTCCTTCGCAACCGCTGCACGCTACGATGGTGACTGATGCGGGGCATCAGCCCATTTGAGCAGCAGTGAATATGTCCGAGCACCCCCCACCGCCAAGGAGCCGAAACGTGAGTCAACGCCCAACGCCACCCGCCGAACCGAAGCAACTGATCGTCTGCGGCTGGGACGAGGTGTTCATCTGGTCGCTGGATGTCGCACAAGGCGCCTCCCCACACAAGATCTGGTCCTGGCGCGCTGCCGGCCGGGAGGATCTGCCGCCCGCGCTGCGCCGGCAGTTCGGCACGACGGATGAGTGCAAGCCCCTGGACCGGGGCCGCCGGATCCTGATCACTTCCTCCGGCGGGGGCGTCGCCCTGGTCGATCGGCCCAGCGACCGGGTCCTCTTTTGCGCCCACGCACCCAACGCGCACTCCGCCGAGATGCTTCCCGGCCAGCGGATCGCAGTGGCCAGCTCGCATGCCGCCGACCGCGGAGGCGACCAGCTGCTCGTGTTCGACCTGGCGGTCCCGGATCGACCCTGCACCAGCGCACCGCTTCCCTGGGCCCACGGCGTCGTGTGGGATGACGTGCGCCGGAAACTCTACGCCCTCGGCCAGCGGGACCTGCGCGTCTACAGCCTGGCGGACTGGTCGTCAGCGACGCCGCGGCTGCAGCCCGAGGCCGCAGAGCAGTGGCCGGGAGCGGACGATGCCCACGAGTGCGGCCACGACCTGTACCCGGTGCCCGGGACCGACCTGCTGTCGGTAACGGCGAGCCGGGCGACGTGGCTGTTCGATCGGGACGCGCAGACGTTCCAGCCGCATCCCGTGCTGGCAGACTGCGCCCATGTGAAAAGTGTGTGCCATCATCCCGACGGGACGGTGGTCTACGTGCAGGCAGAGGGGGAGCACTGGTGGTCCGAGGCCATTCACCTGCTGCATCCGGACAGGGAGCTGCGTGTCCCGGGGGAGCACTTCTACAAGGCACGGTGGAACGTGGCCGCGGGGTCATAGGGCAACGCAAACATCAGATCGGAAAAGCCTGGCACCAGCACAGCGCCGGCCGAAACCGCCAAACGGAGGCCAAAAAGAAAGCCCTTGCAAGTTCTTACCCTGCAAGGGCTTATCTACTGGGTAGGGGCGGATTTGAACCGCCGACACATGGATTTTCAGTCTGTTATTGCAAATCTGTAACGGCTTATCCTATCAAGACTTAGCGGCTGGGGCATAGGCAGCGGTAGCGCTGGAGGTAGCGCGCGGATCGGCTGGCCTTCGCGAGCGGGCGAAGGCGAACCAAAGGCTGTCGCAGGGGCGAGGGCAAAAAGGTTGTCAGATGTCTGACAACCTTATCGATACTAAGAAGGAAATCGCCAAAGCCGCCGGCGTCAGTCACGACACCGTGCACAAGGCCAAGGTGATTATTGAGAAGGGCAGCGAGGAACTGAAGCAGGAACTCAGGGAAGGGAAGAAGACGATCAATGCGGGCTATCGCGAGGTGACAAACCGCAAGCCTGCACCGCCTCCGGCCGACTTCCTGCCGGATGAGGATGAGGTGGTCGAGGATCGGCAAGCTCTCCGCGAATTTGGAATCGATCGAAAAGTCGCACATCGCCAAGGGGCAATCACACACACACGATAACACTTTTTTATCACCTTTTCTAATGTACGAAGCAATGCGAGAATGCGACGTAAACAGCGGCTTCTAAAGGTGTTATGGTGCTTCGTGGTGGCGACTCGCGGACACCGCTTGTCGTGTAATGCCCTCGTTGTCGCCGCTTGCCATTGACGGGTCCGATATGGCACAGATAATGGGTTCTAAGAAAGTGGGACGGCGGGGCCTGGTGCTGCAACACCGTCAACGGCCCCGCCTCCCTGGGACAACCTCAGTTTACCCCGGTCCGGGTGTCACGCAAGGGCGCCGGGCCGGCCATGCCACGGAGACGCATTATGTCGAACGCCGTCGCATCCGCCCCCGAGAAGATGCCGTTGCTCATTTCCAGCGAGACCGCCGCCGCGATCACCGGGGTGTCGCGTCGCCAGGTATGGCGCTTGAGCGCGGCGGGATACATGCCCGCCCCGGTCCGCGTGCTGGGCCGCACCCTGTGGCGCACCGCCGACATCGAGCGATGGGTCGCGGATGGCTGTCCTGCCTGCACCTCTAAGTAGACTGGGACGCGCACGCCGGCCGCGCCAGGGGGCCGTCGTGCGCAAGAGAAGGCCGCATTCGCTGGGAGGACGAATGCGGCCCGGAGTACTGAACGTGCATATTATATCTTCCCCAAAAGAAAACCGCAACCCTAATCGGGGCCTGTTGCTCTGGCATCACATCGAAAACCTCGAGCGTCGCGCCTGGAGGCGACGCCGACGCCGACCGACCGGGCCGCACTGGCGATGGCTCGACGGCCCTGCAGGGCGATGGCTGGACCTGCAGCCGGCCGCGGCGGGGGGTGGCGCATGAGCGACCTCCGCTACGCAGACATCGACGCCATACCGATCCGCGACGTTGCCGGGGCGCTAGGGTTCACCGTCAAGCGCGAGGGCAACGGGGAGTACATCGAATGCCCTGCCGGCGACCACTCGCACGATGCCAGGAAGCCGAGATTCGGACTCGACGCCAAACACCCCCGCGGCCATTGCCTCAAGTGCGGATGGTCCGCAAACCATGTGCAGCTCGTCCAGCACGTCATAGGCGTGGACTACGGCCACGCATGTGATTGGATTCGCGAGAAGTTCAACCTCAGATCCTACAACGGATCTGCGGCATTGTGCCCCCCACAAGACTCCTTGCAACAGCTGGCGGCCATCCGCGGGTGGAGCGTCGAGGCCTTACATGCTATCGAGGCCACCGCTGACGGCGAGCACGTCGTCTTTCCCATGAAAGATGCACAGGGCAACGTGACGGGCACCAAACACCGTCGAGGGGATAACCGGCCCGTCGATGGCGCGATGAAGTCTAAGACGGCCGCCGGTTCTAAGAACGGCCTGATCGGTATGCTGCCGCTGCCGGGCAGGGGAATCACGCTTGTCTGTGAGGGCGAGGCCGACGCGGTGGCAGTGCTGACGGCTGGTGCTGCGTCTGTAGTCGCCACACCGGGAACGACGCCAGGTAATGCGGTCTGGCGAGATCTACAGCAAGTCCTCGCCGGCCGCGACGTGGTACTTATGCCGCAGCCGGGCGAACCGGCCCGCAAGTGGCTGCAACGAGCCGGCGACACGCTACTCAACGCCCGGGGTCGCGTCCGATTCGTGCCGGCCGACGCAGAGCACGACCTGGACGAACGGCTGCGACACGAGCCGGACAAGCCCGCTGCCCTACAGGCAATGCTCGCGTCGGCGGTGGAGTTCGTGCCGGCTGTTACCCATACCATCGCCGATGGCAAGCCCGTCGTCCTTCTGCCTGGCGTGGATATACGGGTGCTGGATACGGCCACGGCTGCCAGTTCCGCGATGGCCGACAAGCAGGACGTATTCAACTGTGACGGTGCTGTAGTCACGGTCGACGCCAACAAGCACGGCCTGCCAAGGCTGAGGCCGGTAACGGCGGCGGCACTGCCGGCGACCCTGGAGCGGCACGCCACGTTGCGGAAACAGAAGGTGACCCGCGACGGCGAGATTGTCGAGGTTCCCGCAGTCTGCAGTGAGGGTGTCGCACGCCTCTTGCTGGCAACACCGGAGTTCTACG
>JAWLBS010000033.1:0-20378 GCA_041687575.1 Phycisphaerae bacterium | reverse complement strand
GAGCCGTTGGCACCGCTGCAAATCCTCTCGCCATGCCCCGTGCAGACGGAACGCGACGGCCGGCTGATCCTGGTGGTCGGCTACAACCGAGAAACCGCGATCATGGCCGGCGGGAAGGACGTCCCGGAGGTGTCGACAGAAGACGCGGTGCCGATACTGTTGGACCTGCTGAATGACTACCGCTTTGCCACCGAGGGCGACCGATCACGGGCCTTGGCACAACTGATAAGCCCGGCGCTCGTGTTCGGCCGGATGGTGGCCGATGGCCGTGTTCCCGCGGGCCTGATCGAGGCCGACAAGTCGCAGGCCGGCAAGGGGCACCTTGTCGCTATGACGACTGCCATCTATGGGTGCGAGCCGTACATCATCGCGCAGAGCAAGGGCGGTGTCGGTAGTGCCGACGAACGGCTGTCACAGGCAATGATCGATAAGCGGCCGTTTATCGTTTACGACAACTGGCGCGGTCGGCTCGAGAGTGAGGCGTTAGAGGCCGCGTTGACGTGCAAGAGCTTCAGCGCCCGGGTGCCCTACCGTGCGGCCGTAGAGGTGGACCCGAGCACCAGCAACTACATGCTGACTTCGAACGGCCTGGAATCGACCGAGGATCTGGCCAACCGGACCAACATCATCCGCATCAGGAAGCAACCGAGCGGGTATCGATTCCACCAGTACGGCGGCCGGGGCGTCCTGGACCATATCAAGCGACACCAGTCGCAGTACCTTGGCGCCGTTTTCGCCATCATCCGTGCCTGGCACCGGGCCGGCAAGCCGTTGTCAGAGGAAGGCCGGCACGACTTCCGCGATTGGGCCGGAACGTGCGACTGGATGGTCCGGGAGCTGTTCCAAGCCGCTCCGCTGATGGACGGTGCCGAGGAGGCAAAGAAACGGATCACCAACCGCTACTTCGCGTGGCTGCGGCAGGTGGCCATACACGTCGAGGAAGCCGGCCAAGGAGGCGAGTGGCTGCGCTCGAACAGGATCCTCGACATACTGATCCGGGCGGCCGACGTTGACATACCCGGTGTTGGCGACAATGACGACCCGACCGAAGACAAGGTGCGAACGAAGGCCCTGCAGCAGATCGGCCGTCGGCTCGGGCTGTGCTTCCAGGGCAATTGCGTTGTTGTCGACGGCATCAAGGTAAAGCGGGAAACAGAAAACGACTCTAACGGGCATCAAGTCCGGACGTACTGTTTCACCCGTCCCGCTAGTCCGGACGACGATGATAGCGGGAATAGCGGGGAACAACGTGGCAACCCCTATTGCGACACCGATGATAGCCAAGGTTCCCGCTATTCTTCCGCTATTCCCCCGCTAATAGACCCGCTATTAAAATCGCCGTTTCCGCACTCCCCCGCTAATCCCGCTAATGGTTCCCAACATCGCGCAAGGAATTCTCAAAAAGGGGCTGTTTGCGCTGATTCTGGCAAAGTATGCGACCCAATAGCGGGAATAGCGGGAACAGCGGGTGATTCTGACGACCTTCTCGACGTCGACGACGCCATCCGGGCGAACATGGAGGGCGGCTAAGTGAGCATTAACTGGACATTCGGAAAACCGGAAAAGTTCGCGACAGCAAGCGATGGAATTGGAGGCTATATGAGCGACAGACGGCAGATCATCAGCGAGGCGGTGAGCAGGTATCGGCAGACTGAACGGCCGCGAGTGCTGGCGTTCGTCAACGACAAGCTCGAGGTTCGCGGGCTGCCAGCATTGGACGGCGACGAACGGGAAGAAGCCGTGCTCGCCCTGGCGACGGGCAGCGAGCCGTACAACGTGCCGTCCGCACCGACCGGGCCGGCTGAGGCAGACGACGACGATGCGGTCGTCGAGGCGATGCTTCAGCAGCGGCGGTGCTGCACGGACTGTGAGGCTCCGACCTGGAGGGGCGCCCAGTGACGCCGCGCGAGCAGATCATCAGCAAGGCCTTCGAGCAGTTCGCCAAGATCCGGCGGGAAGCGATGGATGCGATCGTGTCGGCGTGGATCGATCAGGCGCTACGGCATGCCGGCGAGCCGGGGCTGACCGAACCTGAGCGGCGCCTTGTATCGGCGTGCTGTTCGTGCGGCTGGGCGGTGCCGTACAACGAACCAGAACCGTCTGGCGATCCAGGGTTCGATTCACTGCCGACCATTGGGCCGGGGCGGGTACAAGGCAGGCCGGATCGTGGACAAAAGCGGCTGTTTTTCTAGCCGTGCAAGTGTCTATTCCGGGTTTGTGCACGCAGTATAAAAGGCAGCCAGCACTAGGGCGTAGGCATTGTTCTGAACGAGGTGTAGCGTGGAAGTAGAAGTGTACCTGGACACATACGAGGCGGCGGTGCTCGAGGCGCTGCGGCAGCAATACCCGATACTGCAGACCGTGGCGACGGTGGCCGTCGATGCGGGCGTATCGCCAAAGGTGGCGGCCCGGTCTGTAAACGGGCTGGTCGATATGGGATTGGCCATCCGGCCTAGAGGCTCGCACAAGGGGGCGACCCTGACAGGCCCTGGGCTGCAACTGGCGAACCAACTGAGGGCAAACAGGCCGGGTTACGAATCTACTACAAAGTTACTGTAAACTTACCGACACGCATTTGAGGGGCGCTGTAGAATGGCTAGCATGATTCAGGATCAGAAACTATGGCCGATCAACCTTGTGGCACGGCGCCTGCGTGTCCCTGTCGGGTGGCTCAAGAGCGAGGCGGAGGCGAACCGTATACCGCACCTGCGGGCGGGGCGTGCGATCCTGGCAAACGTCGACGCTGTTGAGTCTGTGCTACTCAAGAGAGCGAGGGGCGACGATGCCAACTAAGCCCCCAACAATCGGCCAACTGATGCGCACGGGCAGAGTGCAGGCTAAGCGGGTGGAGACGAGGGGCACCGTTGCCGAGCGTGGCTATGGTGGCCATCACCGCAAGTGGCGGGCGATGATCCTACAGCGTGACCCGCTGTGTATGTGGCCCGGTTGTCATGAGCCTGCGACTGTGGCTGACCACATCGTGCCGCTGCGGCAAGGTGGCGGTTGGGATCTGGAGAACGGGCAGGGGCTGTGCAGGCGGCACCACAACGTGAAAACACGACAGGAGGGGGGTATGCGGGGTAAAGCTTCAGGAAGTGGCCGCGGTGACCCGAGACCAAGGGTTCGAGGCATTTAGGCGTTCCCAGTCCAACACAATATTGAGGCGACCAAATGAGTCCGAAACGAGCCGACAACGGCGCCCCGAAACACCTTAAGCCGGCGACTCGCCGCTGGTGGGAAAGCGTAACGGTGGAGTTCCAGCTTGAGGAACACCATCGGCGGCTGCTCACCGCGGCTTGTGAAGCCTGGGATCGCGCGCAGGAAGCACGCGAGGCAATTGCAGCCGAGGGGCTGACCTTCGAAGACCGCTTCGGCCAAGTGCGGGCTCACCCGGCCGTGGCGATTGAGCGGGACAGTAAAAGCCTGTTTTCCCGACTTCTGCGGGAGCTGGCATTGGACAACGAAGGCCCGACAGAGCAGTACAGCCGTCCACCGAGGGGGCGATAGATGCCAAGACGACGACGCAGAGCGAAATCAAGACGCTGGCCCGCGTGGCACGAATTTCCCGGCTGGTTCGATCTGCTGCTCGGCTGGTGCGAGCCGAAAACAGAGTTCGACTTTGGCCGGGCGACCATGAAGACCGTCGATGAGGTTCGCGAAGCTTGGGAGTATTACAAAGGCGAGATCCTCACCAGCTGCCGGATGGGCTCGCGTCCTTGGGGCTGGTGGCTATTCACTGCGCCTGAACGGTTCAGGCGCGACCGCTTGACCCGTGGTCCTGGTGAGCCGCAGCACGTTGAGCAAGTGCTGTTGCTGCAGATGGCCAAAGACGGGCTGATCGATATGCCAGACCAGGAGCTCAAGCACCTCGAGGCAGAACGGGCAGTCGGGAAATACGCCGAAGCTGAGAAGTGGCTGGCGGCGCATCCGACATTGGAAAGCGACGAATAGCCTGCCGCACGTAGTGGCAGGCAAGCAGGCATATTGAAAGGAGCGCGGAACATGGGAATTCTGGACGCACTGCGGGACATTCAGGCATCGGAGCGGGGCAAGGCGAGCGCGGAATATCGGCGCATCCTGCACGCCGAATCGGGCGGCAAAGGCAAGGCATCGGACGCCCCGAAGCTGGCCGGTGCGATGAAGGTTTTGGACAAAACGCCCGAAGACCTCGCGAGCGACCTTGATGTTGTGCGGCAGGCAAACGAGCTGCAGGCCGTGGTGACGGACCTGGATTTGGCGACGCTGGAAGTGCGGGCCACCGAGGCGGCCATGGCGGCGGACGCGGGCGTGTGGCAGCGGCGGATCGATGAAGTACACCGGCAGCGGCAGGCGGCGCTTATGGCCAAAGCCCGGGCCACCGGCGACCTGCGGCAGGCGCTCGAACAACGCGACGCCCTGGAGAACCTGCAGAACGACAATCCGGACCTATTTTAGAGAGGTGTAACATGGAAATTCTTCACGAGTGGGCGTTTTACCGCCCGGATATGTCGCGGCTGCCGTGGCGTGAGAATTACACCGACCTCGACCCGGCGGACCTCGCGGATCTGGGCGCCGACTGCTGTGGGCTGGGCGATCTGTCCGAGCTGCGCAGCGGGACGTTGACGGAGCGGTGGGGCAGGCACGATGCGGGCTCGACGGTGCTGGTCAACGGCGACGAATTGACGGCAATCTACACCCGGCCGCACCACATGCCGGACCGGAAGCCGACCGCCTCGACGGCCGTGGCCGATCCGCCGGCCAAGCCGGAGCGGGCGTCCGAACCGAAGCCGACGCCGGCAGACAGATCCCTGGCTGTCCATGAAGTATCGCATTGCGTTGTCGCGACCGCCCTGGGCGTCAAGGTGCCCCGAGTCTACATTCACGAAGACGGCGGCATGTGCGAGTGTGATATGGACGACGTGCGACGACTGGACCCGGAACAGCATGGCGCCTTCAACGTGGCCGGCTGGCGGGGGCAGATCCGGGCCGGGCTGGTGCCGTCCTGGTCGAAGCTCGAAGACGTTTCGCCGGGCGATGCGGCAAACCTTCGCGCGACCTTGGCAGGCATCGGCAGTATGGCCAGGCCGACCATTCGCGGCCGTGCGATCCGGCTGGCAGACGACCTTCTGGCGGACCGCTGGCCGACCGTCGAGGCGGTGGCGGACGCCCTGGCACAGCGCGGCAACCTCGACGGCGCCGATGTGGCCCGTATTCTGGAAGGACGGTGAAACGTGGCAACAATCGCAGTTGACCTTGTGGCCAGGACGGCTGCATTTCAACGTAATATGAACAGGGCTGCAGCAGACATAGGGCACCTGCGAGGCGCCGCAACTAGGGCTGCCACCGCAATCAAGGGCATGGCGGCGGCTGTCGGGGCGTATGCCGCATGGCACGCGGCCAAGGCGGCGATACGCAGCACCTACGGCGAGATCGACCGTCTGGCCAAGACGGCTGATAAACTTGGCATGACCACTCAATCACTAGCCGGATTGCGGCACGCGGCCGAACAGACCGGTGTGGCTGCAAACACTATGGATATGGCCATCCAGCGCAGCACCAGGCGGATTGCCGAGGCTGCCCGCGGGGCTGGCGAGGCCAAGGACGCAATTGCAGAGTTGGGCCTTGACGCGCAAAAACTTGCAAAGATGTCTCCAGATCAGCAGTTTGCCGCCATTGCGGACGCGATGAAGAACGTGCAGTCACAGTCGGATCAAGTGCGATTGGCATTTAAGTTGTTCGACAGCGAGGGCGTGGCCGTCGTCAATACGTTGCGCGGCGGTAGCGAAATGCTGCAACAGTACGCCAAAGATGCCGCCGATCTAGGGATTGCGATCAGCCGGGTAGAGGCGGGCAAAATCGAACAGGCGAATGACGCCATGGATCGTGCGGCAAAGGCTGCGAGGGGCCTTGCCATTCAGGCGGCAATCAAGCTCGCGCCTGCCCTTAAGACCGTCGCTGACTATATCGTCGGCACAGTCAAATACCTGCGCGATATGTCTGCTGAAAGCGCAAAGACTGCAATCAGTTGGATCAAGTGGACTGCAGCTATCGGCGCCGTTGTATTTATGGCGCCGCGCGTGATTGGTGCGGTGACGGGCATTGTCCAGGCTATCCGTCAGATACGCAATGCCATGATCGTGGCCAAGGCGATCGCCGGTGGCCCTAAGGCGTGGGCATCAATTATTGCTGGCGCCGCCTTAGCGGCCGGTGCTATCTATGCCGTAGACAGGGCAATGGCCGGCGTCAACACGGAACTGGCAAAGATTAAGGCCAACGCCGAAGAATCGGCTAGTGGGCTCGCCAAGGCGACGGCGTCCGCAAACGACTTGGCGGGGGCATTGGACCAGGTTGGCGACTCGGCGAAAACCACACAGCCTATCTTGCTCGATGGGATTGCCGCGGCTGCCAATGATGCGACCGATGCCGCTTACAGGCTTGGCGAGCAGTTGCGGCAGACTGTCGAGACGTGGGGGATGTCGTCGGATCAGGCAGACCTATATCGCCTGAAAAAGCAGGGCGCGAGCCGCGCGGCGATCGAGTTCGCGCAAAGTATGATGGCTGAAAAGGCGGCGATGGAGGCTGGCGATGAGGCGAGGAAGAGGCAGGAGAAGTTCTTTGCCGATCAGCGCAAGCAAAAGGTAGAGCGGGCCGAGGCGATGGCCCGGGAGCGCCAGCAGGTAATAGACAGCCTGAAGGGGCCGACTGAACAGCTGCAGGACCGCATTGCCCACTTGAAGCGGATCGGGCTAGATCCGAGCACGTTTACTGCAGCCGCGGGCAGGGCGATCAGTGAAGCCCGGTCGTCAATCATGAGCGGCGTGCAGCGGATTGCCCCGCCGAGCCTGCAGCAGGTGAGCCGGGCAGAGTACATGCTGGCGGGCAAGCAACAGAAGGACGAGATGCCGCAGATTGCGAAACAGCAGTTGACGGAGCTGCGGGAGATCAGACGTAACCTGCAGCCGTACATGCAGGAGGGTCTAAGTGGCTGATGGGTGAGAATCATGACGCATGATGAAAGCGACTACGACAAGGCGGTGCGGCTGTTCGGGGAGATCTTCGAGACCCTGGCGGAATGCGGGTACGAGTGCACCGTCGAACGGCGCGGCACCGACTGGGAGGCCCGCGCGTGGCACCCCGGACGGCGGGAGCTGCACGTCGTTAAGGCCACATCGGATGGAAACGCGCCGGTCGCCCTTGTTGAGAGCATCATGGAACGCGGCGGGCTGTCTGGCACTGCGGGGTGACGAAACTGTTTTGCTCGTTCCGCGCTCCGGGCGCTCCGGGTGTACCTTTCCGCCTGGGGCGCCCGCACCTTTTCCGGAGTTTTGCCAATGGTGCAGGAAGTGCCGCTTGAAGTTCTGGTGGCCAACTATCAGGCGACCGGCAGCGACGCCGACTTCCAACCCATCGCGGCACGGTGCAAGCGGCTGGTGCAGTGGATGGCGCGGGGCGCTCACCGGCGGTGGCACCGGCACGATACGACGCAGGAAGACTGCGAGGCCCTAGCGTGGTCGATGTTCTACGAGGCCGTGCGGACGTACCGGGCAGGCGCCGGGACGAAGTTTACGTCGTGGGCGTGCACGATGATCAGGTACGGTCTGCTTCGCGAGATGGTCCAGCGGGTGCGGACGGTCGCGAGGGAGACGAGCCTGGACCTGGAGCGGCCCGGCGACGGCTGGGCGATCCGCGAGGCGGTGGCCAACCCGCGGGCCGAAGATCCCGTCAAGATGGCGGCGAGCCGCGAATGGGCCGACCGCGCCTGGCCACTGGTGGACCGCAGGTGCACGAAACGCGAGGCGGCCATCCTGCGGCAGCGCTTTATCGAGGGGGCGACCCTGGACGACATCGGCCGGCGGCACGGGTTCAGCCGGGAGCGGGCACGCCAGATCCTCGCCGGGGCGCTGGACCGGCTGCGACGTGCCAGTGAGGAAAACTGACGGTGCGACTACTGGCCGGGCTTGTGCTACTACTGGCGGAGGGATGCTGCTGACGACATTGTTGCCCGTGCTGCGTGACTGCGCGAGGCGCCCCGGCTACGGCTGGGGCGTTCTCGTTTCAAGCGGCTGCGATCCGTAGGCGTGGCTGGGCGATCGGCACCGTCCGAGGGTATCCGGCCGGGTTCGCGGGCTGGACGCGCCAGCGGGGCTAGAAACGGCCCTGGTGGCGTTCATGGCAAACCGCCCGAATCGCCGATACCATAAGGGGGCTGTTGTGGACGGATGGTGATGGCGAAGAAAAAGGCGACAACCAAGCGAGGGCGTGGTCGGCCGGCGGCAGCGGCGCCGTATCGGTCGGTGAGTGTCATTCTCCAGGATGAACAGGTTGTCTGGCTGGATCGACTCGCCATTGACATCCGCAGTGTCACCGGGGCGGCCATCAACCGGGCCGCGCTGATCCGTGGCATCCTGTCCGCTGTTCAGCAATCAGGCGTGGACCTGACGCAGGCAACATCCGAGGCCGAAGTGCAGGCCATGCTCGCCAAGAAGATCAAATCCAAGTAGCCCAAAGACAAAAACAGTCAAAACGAGTTGACACGCTGGCAAGGGGTGGGTATTTTGTTCAGTAACAAATTACCTGTTCACTTATTCCTGCACCAGCGGCGGAGGCGTGGCCGTGGCAGAACAAATCGCAGAGTTCATGACGGTTCGAGAATTGGCGGACCTGCTGAAGGTCGCGCAGGCAACGATCTATCGCGGGGTAGATGCCGGCGAGATTCCGCACCGCCGCATCGGGCGGTCCATCCGGTTTCACCGGCAGGACGTGGACGAGTATCTGGCCCGCGTGCGGGTGGCAGTCGAGGCGAAGTAAAAGCGGAGCCTGCACCGTGGCAGGCTTCAATGAAAAAGGGCTCGCGTGCCTTACCCTGGCAGGTGTCACGCAAGCCCATATCCTCACAATGCCGCAGAGCGGCAAGGGAGAAGGTATGTCAATCATAGCCGAACGCAAGCAGGATTCCAAGGGCAAGCAGATCAGCCGCAACGGCGGCCAGACCCGGCCGGCAACCGAGGCGCCCGCCCGCAAGGTACGCCGACCCCGCCGGCTGGCCCGCATCGCGATGGCCGACCTGCCGAGCGGGCTGGAAGCCCCCCATATCGCTCAGGGCAGCGGGTGGCGGCTCTTTGGTTACGACGGAGGCATCAGCTTCGATATGGGCTGGATGCCCGAAACCGTGGGGCTCATGTGCAACTGCACGGCACTGGAGCTCTACGCGGTCCCGGACGGCAACCCCGGCGACAATGACGAGTACCTGGAGGTACGCTTTGTCGATACCGACGTGCGGGTGACGGCCAGCATCTGCCAGATGCTACCGGGGCGAGGGGGCGCCATGGAGCTCAAGTGCCGCAACGTCGAGGAAAAGCGGCGACACCTGCAGACGCAGACCCTGCGCGTACACCTGCCGCAAGACGTCTGGACCGGCATCCTCGACGTGTTCGCGTCCCGGTTCCCCGAGGTGCAGGCGGACGTCGACGCATGGGCAAAGGTGCAGGCCGAACGGTGCCCGTCGTTGTGTGGTGAGGGCGCCGCGGCACGTGCCAAGGCACAGTCGGACGGCAATCCTTGGCATCAGTTGCAGCGTGAGGTCGCCGACCTCATCCGGCGGATCGAGGCGACGGCCGAAGAGCACGACCCCGATGGGCAGGACGGGTCCGTGAAGGATCTCTGCGATCAGTGCTACGAGTTGTTCGGCCATCTGACGGCCCTGTCCAGCGGGTTCATCCTGGGCAACGCGGGGAGGGGGCAGCAATGATCGGCATGGGCTTGAGCGCAGCCTTGCGTGAATTCCTGGCGTACTACCGCATGGAGGTCGGCGCATCGGACAACACCTTGGCGGCGTATGGGGCGGACCTGGCAGACCTGATCCGGTTCCTCTCATTCGGCGGCATCGTCGAGGTTCATCGGGTGGAGTTGTCGCACCTTGAGGCGTGGCTGAAGTACCTGTCGGTGCGGGGCTTTGCCACGTCGAGCATCGCCCGCAAGATGGCGGCGGTCCGGATGTTCTGGCGATACCTCGTCGAAACCCGTGGGGTCCGCAACCTGGGCGCCATGCTGGACTCGGTAAAGAGGGAGCAGAAGGTGCCGATGGTGCCACGTGCCGAGCAAGTCGCGGATATGCTCCAGACGATCCGTCGCAGGGTCCGGATGTGCTGGCGCGACCGGGCGATTATCGAGCTGTTCTTCGGTGCGGGGCTGCGGGCCAGCGAGTTGATCGGCATCCGCATCATCGACGTGGACCTGCGAGCGAAGAACATCCGGGTCATCGGCAAGGGGAACAAGGAGCGTATTGTCCTGTTCGGCGAGCCGGCCCGTGTCGCCGTCGAGCGGTACCTT
The DNA here is from genome assembly GCA_041687575.1 of Phycisphaerae bacterium. Classification (GTDB taxonomy): domain Bacteria; phylum Planctomycetota; class Phycisphaerae; order UBA1845; family JANYLN01; genus JANYLN01. The sequence goes on along the minus strand of JAWLBS010000033.1, from coordinate 10,070 downwards.
GCCGACGTGCGGCCGAAGCTGGTGCGGCACGTTACGCCGCTGCTGTTCGTGAGCCGGACGGGCAGGCCATTGGACCGCTTCAACATCTTCCGGCTGGTCGATAAGTTGGGCAAGCGGGCCGGAATCCCTGCGAGGGTAACGCCGCACGGACTGCGCCATGCCTTCGCTACCAGCCTGCACGCCGGCGGGGCGGACCTGAGGGTGATACAGGCACTACTCGGCCATGAGAGCATCAGCACGACCGAGAAATACACCCACATGGACGCGAGCCGGCTCAGGGCAGCACATGCGAAGTTTCACCCGCTGGAGAATGGGCAGATCGTCGACCCGTGGTCCGATCAGGCGGACGCGGATCTGTCGAGGGCTGCGGCGGCCGGATGAATCGGGTACACTGGCGCCCCGCTGGCCTTCGGGCTGGCGGGGGCTTTCACTTGGAGGGCAGGGACGATGGCGAGCATCTACAGGAAGCAAAAAGGCGGCGCCTGGTACGTGGCGTACTACCCCGAGCCGCACAAGCGGAAGGTGGTCCGGGGCTCGAAGGACAAGAAGGCGACCGAGGCCCTGGCCCGCAAGCTCGAAACCGAGGCCTTCAACCGCCGGATGGGCATCGTCGACGTGGCGGCAGAGCGGCAGGCAGAGCATCGGGCGGTGGGGATCGATCAGCACGTCCAGGACTTTGTGCAGGTCTTGCAGGCCCGAGGCCGGAGCGAGGTACACGTCAACACCACGGCGGCACAGATACGGGCAGTGGTCGGGGCGTGCGAGTTCAGCACCCTGGACGACATCGACGCGGCCAAGGTGGCGGCATTCATCGCCGGTCTGAAAGGGCAGCGGAAGGCCGCGCGGACGATCAACTCGTACCTGGTCGCCTTCAAGTCATTCACAAAGTGGCTCTACCAACACGGCCGGATCGGGGCGGACCCGATGCCGCTGGTATCGAAACTGAACGAGAAGGCCGACCGGCGGCGACGGCGGCGGGATCTGGCCGACGAAGAGCTGACCGCCCTGCTGTCGGCCACGGCCAAGGGGAAGCACCACCACAACATGCCGGGCACCGACCGGGCCATGCTGTACCTGGTCGCGGTCGAGACAGGGCTGCGGTCTTCGGAGCTGCGGAGCCTGACTCGTGAGAGCTTCAACCTGGTGGACCTCGACAACGCCACGGTGACGGTCGAGGCGGCTTACTCCAAGCATCGCAGGGACGACGTTCTGCCGCTACGACGGGCGGCGGCCGTACTCGTGGCGGGGTGGCTGGCAGATCGGCCAGCACGCACGCCCGCGTGGCGTATGCCGAGCGCCTGCAACGTCGTGCGGATGTTCCGCAAGGACCTGCCGGCAGCGCGGGCGGACTGGATCATGGCGGGCCCGACGTTCAGGGACAAGGTGAACAGGGCGAAGACCACGGCGCTGATGGACACCGACCGTGATGGCCGGGTTCTGGACTTTCACTGTCTGAGGCACACGTTCATAACCCGACTGGCGCGGTCGGGCATTCATCCGAAAACCGCGCAGGCCCTGGCTCGTCACTCGACGATCACGCTGACGATGGACCACTACACGCATTCTCTGCGGTCGGATGAGCGGGCCGCGCTGGACCGACTGCCGGCGGTGGACCTGGGGGGCTGCGGTAGCGCGCATGGTAGCGCGCAGGGTACTCGACGTGGCATGAAGCGGCACAAGTCGGCATAACGGACGGTGGCGGTCGGGATGCAAGGGGGCGGCTGTAACCCGTTAAAATGCAGGACTTAAGCGCAGAATGGCACCGCTTGGCACCATTGGGGGGAATTGGGTAGGGGCGGATTTGAACCGCCGACACATGGATTTTCAGTCCATTGCTCTACCAACTGAGCTACCTACCCGGGTTGCGGCCGGGGACGCGCCCCGAAAACACACGCATTCTAAGACCCTCCCCATGCAGCGTCAAGCCGGCTGCAAAAACGGCACCCCTGCCGCGCCCTCCCGCAAGCGCATGCCAGCCAACCGGTTATCTGCCGTGACCCCGGGCGCAGGGCCCGGCAGGGGCCTAAGCGCCGACAATGGCAGGAAAACCTTGGGAATACCCCCCTCGTCCTGCTAACATGGGGCCATGGCAGCCACGTTTTGCCACGCCCCCATCCGCGGGCGTCGGGCCGCTTGCCGGCAATCCGTCGGCTGCACAACCGGAGGAGGAAAGAAATGCGCTGTCTCGCCGCCCTGACGATGCTCTCGGTCCTGGTCCTCGTCGCCGGCCCGTCCTTTGCCGCGGGGGTGCCCCTGCCGGCTGGGCCCAGCCCCATCGATCCCGGCTTCGGCGATAACGTGACCTACACCCGCGTGCTCCACGTGGCCACCTCCGGCAGCGACAGCAGCGGCGACGGTAGCGAGGCGCGGCCCTACGCGTCGCTGAACCGGGCGCTGCAGCTGGCCACGCCGGGCACGAAGGTCGTCATCCACGAGGGGACCTACACCGGCTACACCTACGCCAGCAACCTGCAGGGCACCGCCGCAGAGCCGATTCTGGTCACTACGGCACCCGGCGAGGGCCCCGTCATTCTCGACCGGCTCGCCTCGGGCAACGAGGTCATGCACCTGACCGACGCCGCGTACGTCATCTTCGAGAACATCGTCTTCCGCCGCTCCAACAGCAACGGCATCAACATCGACGACGGCGGCTCCTACGCCACGCCCAGCCATCACATCATTCTGCGGAACATCACTGTCGAGGACATCGGCACCGGCGGCAACAACGACGGCATCAAGCTCTCCGGCGTCGACAACATCTACATCCTCGGCTGCCTCATCCGCCGCATCGACAGAGGCTCGGGCATCGACATGGTCGGCTGCCACGACAGCGTGATCGCCTACAACGAGTTTCACGACATGGGCTCCAACAGCGTCCAGACCAAAGGCGGCAGCCGCAACGTCCTGATCCTGGGCAACCTGCTGGTCCGTGGCGGGTCGCGCGGTCTGAACATGGGGGGATCAACGGGCGCCGCATACTTCCGCCCGCTGGACGCGCCTTACGAGGCGAAGGACATCCGTGCCATCGGCAACGTCTTCAAGGACACCACCGCTCCGATCGCCTTCGTCAGCCTGGTCGACGGCGTCGCCGCCAACAACGTCCTGTACATGCCCTCCAACTGGGTCGTCCGCATCCTCAACGAGGCGACCCACCTGCAGTGGCCTCAGAACGGCCGCTTCTTTAATAATATTATATATTTCAGAAGGACGGACCTGGCAAGCACGCCCGTCAACGTCGGCCCCTACACGCTCTCGAACACCTTCACCTTCGAGAACAACCTCTGGTACGCCATCGACACCCCCGGCTTCAGCGGCTATACCAACCTGCCCACCCCCGAAATCAACGCCATCTACCAGCAGGACCCGCAATTCCTCAGCCTTGGCGACCCGGCCGGCGTACAGCTCAGCGATGACTTCCGCCTCCGCCACAACAGCCCCGCGCGGAGCTACGGCCTGCCCCTGGCGGGCCTCGGCGCAGCCGGGCAGCTGGAAAGCGACCGTGACGCCCGGCTCTACCTGGACAGCCCGACGCTCGGGGCATACGAGATCGGCCTCGACGGCGACATCAACGGCGACAGGCAGGTCAACGTGATCGACCTGCTCGCCCTGGCCCACAGTTGGACCGCCAGCCAAGGCGACCCCAACTACAACTTCCGTGCCGACTTCGATGACAGCGGCCAGATCAACGTCATCGACCTGCTGATCCTCGCCCAAACGTTCGGCACGAGCGACCTGCCCGACTGATGCCGCGTATACCGGGCGCGGAGACGACCGAAGTTTTGGCACCGGCCGCATATACCCGGCCGCGGTGACCACTACGCTCATCGTCAAGAGTTGCGCCCGCGATAGAGCCCTTATCCGGCTCTCGCCCAGATGATAAAACCTGCACGCGCTCACGCAGCCGGAAAAAAACACCCGCAACCGGCGCCACAATGTCCGCTCACCGATACGCGCAAGCCGCCCGCGCGGCCATCTGGATCGCACGAAAACCACCCTGACATGTCCACGTCGATGCCCCTGCCGCCTAAGATAAGTTGTACGCGAATCGGGCCTGCACGATGTGTCGCTGTGTCCCATGACCATGCAGGAAGGCCTGGCTTATAGGGTCGGTCGTTTCACGGGGGTGTTTTCGTCCGACTCCGACATGAAACGTGCAAAGACGCGTATTGCAGCCTGGCCGCGATCTTCGGCAAGACCGGGATAGCCGAACCGGACGCAGCGATGGCATGCGGGCCCTGGATGTCTGCTCCCGGAAAGGAGTCCATCATGAATCAACTGCGCGTCCTCGTCCTGGCGACCTATCCGCCCACGCGGTGCGGGATCGCCACGTTCAGTCGCGATCTGCTGACGGCGATGGAGGAATCGGAGCACAGCCCCGGCGTGAGCGTCAGCGTGGCCGCCATCGATCGCGAAGGCGTGCACACCAGCCGCAGCAACCACGTCGCCTACACGGTTCATCCCGACAAGCAGGACAGCTATCGCATCCTCGCCAACTATGTCAATCGCAGCGACTATGACGTGGTCTGCCTTCAGCACGAATATGGCCTGTTCGGCGGCAGCTGGGGGCATCACCTGATCGAGTTCCTCCGGCGGTGCGAAAAACCGATCGTCACGGTCTGCCACACCGTCATGGAAGACCCGCCCTCCGAGGCCGTCAGCGTCCTGCAGGAGGTCGCCCGGCACTCGGCCGCCATCGTCGTGATGGCCCGGGCCGCCATCGACATGCTCGCCCGCTACTACACCATCCGCGGCGAGAACATCGTGGTCGTCCCGCACGGCGTGCCGCAGTTCGGCTTCAGCCACCCGGCCACCGTCAAAGAGGACCTGGGCCTGCTCGGCAAGAAGGTCATCAGCACCTTCGGCCTGGTCGGCCGGGGCAAGGGCCTCGAGTATATGATCAAGGCCATGCGCCGCGTGCTCGCCGAACATCCCGAAGCCGTCTACGTGATCATCGGCCAGACGCACCCGGGCGTGCTCGCGCTGGAGGGCGAGGCCTACCGCCAGGAGCTCCGCGACCTGGCGTCGAGTCTGGGCAGGCCCGACGCCGTGCAGTTCGTCAACCGGTTCGTCCGGCAGACCGAACTGGGCGAATACCTGCAGGCCACCGACGTGTACGTCTCGCCGTACCTGTCGTACAACCAGATCACCAGCGGCACGCTCTCGTTCGCCCTGGCGGCCGGCAAGGCGATTGTCAGCACCCCCTACGTCCACGCCGTCGAGGCGCTTTCGCACGGGCGGGGCGTGCTGGTGCCCTTCCACGACCAGCGGGCAATGGCCCAGGCCGTCTGCCAGCTGCTGGGCGACCGGTCCCTGCGAGAGGGCATCGAGGCGCGGGCCTACCGGGCGGCAACCGGCTGGGCCTGGCCCGCCATCGGACACCACTACGCGCAGCTGCTTGCGGCCGCCGCCAACGGCAGTCTCCAGAGCATGCTGGCCGAGATGGCCAACGCCAGCCTCCTGAGACGCGACCAGGCGTCGCCGGCCGGACAGACGCGGCTGACGGGTTCGACACAACGGACCTCGCCCCTGTAGCGGCCGCGCATCGGGCGCGGGCTTTGGCCAGGCTGGCATTGCGTACATGTTTCAAGGGTCTGACCCCGAAGCAGACGCCCCGAACGGGATCAACGCCGAAACTTCCTGACAGCCCCGCTGCCTGTGCACGTCATCGGGGTCTGGCCCGGGGCCAGACCCCGGGGAACGCCACCAACTAGCGGATGCATCCCCTGGCATGCGGCGGGTGGACCGCCGGCGGGCCGGGTTGTAGACTTTCGGCCATGATTCATTGCCAGACATTCCGCGTGCGGTACGCCGAGACCGACCAGATGGGGGCGCTGAGCAGCCCGAGGGCCCTGGAGTGGTTCGAACTGGGGCGGACCGAGTGGCTGCGCCAGGCCGGGATGGCCTACAGCCGGATGGAGGCCGACGGGCTCTTTTTGCCGGTCGTCGAGGTCAACTGCCGGTACCTGCGGCGGGTCGGCTTCGACGAGCCGGTGGTGCTGCGGACGTGGCTGGAGCATCTCGGCCGGGCGAGCATCCGGTTCGGGTACGAGGCCCGGCTGGACGAGGTCGAGGGGGACATCGGCGTGGTGGCGGGCTGGACGACGCACGCCTTCGTCGGGCGCGACGGCCGGCCCATCCGGCCGCCGGCGGCGACGGTGGAGAAATTGAGGGGGCTGGTGGCGGCGGGATAACACGAGATGGCCGGTGGCCTTCCTTTTATCTACGCAAGTGCGCGCATTGGTGATGAGGCACAATCTGTGCCTCCCTCACCGTATGAAGATCGTGGGCCCAGGACCCCTTTGGGCCGGCATGGTCCAAGTTGCGTTCATTTCTGGGTTCCCGGTTACGTTGACGTTTTGGTCAAGATGAAGCCCGAGGTGATGCAGGCAATTCGCCAGCGGCTTTCCAGCTGGGGTGTGTTGGCTTCGCCGGATCAGAACGCCCGCTTCTGGTCAAAGTATTCGGAGCCCCTCTCGCATGAGGCGTAGGGGGACAATGGGGACATGGCAGTGCTAATCAGTCAGCACCTCATTTTCCGTCTGGAAGTGCTTCGTTCGCCAAGGCGGGCCGGTCAAGATAAGACATGACCCGAAAATAAGCGAGTGAATCATGATGTCAGATTCGTCGGACGCTTCCCGCAAGCAGGACCGGGAGAGGCAGCCATACGCGCTGCAGTGCATGGAGGTTATCGGCGGCAACCGTGCCACGGAGAACCGTGTCTCGTCCCCGGGATTGGAGATCTGGGTAACAAGCCAGCCTTACAAGGGAGATGCTGGTGGCGACGTGCATTACTTCTCGATGTGCGGCTCCGGGCGTGTGACCCGGCTGGCCATGGCCGACGTCTCCGGGCATGGTGCCGAGGCGGATGAGACGGCACAGTGGCTGCGCAACCTGATGCGCAGGCACATCAACCTGCTCGATCAGACGCAACTGGCGCAAGCGATCAACCGGGACATGCCGCGCGTAGCCGAGGGGGGACGGTTTGCCACGGTCCTGTTCGTGACCTACTTTGCCCCCACGGACCATCTGGTCGTGTGCAATGCGGGACATCCTCGTCCCATCTGGTTCAGCAGACGTCTGATGCGGTGGCAATTGCTCGACGAAGACTTGCCCGACGCAGGGCCATCCATCCGCGATGCCAAAGCCAGGTATCGCCTCAAGGCGGTAGCGAACCTGCCGCTCGGGATCATCGACCCGACAGACTACCACCAATTTGCCGTAAAGCTGGAGAAGGACGACGTTATCCTCGTTTATACGGATGCCCTGATTGAGGCATCGAACGCCCAGGGTGAGCTCCTCATGGAGGCGGGATTGCTGCGTCTGGCCGAGCAGATCCGGATCTCGGACCCGGAGCAGATCGGCCGGTCACTCCTGGCCAAGGTGCAGGAATGGCGTGGTCGCAAGGCGCCCGAGGACGATCAGACCCTGGTCGTGTTGCAGCACAGCGGGGGCGATCCTGCGAGAATGTCGGTGACTCAAGCCTTCAAAACCGTTGCCAGGATGCTCGGACTGACGAGGATTCACGACCCTCAAGAACTTCCGCGTTGAGACGTAATGGAGACGTGTCTCCTTTCCCCCCGTCTTTGTCAAACGACGATTGCGGCCTGGCGAGGATGCAGGATCGCGGCACCCGGGACTCCGCAGTTCGGCCACTCGCATCGCTGTGCTCGCTCGGGCGGACCGCCTGAAGGCGGCGACGGCGGAGAAATTGAGGGGGTTGGTGACGGCGGGGTAACACGAGATGGCTGGCGGTTGTCGCTGGCTATGGGTTCTGAAATCCCGCTACGGTCCTCAAACCGACAATTTCCGCCGCGCACGATTGACATGAATCCGAGCTTGGATTATCCTGAACTTGACGTGGATTGGCGGGACGCCGTTCACGCCGTTCACGCCGTTCACGCCGTTCACGCCGTTCACGCCGTTCACGCCGTTCACGCCGTTCACGCCGTTCACGCCGTACGAGACTGTGCGCCGCCTGTTGCCCGGGTGGCGGTGGCTATGGATGTGCCGGTCAGCCCGAAGTTCGACATGGGCGCCGTGGGGTGCAGAGGAAAGACCTGCCGGTGCTCCGGGCGGGGCCTGGCTGGCCTTATGGGCTCAGGGTTCACAGGAGGAAGCAACATGCGTAGCATAAGAGCCTTTCTGATGTCGGTGGCAGTCATCGCGGCGGGGGTGATCAGCCCGGCGCAGGCGGCGTGGACGTGGGAGACGCTGGATTATCCGGGGGCAGACTGGAGTTTCGCCGCAGGTGTGGACGGCGACACCATCGTTGGCGCATACGGGTTTGGCGCGTATGGGGGCAGCGCGGGGGATATGCATGGCTTCATCCGTACAGGTGACACATGGGAAGCCCTCAACTACCCGGGCTCCGCATGGACCCTTCCGCTCGACGTGTCAGGCAACACCGTTGTCGGGACGTACCGGGACGCTGCGGACAATATGCACGGCTTCCTCTATGATGGTACCTGGCAAACCATCGACTATCCCGGAGCGATTACGACGACCCCGCGCGGGATTTCTGGCGATCGCATTGTCGGAAGCTATCAGACAGGCCCCGTAACAGGGGACGGATTTATTCTCGACGGCGAAGATTGGACTACGTTAAGATACACTTCATCTGTCCGCCCGTCCGGGATCGATGGAAGCACCATCGTTGGCGAAGATAACCAGACCGGATTCATCTATGACGGTACTACATGGCAATACCTGACGTGCCCTCTGGGCGTTTCCGGACTGATGTTCTCTACCGCGTTCGAGGATGTCTCGGGTGGCAACATCATAGGCAACGCCACTTGGTCTTACTATCCCTACTTCGATATGATCGATTTCAGTTTTCTATATGATGGCACAGACTGGACAGTCTTGAGCCACCCGCTTGCAGGCAGCTCCGGGACCTACGGCGGCACATCCGCCTACGGGATCTCCGGCAACACGATCGTCGGCAGCTACCGGGACGCCAGCGATACTCTGCACGGGTTCGTGCTCACGATCCCCGAGCCGGCCAGCCTGACGCTGCTGGCCTTGGGCGGCGTGGCGATGATGCTGCGTCGCGGGAAGCGGCCAGCCGGCCGAGGGTGAAAAGGTGCCAACGGTGTCGGGATGATTTGTCCTCCCGTTGCACATGCTTCTCGACACCTTATCCGTTCACGCCGTACGAGACCGTGCGCCGCCTGTTGCCGGGGCGGCAGTGGCGATGGATGTGCCAGTCAGCCCGAAGTTCGACATGGGCGCCATGGGGTCCAAATGAAGGACCTGCCGGTGCTGCGGGCGGGGTCTGGCTGGCCTTATGGGCTCAGGGTTCACAGGAGGAAGCAACATGCGTAGCGTAAGGGCCTTGCTGATGTCGGTGGCAGTCATCGCCGCGGGGGTGATCAGCCCGGCGCAAGCGACGTGGACGTGGACGAAGCTGGAATTTCCCGGCGCTAGGCACACGGGCGTGGCGGGTGTTGACGGCGACAAGGTCGTCGGTGGCTACATCGATAGTAGCGGCATGCAGCATGGCTACATCTACGATGGCACGGCTTGGGAAACCGTCGACTACCCGGGGGCGTCCGGAAGCAGCATTCGGGCGATCTCCGGCGACAGGCTCATCGGGGGCTATAACGACGATGCCGGCGACAGGCACCCGTATTACTATGACGGGATGACTTGGCACGCTTTGGAGCATCCTCAAGCCGTTTCAACCACACCGGCGGGGATCTTTGGCAGTAGCATCGTGGGCTCTTACAAGGACAGTGCCGGTAAGACGCATGGGTTCCTCTACGACGGCACGGATTGGCAAACGCTGGATTTCCCATGGGCTGTGGGTACTGCGGCTCGTGGACTCTTTGAGAACGCGGTCGTCGGTCAGTACATTGACTTTAGTGGGACAGCCCCGGGCGTAGAGCGAGGCTTCATCTATGATGGGACAACGTGGACGTCCGTGCATCCTGACCACGCCATGGACAGCTGGCTCTACGGCATCTCCGGGACCAACGTCGTCGGCAGCTACACGTCGGACGACTTCTGGGACCTCAACTACTACAGCTTCCTCTATGATGGCACCACCTGGACCGATCTGACGTCTCCCT